>JAVHQY010000122.1:0-12969 GCA_036171375.1 Rhodoferax sp. | reverse complement strand
GCCACTGACCAACGCGGTCGAACTGGTGCGCCCACTCTTTATGGATCAATGGCCGGTGCAGGTGCTGCGCCCGGTGGCGGTGCTGGCAGCCTATACGGTGGGTGGTTTCTGGCTGGCGCTGGCGCTCACGCGCAAACGCTTTCGGTTCTGAGCAGGAAGTCCGACGCAAAAGCCTGCATCGTGCCATCGGTGCCCGCAGTTCGAGCTCGTGATGGATCATAATATCAGCGTGCCGCGGCTAAGGGCTTGTAAAGCAATAACTTATTTACTTTACAAGCCCTAAGGAAGTCTGCCAGCGGAACAAACCAGGTCATCCCATGCGTAACAATCAACCAGTCACTCAAATCGAGTACATCTTGCGCGACAACCAGTCGCCTATTTCTCGCACCGATGCCAAAGGCCGCATCACCTTTGCCAATGCTGATTTTTGCGAAACCAGCGGTTATGCCGAAGAAGAACTGATGGGCAAGGCGCACAACCTGGTGCGCCACCCGGACATGCCCGAAGAAGCGTTTGCCGACATGTGGCGCGATTTACCCACCGGCAAAACCTGGACCGGATTGGTGAAGAACCGGCGCAAGAACGGCGACTTTTATTGGGTGCTGGCCAACGTCTCGCCGATCTGGGAAAACGGTCAAATCACGGGGTACGCGTCGGTGCGGATGAAGCCCGAGCGCGAGACCATCGCGCCAGTTGAAGCCCTTTACAAGCGTTTTCGGGAAGGTCGTGCCAAAGGCTTGCGAATCGAGCACGGCAATGTGGTGCATACGGGCTGGCCCGGGTTGTTGGAGCGCTTGCTGCATCCCACTATCCGGGCCCGATTGAGCTGGTTGACGCTGATCGCAGCAGTCATCATCGCCGCAGTGGGGGCGCTGGGACTAAGCGGCATGGGTTCAACCAACCAGCAAGTGCAATCACTCTATCGCGAGGGCGCACACGCCATCAGCCTACTGGACAAGCTGGCACGTCTGCAATGGCGCAACCATGTTGCCGTGGCTGAGGCAATTGCCAAAGGCAAGCCCGAGACCACGCAGCCCTTGGTGCTTGAGGTTGAAAGGAACATTGCAAACATCAATCAAACCTGGGCCGAGTATCTGGCCATCGGTCACGAACCGGAGGAGAAAAAAATTCAGGACGAATACGCGGTCCTGCGCGGCCGCTACCTGAGCGAGGGGCTCCAGCCGCTGCTTGAAGCCTTGCGCAAGAACGACCTGGCACAGGCTGTGGGCATTTACAACGGCCCCGAGAACGCGCAATTTCACCTGCTACAGGGCAACCTTGATGCCCAATTGTCACAGCAGGACATCAATGCCAGGCAGACCATGGATGAAGCACAAACCAACTATGCCATCGTACGCAATGTTGGAGTGCTGACCATGCTGCTGGGCATTGCCCTTTTGTTAGTGTTGGGTTGGCGTTTGCAAAACGCCATCACCGCACCCGTCAACGCCGCAGTGGCGATTGCCAAGCAGATTGCTGCGGGTTACCTTGGCAACACGATTGACCGTGCCGGTTCGAATGAAGTAGGTCAGTTGATGAACGCGCTGTATGCCATGCAAAAAGCCCTGGCATCGATGGCTGAGGCTATTCTCGTCAGTGCCGAGTCGGTCAGCAATGAGGCCAATGTCATCAACCAGAGCAATGAAGCCCTGGCCGGACGCACCCAGGAGCAAGCCTCCTCATTGCAGGAAACCGCCTCCAACATGGAGGAGGTCTCGGTAACGGTCAGGAGCAGTGTCGAAAATGCCAAGAAAGCAAACCAACTGGTGCAGAATGCTGGCGTGGTGGTGACCGAAGGCGGTATTGCCATCGGCAAGGTGGTTGGTACCATGGACACGATTGCCACCAGTTCGCGCAAGATCACCGACATCATCGGTGTGATTGACGGCATCGCCTTTCAAACCAACATTCTTGCGCTCAACGCTGCGGTCGAGGCCGCACGGGCCGGCGAGCAGGGGCGCGGCTTTGCGGTGGTCGCCAGCGAGGTGCGCTCTTTGGCCGGGCGCAGCGCCGCTGCGGCGAAGGAAATCAAGGGTCTGATCGAAGACTCGGTACATCAGGTTGAAAGCGGACTGCTGCAAGTGACAGACGCACGCAAGACGATTGATTCTTCGATTGAGGCAGTGCATGGGGTCACTGCCTTGATGGCCGAGATTTTGAATGCCTCGGGCGAACAGGGCATCGCCATCAACCGGGTTGCCCAACTAGTGGTGCAAATTGATGAAGCCACACAGCAAAATGTTCCCATGGCTGAAAGCGCGGCAGCCTCGGCGCGATCGCTGGAACAACAAGGCCGGAATCTGGTGCGCACCGCCAGTGTCTATCGACGAAGTTAGGGTTTTGGCCGTAGGTGCCTACACTGCTGGCTGAACAGTTTGTGCCACCTGGCATCCTGAAGGCGCTAACGCAAAAGCCTGCATCGTCCACTGCACTCGCTCTGTCACCGAGGAGCCGATCTGATCGAAACAGGCATCGACTTGTTGCAGTCTCAATCCCAGGCCGACTTGGTTGGCCAACTGGATTGCCAGCCCGGGTCGGGCATTGAGCTCAAGCATCAACGGCCCGCGCTCCAGGTCCATCACCAGGTCGGCACCGATCAGCCCCAGACCCGTCATGTCGGCCGCAGTGGCGGCCATGACCAGTATCTCTGCCCACTGCGGCACGCTGATGCCAGCGACCGGCTGCCCGGTGTCGGGATGGTGCGTGATGAGGACTCCGCGGTGCACGGCGTTGAGCGTGACTCCGCTGTCGATGGCAATGCCGGCCCCGAGCGCGCCCTGGTGCAAATTGGCTTTGCCGTCGGAAGCCTGGGTCGGCAAGCGCACCATGGCCAGCACCGGGATGCCGCGATAGACGATGATGCGCAAATCGGGCACACCGCGGTAACTGACACCGGCAAACAGCGCTGCCGGATGAATCAGGCTTTCGATGATGACGCGGTCCTCGCGACCTTCGAGCGAGTGAATGCCGGAGATGATGTCCGAGACGTGGTAGCACAGCGCTGCCAGCGTCAGGGTCTCACCGCTGGACTTGATGAATTTGTCGTCCTGACGCCCGGTGATGAGCAAAATGCCGCTGCCGCCGCTGCCGCGTGCCGGTTTGATGACAAATTCGTTCAAGCTTGCCAATGCCGCACCCAGACCGGCAATGTCGCCGTAGTGGTTCAGCACCAGATGCGTACCCGGAATTGGGATGCCGTGCTTGCGGGCCAGCTCTTTGGTCAGCACCTTGTCATCGACCAGTGGAAAAGCGCTGCGCGGGTTGTAGCGCGAAATGTAGTCGGCGTTGCGGCCATTGATTCCAAGCACGCCGAGCTGGGCCAGTTCGCGCGCCAGGCTGATCATGACCTTTTGCGCAGGACGCGAAAACGGATCAGCTCGGAGAGCCGGTAGCCGGTGTAGCGGCCCAGCAGCAACTGCGCTGCCGCCACTGTCAACAACAATTCCGGATAAACAAAAAAAGCCAGTTGCAAGGTATCCCAGCGAATGATCTGGTAGGTGATCGTCGCCACCAGTGCGCTGCCGGCCGCGGTGCGCAAGGCTTCCCAGTTGCCCGCCTCTTCCAGAATCACAAACAGGCGCTCGATGGTCATCGTCAAAATCACAAATGGCACCAGCCCGACGGCCATCAACTGGCGCTGATCGCTGCGATTTCCCGCCAGCGCAATCAGCGTGAACAAACCCACCACCAGCGTCAACATCAACGACAGCCGCGGCACCAGCATCAGGCGCAAGCGGTCGATCCAGCGCCGCACCACGTACCCGACCAGCACCACGCCGACAAAGATTCCAAGCCCGTAGCCCAGTCCAGTGCTGCGAAACGCCAGCGCCATCAGCACCGGCATAAAGATGCCAAAGGTTGGCAGTCCCACCACGTTGCGCAAGATGCAAATCAGCAGGGCACCAATGGGAACCAGCAGCAAAATGCGAAACGTTTCCTGAAATTTGTCGGGCAGGTGAAACAGCGACCAGCGATCCAGCGCATGCGGTGAAGTGCGCACGCGCTCAAAGAGCACGCGCCATTTGCGAATCGTCTCGTGCCCGAGGTTCCACGAAGCATCGAGCAGCTTGCCGTTGGCCACTTGCATGGTGGGCGTGCCGCCATACGTCAACGGCAACAGCGCGGCGTTGCTGGCAAAACGCTTGCCTGTGCGTGGATCGATGCGCTGCCAGGCAGCTTCGTGCCAGACTTCAACCCACGCCATGGTGTCACCTGAAATGCTCTGCGTCAGCGCCAGGCCACGCACTTCCCGGGCTGGAATCTGCGCGGCACGAAGCAAGGCCAACAGTGTCGATGCAGGAGCGTGTTTGGCAACCAGCAGCGTCCAGCTTTGTAGCTGCGCTGGAGTCATTGCGGGTGTACCCCAACTGTTCTGACTGGCGGTCATAACGGCGTTGAGCTTGGCGTTTGACGGCAACCGATTCCAGCGTGCTGACAGCGCGTTGAGCAGCGCCAATTCGGCGGCGTCAAATTCCGCCGGATACGCCGACAATGCCGGAATCGTCTCGGCCAGGCGCGGTCTCGGGTCAGGAACGATCACCGCCTTGTAGGAAATGAACTCATCGTCTTCAGCCGCTGCGCCGCTCCAGATACCAAAGCGTTGCGTGCCGCTCTTGCTCAGTTCAAATTCAAGCAGTCCAGACTCGACCCGTTCCTGCGTGACCAGATACTGCCCGCCATCCTCGGGTAATCCCAACGTCACTTTGAGTTCCTTTCCGGGATCGCCTTTGAGCGTGGCCTCCAGCGTCAGGTTCCAGGCATCGCCACTGGCGCTGGGCAAGGGCGGATAGTGCAGCACCACGATGCGGTAGCTGATCAGGCTGGCAGACAACAACACCAGCGCCAGTGCCAGCCACAACGCCGGGCGCTTCATGGCGAATCCTTTGAACAGTGGGGTTGCTGCGTGTGCGATTGCTGCACATCCACCAGGAAACGCCCTTGCAGCACATTGCGCCCGATCAGCACCGGAAACTGCATGCCCTGGCGGCCGTCAAGATTGAAAGGTGTGCGCAGCATCCTGGAGCCCAGGCACAGATCGAGTTCAACCACCGGTCGGCGCTCGATGCCGACGCTGCTGTGGACCTTGACCCATTTCACCACGCGCGCGCGAAACAGGGTTTGATCGAATTGTGCCGGCAGACGAAACTCTGCCACCTTGAAGCGCACCGTCAAATCGCGCACCGCCAGCGAAGATTCGGTGGCACCGGTGTCGATGCGCGCCGGCAACAAGACTCCCAACGGCATCAAAGTGACATTCTCGTCGGCCCCGATGATCACCAGATCATTGCTGGCCGATGCCACACTCCAAGCCAGCATTGTCAACACCAAAAAATACAAGCGCGAGCAGTGGGTGAGCCGACAAAAGCGCGGCACGATGAATGCAATCAATCTCATGTCGGGCATTATGCGCTGCCAGAAATGACCCGCACCGAATGGCTACCGTGGGGTTTCAATGCTTCATCTGCAGCGGCAGCCAGGTCACGATGCCAGGGATGAAATAAATCAGCAGCACCGCAGCGACCATCAGGAAAAACATCGGGCTTGCCACGCGGGCGATGTAGGGCAATTGTTTGCCCGTCATCCCCTGCAGCACAAACAGGTTGAAGCCCACCGGCGGCGTGATTTGCGCCATTTCCACCACCAGCACAATGAAGATGCCAAACCAGACCGGATCAATGCCGGCTTTTTGCACCGTGGGCATCAATACGCCCATCGTCAGCACGACCACACTGATGCCGTCGAGAAAACAGCCCAGCACGATGAAGAACGCCATCAGCGCCATGATCAGGCCAAACTGGCCCAATCCCAGGCTGCCAATCCACTGTGCCAGGTGACGCGGCAGGCCGATGTAGCCCATCGCCAGACTCAGGAAAGCAGCACCGGAGAGGATCAGCGCAATCATGCAGTAAAGCCGGGTGGCACCCATCAGCGCGGCCGTGAATGTGGGCCGGTTCATGCTGCCCTGAAGCCAGGACAGCAGCAGCGCGCCCACCACCCCGATGGCGGCCGCTTCCGTGGCGGTGGCAATGCCGGCGTAAATCGAGCCCAGCACCGCCACAATCAGCAGCACCACCGGGATCAGACTGCTCGATGCGCGCAGTTTCTGCGCCAGGCTCATCACCGGGTCGCGCGGCGGAATCAGATCCGGATGACGCAGTGCCCACAGCGCGATATAGCCCGAGAACAGGGCCGCCAGCAAAATCCCGGGTAGGACCCCGGCGATGAACAGGTCAGAAATCGAGACATCGGCCGCAACACCATAGACGATCATGATGATGGAAGGTGGAATCAACAGCCCCAGTGTTCCGGCACCGGCCAGCGTGCCGATGGTCATGTCTTCGGGGTAGCCGCGCCGCTTGAGCTCAGGCAACGTCATTTTGCCGATGGTGGCGCAGGTGGCCGCACTGGAGCCCGACACCGCAGCAAAAATGGCGCAGCCGACCACGTTGGTGTGCAGCAGCCGCCCCGGCAGCGCCTGCATCCAGGGTGCAAGCCCCTTGAACATGTCACTGGAGAGGCGCGTGCGAAACAGGATTTCGCCCATCCAGATGAACAGCGGCAAAGCCGTCAGCGTCCAGCCCGATGCCGCACCCCAGATCGTCACGGCCATCGCGTCACCTGCCGGGCGCGCCGAGAAAATCTGGATCGCGATCCAGGCCACACCAGAGAGGGTCAGTCCAATCCAGACACCGCTGCCCAGAATCAGAAACAGCGCTGCCAGCAGCCAACTGGTGACGACAAAATCATTCATGTGGTTGCGCCGGCCGGCTCATTCGTTGCGCAGCATTTCGCTGCTGCTGTGCACCGGCCTGCGGTCAAGCAGCGCCAGCACAAGATCATCGACAAAGGCAATGGCAAACACCACCGTTCCCAGCGCCATGCTGAGCTGTGGCAACCACAGCGGTGTGGCATCGCTGCCGGTGGAGATGTCGTTGAATTGAAGCGATTGCCAAGCCAGGCGACAACTGTAATAAGCCAGCAACACGCTGAGCACGGATGCCAGTGCCAGGCTCCAGATTTCGAGCTTGCGCTGCCAGCGCCGGGACAGTGCATGGAGGATCAGGGTGACACGGATGTGTTCGCCCATTTTGAGCGTATGCGCCAGCGCCAGAAAACCGGCGCCGGCCATCAGGTAACCGGCATAGGAATCAACGCCGCGTGCGTTGAAACCCAGCAACCGGCTCACGATCGACAGCATCACCATGCACAGCAGCGCGACCATGCACAGCGCCGCGGCGCTGGCGGCGCTGCCATAGAGCCAGTTCAGCAACCGACGCATGGATTACTTGTTGAAGGCATCGATCAGTGCCTTGCCTTCGGGACCGGCTTTGGCCAGCCATTCCTTGAGCATCGTGTCGCCCACTTTTTTCATGTCGGCTTTGAGCTGGGGCGAAGGCGGCAAGACCTGCACGCCATTGGCTTTGAGCTTGGCGATCGATTCGGTATTGACGCGCTTGCTGGCGGCCAGGCCACGCACCTCAGCGTCCGCTGCCGCTTTCAAAACGGCCGCCTGAGTGGCTTTGTCCAGCGCGTCAAAAGCCTTGGCGTTGACCAGCACGGCATTTTTGGGCAACCAGGCTTGCAGATCGTAGTAATACTTGAGGTTTTCGTAGAGTTTGCTGTCAACGCCGGTGGCCCCCGAGGTCATGGTTGATTCCACCACGCCGGTGGCCAGCGCCTGCGACAGCTCGGCCGCTTGCACCGTGACCGGCTGCGCTCCGACCAGCTCGGCAATGCGGCTGGTCGCCGGGCTGTAGGCGCGCCACTTCACGCCCTTGAGGTCGGCCGCAGCGGCAATCGGCTTCTTGGTATAGACCCCTTGCGGCGGCCACGCCACGGCATACAGCAGGCGCATGCCCTGCTCGGCCAATTTTTTCTCGATCAGGGGTCTTTGTGCTTTGTAGAGTTTGTTGGATTCATCGTAGCTGTCGGCCAGAAAAGGCAGACCGTCAGCGCCATAAATTTGCCACTCGTTTTGGAAATTGGCAAAAATGATTTCGCCGGCCTGCACCTGGCCGCCTTGCACCGCGCGCTTGATTTCGGGCGCTTTGAACAGCGAGGCACCGGCGTGCAGCGTGATCTTGAGCTTGCCCGCAGTGGCTTTGTCAATGTCGTTGGCAAACTGCTGGATGTTTTCAGAGTGGAAATTGCTGGCCGGGTAAGCTGCCGCCAGATCCCATTTGGTTTGGGCGCTGACCAGGCCAGAGCCCATCGCCAGGACTGCCGCGGCAGTCAAAGAAAAAATTCGACGCTGCATAAAAACTCCATTGGGTTAAACCGAGATTGTCCATTAGGCGCACCTTCGGTGCTGTTTGGGTGCAAGCGGCGCATTGGCGGCCATTTTTGCCCTTCTTCGGTCTCCATAGCACAGGCTATGGAGACCTCAGTCAGGACCAAACTGACTCACCACTGCATCCGCCTGCCCTCCAAACCCTAATGAACAATCTCGGTTGAAGAAAAGACACCCCACTGTAATGGCTAACAGACACCAGGTCATCAGCGTTTTCCCTAATCGTCAACAAAATGTCAATGAATTATCATCGATATGTCTCTCAATCAAAACCAAAATGAAGAACGGCGCTGGAGTTTCGATGGTCACAAAAACACAAGTTGCAGCCACTGCCAGGGTCGCTCGACCGAAATCGGCCCCGATCGTTTCCTCGGCCCATCTGGTTTCGCCCAAGAGCGCTGAAATGAGCGAATTCGAGTTTGGCCTGATCGTCTCCGGCAACGCCTTTGAGCGCTGGATCGTGCACTGCATGAGCGCGGCCGGCCTGAAGGAGCTGATGCCGCTGGATGTACTGGTGCTGCATCACGTGACGCACCGCGCCCGCAACAAGCGCCTGTCCGACATCTGTTTCATCATGAACATCGAAGACACGCACCTGATCAATTACTCGCTCAAGAAGCTGCAAGGCCTGGGCGTGGTGGCCTCCAGCAAGACCGGCAAAGAAGTGACTTATGCGTCCACCGACAGCGGTCGCGCTTATGTGGAGCGCTACCGCGCCATTCGGGAGTCGTGCCTGATCAATGCGCTTAACGCCAACGAGGGTCTGAACAGGGACATCGGCGAGCTGGCGCGCTTGCTGCGCCTGCTCTCAGGCATTTACGACCAGGCGGCGCGCTCGGCGGCCAGTCTGTAGAAACTTCATGAACCACAAACCCTGTCCGCCACGCTGGCAATTCTGGATCGACCGCGGCGGCACGTTTACCGACATTGTGGCCAAGCAGCCCGACGGCAGCCTGGTCACGCATAAACTGCTCTCCGACAACCCGGAACAATACCGTGATGCGGCCGTGGCAGGCATCCGTCACCTGCTGGGCCTGAAGCAGCATGAACTCATCACGCCAGCGCAAGTGGAGTGCGTCAAAATGGGCACGACGGTGGCAACCAATGCGCTGCTTGAGCGCCAGGGCGAGCCCACACTGCTGGTGACGACGCGGGGCTTCAGGGATGCGCTGCGCATTGCCTACCAGAACCGCCCACGCCTGTTTGATCGCCACATTGTCCTGCCCGAGCTGTTGTACTGCGCAGTGATTGAGGCCGATGAGCGCATCGCGGCGCACGGCGAGATCGTCGCCGCGCTGGACGAAGTGCAGTTGCGCCGTGACCTTCAGACTCAGTACCAAAACGGCCTGCGCAGCGTGGCCATTGTTTTCATGCATGGCTACCGCTACAGCGCACATGAAAAGGCCGCCAAGCGCATCGCGCAGGAGGTCGGGTTTACGCAAATCAGCAGCTCGCACGAAGTCAGCCCGATGATGAAGTTCGTCAGCCGTGGCGACACCACCGTGGTCGATGCCTACTTGTCGCCCATCCTGCGCCGCTACGTCGAGCAGGTGGCGCAGGAAATGCCAGGCGTGAAACTGTTTTTCATGCAGTCGTCCGGGGGCTTGACCGATGCCCACGCTTTCCAGGGCAAGGATGCCATTCTGAGCGGCCCGGCCGGCGGCATCGTGGGGATGGCGCGCACGGCGCAAATGGCGCTGTCCGAGTTACCGTCTTCGCTGCCGGGAGAAGTTGCAGGCACTCTCGCGCAGCCGGCGATCAAGGTGATCGGCTTTGACATGGGCGGCACTTCGACCGACGTGTCACACTTTGCGGGTGAGTTCGAGCGCGAATTTGAAACCCAGGTGGCGGGTGTTCGCATGCGCGCACCGATGATGAGCATTCACACAGTGGCCGCCGGTGGCGGCTCGCTGCTGAAGTTTGATGGCGAGCGCTTTCGGGTCGGGCCGCAAAGCGCCGGTGCCAACCCGGGGCCGGCGTGCTACCGGCGCGGCGGCCCTTTGGCAGTGACCGATGCCAACCTGATGGTGGGCAAAGTGCAACCCGACTATTTTCCCAAGCTGTTTGGTCCGCACGCCGATGAAGCGCTGAGTTTGGCTGCGGCCCAGACCCAGTTTGATGCGCTGGCGCAGCAAACCGGTCGCAGCGCCGAGGCAGTGGCCGAAGGCTTCATCGACATCGCCGTGCAGCAAATGGCCAATGCCATCAAAAAGATTTCCATCGCGCGTGGCTACGATGTCACACGCTACACGCTGCAATGCTTCGGTGGCGCCGGGGGCCAGCACGCCTGTCTGGTGGCCGATGCCCTGGGCATGACACGCATTCTGGTGCACCCGCTGGCGGGGGTGTTGTCGGCTTATGGCATGGGCTTGGCCGACCAGAATGTGATCCGTGAAACCAGCGTTGAAATCACCCTCTCGCCGCAAGCCATGGCAACGGTTGAAGCCAAATTGGCGGCGCTCGCCAGCGCCGCACAGGCCGAGCTTGCAAGCCAGCAAAGTGGCACCGGCTCGATCAAAACATTCCGGCGCGTGCACGTGCGCTACGAGGGCAGCGACACCGCGCTGCTGGTGCCTTTTGGCACGTTGGCGGAAATCACCGCCAGCTTCGAAGCTGCTTACCGCCAACGGTTTTCCTTTTTGTTACCGGGCAAAAACCTGGTGATCGAAGCGGTATCGGTCGAAGCGGTGCTGGCGGGCGATGCGCCTGCCGAATTGCGCCAGCAAATGCACGCGCCGCGTGTTGTGCCCCGGCGTGAAACGGTGCGCATGTATTCGGGCGGCCAGTGGCACCAGGCCGCTTTGTTGCTGCGCCAGGACCTGCGAGCGGGCGACCAGATTGCCGGGCCTGCCATCATTGCCGAAAACAATGCCACCACCGTGGTCGAGCCTGGCTGGGGTGCCAGCGTGACCGCGCTCAACCATTTGCTGCTGGAGCGGCACAGCGCACGTGCGCTGCACTTTGCTGCGGGCACGCAGGTGGATCCGATTTTGCTCGAAGTGTTCAACAACCTGTTCATGAACATTGCCGAGCAAATGGGCTTGCAACTGCAAAACACCGCGCACTCGGTCAACATCAAGGAGCGGCTTGATTTCTCCTGCGCCCTGTTTGATGCCGCCGGCAATTTGATCGCCAATGCGCCGCACATGCCGGTGCACCTGGGCAGCATGGGCGAGAGCATCACGACAGTGATTCGCGAAAACGCCGGTCACATGCAACCGGGCGATGTATTCGTTCTCAATGACCCGTACCACGGTGGCACCCATCTGCCCGACATCACGGTGATCACGCCGGTGTATCTGGCAGTGTCTGAGTGGCCGCAGTTTTACGTCGGCTCGCGCGGCCATCATGCCGACATTGGCGGCACCACACCGGGATCGATGCCGCCGTTTTCGAGCCGCATTGAAGAAGAAGGCGTGCAAATCAACAACGTCAAATTGGTGGCGCAAGGCGTTTTGCAGGAAGCCGCCATGCTGGCACTGCTGCAAAGTGGCACGTACCCGAGCCGCAATCCGCAGCAAAACCTGGCTGACCTCAAAGCCCAGATCGCTGCCAATGAAAAAGGGGTGCAGGAACTGCACAAAATGGTGGGTCAATATGGTCTGGCGCTGGTGCAGGCCTACATGGGCCATGTGCAGAACAACGCCGAAGAATCGGTGCGGCGCGTCATCACACGCCTGAAAAACGGCAGCTTCGCGCTGGCACTCGACAACGGCGCGCAAATCAAGGTGGCAATCCGGGTCGATACCAGCACGCGCAGCGCCGAAGTCGATTTCACCGGCACCTCACCACAACAGGCCAACAATTTCAACGCCCCCACGGCCGTCTGCATGGCAGCGGTGCTCTACGTTTTTCGCACGCTGGTCGATGACGACATCCCGCTCAATGCCGGTTGCCTGAAACCGATCCGCGTCATCATTCCACCGGGCTCGATGCTCAACCCGAATCCACCGGCTGCCGTGGTAGCCGGCAATGTGGAAACGTCAAGCTGCATCACCAATGCACTGTACGGTGCCTTGGGCGTGTCGGCGAGCAGCCAATGCACCATGAACAACTTCACTTTTGGCAACGCGCAGTACCAATATTACGAAACGATTTCGGGTGGCTCCGGGGCGGGCTTGCGCTTTGACGCTGCCGGCCATCCGGCCGGAGGTTTCGACGGCACCTCGGTGGTGCAAACCCACATGACCAATTCACGCATGACCGACCCGGAGGTGCTGGAGTTCAGGTTCCCGGTGCGGCTCCTGAGCTATGAAATCAGAAAGGGTTCGGGCGGCCAGGGCCGCTGGCACGGTGGCGATGGCGGCACACGGCGCATCGAGTTTCTGCAACCCATGACCGCCAGTATCTTGTCCAATGGTCGCCGCTACGGCGCGTTCGGGCTGGACGGTGGTGGGGCGGGTCAATGTGGCCGCAACCGGGTGCAACGCTCAGATGGCCAATGGGAGTCTATCGGCCACATCGGCCAGGTCGAAATGCAGCCCGGTGATGTGTTCGAAATCGCCACCCCAGGCGGCGGTGGCCATGGTGCCCCAAAGTCTTAGCGTCCTACCGTTGCGCTTCACTTCAGCTCAGCGGGCGTTTACCTTACATCTCCAGGAGTTCGCCCATGCTGGGCGCACCAAAAAAAACGCCCCATCACAAGATGAGGCGTTTTCGGGATAGAAGCCTGACGATGA
>JAVHQY010000121.1:0-13016 GCA_036171375.1 Rhodoferax sp. | reverse complement strand
CCTAAATGCCACCAACCGCTTGAAGACGGTGCCGAGTCCTACATCTGCTGCGCCAACGCCAGCTTGCAATGGCGCTGCACGCAGTGCGCCAAAGTGAGCGAAGGCTTTGCCCTGCCCTACGGCCTGTGTCCCCATTGCGGCGGCAAACTCCAACCTGTCACGCCGGGCCTGGCGAAAGATGCCGCGGCGCTCGACGGCGTGCGCAAGGCGTTTGAGATCGAACTCGGCGGCGAGGCCTTTTACCGCCGCGCCGCCGCTGCCAGCACCGACCCCCTGTTGCAGGATTTGTTCGCGCGCTTTGCCACCATGGAGCAGGGCCACATGCAAACCCTGCAACGCCGCTACCATGCTGAAAAGCCGGCCTGCAGCGACGCATTCCGTTTTGAAACGGCGGCCATTTTTGCCGGTGTGCCGGTGCGCCCGTCAGACCCCGCCAATCTGTTCCGGATCGCCATTGCCATGGAGCAGCGCGCCGCCAGTTTCTTTGAAGGCTGCGTCCGGGCTGCCACGCCGGCTTCGGCCGAGCATCAACTCTACCGCGAGCTCGCCGCCGAAGAGCACGAGCACGCCGCACTGTTGACGACCGAATACGCGCGCTGGCAAGCGGGCAAGCCGGGGCTGATGCTGGGCAGCGATGAGGTCGCATGAACGGTCGTCAACCCGGTGAGCGCTGGAGCGAGAGCGACGGCGTGCACATCGAAGTGCGTGGGCTGGCACCACCCGAGCCTTTTGTGCAGATCATCGCGCTGATTGAATCGCTCAAGCGGCCAAGCGTGGTCACGGTGCACCACGACCGCGATCCACTGCCGCTTTACGACGAACTTGAACAACGCGGCTGGAGCGCCGAGCGCATTGAAGGCGCTGCGGATGAATTCCGGCTGCGCCTGCGCCGCAGGCTGTGATGGCGACCAGCAGCACCAATTTTTTGGGCGGAGCCAAGGGGCGCTTGCTGCCGGCAGCGCTTATCTTTCGCTACTTTGCCAGCGCCGTGTTGTTCCATGTGCTGGCCTGGATCGCGCTGTTTTTTGCCGCGCCAACGCTCATCACCCAGCGCGGCGGACTGGGTTGGCCGCTGGCCGCCCTGCACCTCATCACGCTGGGCGTGCTGGTGATGACCGCCGTGGCCACCAGCCTGCAACTGTTGCCGGTGGCCAGCCGACAAGCCGTGAGTGAGCGGCAGTGGCCTTACGACCTGGTTTGGGTGCTGCTCAATTTCGGCGTGATCGCTCTGAGCAGTGCAATGGCCTGGCGGCTGCCCGCCTGGCTGCTGGTGGGTGCCGCTGCCGCGGCGCTGGCGCTGCTGATTTATTTGGCACTGATGCTGCAAAATTTGCGCGGCGCACGCGGCATGCCGCTGGTGCTGGCGCATTGCTGGGCCGCCGCACTGTCATTGTTGGTGCTAATCGGCAGCGCTGCCGCTCTGGCGGGTGCCTACAGCGGGTTGGATCTGCTTGAGCGCGAGACGGCACTGACACTGCACCTGACTTTCAGCGCCTATGGTTTCATGGGAATGCTGCTGCTGGGGTTTTCCTACATTCTGGTGCCGATGTTCGCGCTTTCCAACAACCCGCCACTGCGCTGGTCTTACCTCTCGCTGGGGCTGGCGCTGCTGGCACTCGCGCTGGTGTGGCTCAATGCAACCGGCGTGCTGCCCGCCAGCGCATGGACACTGGCCATCGTTGCTGGTGCGCTGGCGCTGGTCATCCATGTGGCGCTGATGCTGCAATGTCTTCGCAGCGGCATGCGCCGCCATTTGGGGTCGTCGTTTGTGCTGGTGCGCGTGGGCTGGCTGGCGTTGGGTGGGAGCCTGTTGCTGGCGCTGCCGGGGCAATTTTCCAACGCGCTGGAGGTGCCACCGGCGCTGTTTGGCATTTTGCTGATCGGCGGCTTGCTGACTTTTTTGCTCGGCGTGCTGTCACGCATCATCCCTTTTCTGGCCGCCATGCACGCCGCCGGTGGGCAGCGCCGCGCCCCCACAGCGTCGGGCCTGACGCTGCAAGGGGCGCTGGATCTGCACTTCTGGGCCCATCTGGCGGCGCTCACCGGGCTGCTGCTGGCGCTGAGCCTGCAAAGCATCTGGTTGCTGCGCTTGAGCGCTGTGCTGGGTCTGGCCGGCGCGCTTTCCTATGCCACTTTTTTTGTCGCCGCACGGCGCAGAATGACACTTTCAACTTAATTTGGTACTCCGATACCGTTATCATTCAGTCATCCTAGCTTCCTCAGTTGACCGCTTGGTTTTTTCACCAACTCCTTATGAACACTGACTGTTTCAGCTTCGACACAGTTCACCTTTTGGGTGACAGCACTACGTCCCCGATTGAGCCGCTGGCGACGCGCCCGGGTGCGTTGCTTCTTCTAGCAGGCATTAGCCTGCGTCGTCGTCGCGTCTTCCCGGACACGCCGCCGGCAGCCCACTCGGGCACGTCCAACTGAGGAATCTAGGATCATGAACTTTTCCACTCAAACCAGCCATGCCCTGCACGAGGACCATCGTGCCCTGCTCGATTTGCTCGGGCGCTGCGAACAAGCGCTCGCGCGCGCGCCGCGCGGCGACGGAGCGCGCCCGCCCGAGCTGGTCAAACTGGTGACGCAACTGGGTCAGGGTCTGACACAGGACATCGAGCGTCACTTCGGATTTGAAGAACGCGACCTGTTCCCGCGCCTGATCGACGCGGGCGACGGCGGCATTGCCGCGTTGCTGCGCGAAGAGCACGATGCCATCCGCGCCGTCGCCGAAGAACTGTTGCCGTTGAGCGGCCAGGCGCAAGCTGGAACGCTCGACGGCAACGGTTGGGAAGCGCTCAAGCGCAGCGCGCTTGAAATGACCGAGCGCCAGGTCTCCCACATCCAGAAAGAGGAGATGGCGTTGCTGCCCATTCTGGACGATTTGCTCGATGAAGAAACCGATCGTCAATTGGCTTTTGATTACGCTGCAAGCTGACCCAACACCGAGGCCCATTGCCATGGCGCGGCGCGACGACGCAAGGCTGTATTTTGTTTAGGAAATTCACCATGAAAAATATCACCATTCGTGCACTCAACAAAGACGACCTCAATGCAGTGGTGGCCATCGATAGCGCCATTGAAGGCCACTCACGACGCGGCTACATTGAGCGCCGCCTGGCCGCGGCGCTGCGCGAGCCAGAGCTGCATCTGCAATTGGCGGCCACTGACACGCAGGGTTTGGCAGGCTACCTGCTGGCGCGCGTTCTGGTGGGCGAATTTGGCCGACCCAGGCCCGCATTGCGTCTGGAGATCATCGGCGTGCGCCCCGACGTGCGCGGCGGCGGTATTGGTGCGCAATTGCTACAAGCCTTGTCGGATCCCTGCCGCAAAAGAGGTTTGAGCGCGATTCAAACTGCCGCGAGTTGGCGCGATCACGACATGCTGCGCTGGTTTGATTCAATGGGTTTTGCGCTGGCCATCGATCGCTGGATCGAGTGCGCGGTTGACGGCGGTGCCTACCAGGCCCAGCGCGATGCCGAGGCGAGCCGTTTTGCCATTGAATCCCCCAGCAGCGAAGTCAACTACGGTGCCACCGCGGCGAATGATTTTGAGAAACTGGCACGCGACGGTGCCGATGTGCAATCCATGAAGCCGCAGGATTTGCAGGCCATTGTCCGCATTGACCAGGCCATCACCGGGCGTGAGCGCAGCACTTATATCCAGGCTCAACTCAATGAGGCCATGAGCGACTCGGCGGTGCGGGTTTCACTCACCGCCAAAGTCAACGACAGCATCGTCGGATACCTGATGGCGCGCGCTGACATCGGTGATTTTGGTCGCACTGAACCGGCCGCGGTGATCGACACCATTGGCGTTGACCCGGCCTTCACGCAACATGGGATTGGTCGTGCCCTGCTGTCGCAATTGTTTGTCAATTTGGGAGCTTTGCGCGTTGAGCGGGTAGAAACCCTGCTGGCACCGAGCGACCAACTATTGCAGCGCTTCTTGTTTGGGGCTGGCTTCAAGCCGGCGCAACGCCTAGCCTTCACACGAACTCTCACGCCATGACCGCGGCCCAGACATCAACCTTGCTGGCCTACCGGCTCGACGACAACCTGACTGCCAGCAGCGGGCGCATATTGATTTCGGGCACGCAGGCGCTGGTGCGCCTGCCCCTGATGCAAGCCGGCATCGACGGCGCGCGCGGTTGGAACACGGCGGGCTTTGTCAGCGGCTACCGTGGCTCGCCGCTGGGCGGCGTTGATCTGGCGCTGTGGAAAGCGCAGAAGCTGCTCGACGGTGCCAAAGTGCACTTCATGCCGGCCATCAACGAAGAACTCGCCGCTGCCGCCTGTCTGGGCACGCAGCGCGTCGCCAGCGACACGCTGCGCCAGGTCGAAGGTGTTTTTGCGCTGTGGTACGGCAAGGGGCCGGGGCTGGACCGCGCTGGTGACACCATGCGCCACGGCAACGCTTACGGCTCGTCCGAGCGCGGCGGCGTGCTGGTGGTGGTGGGCGACGATCACGGCTGCGTCTCTTCCGGCATTCCATTCCAAAGTGATCTGACGCTGGCGGCCTGGAGCCTGCCGGTGCTGCATCCGGCCAATGTCGCCGAGATGATTGAGTACGGTCTGTATGGCTGGGCGCTGTCGCGGTTTTCGGGAGCCTGGTGCGCGCTGCTGGCGCTGTCGGAAACGGTGGAGAGCAGTGCCAGCGTGGACCTTGACCAACTGCGAACCCGCTTTGACAACCCGCCCGACTACACAGCGCCAGCGCTCGGCCTGCATTACCGCATGCACGACCTGCCGGGGCTGGGAATCGAAGCGCGGCTCAGCGCCAAGCTCGATGCGGTGCGCGCTTTTGCTTATGCCAACCCGGTCGATCGTCTGGTAGTCGCACCCGCCAGCGCCCGCATCGGCATCGTCACGTGCGGCAAAGCGCATCTCGATCTGCTCGAAGCGCTGCGCCGGCTCGACATTTCACTCGAAGCGCTGGCGCAGCATGGCGTTGGCATCTACAAAGTGGCGCTGGTGTTTCCGCTGGAACCCCGGCGCATGGCCGAGTTCCTGCGCGGGCTGGAAGAAGTGCTGGTGGTGGAAGAAAAAGCGCCGGTGGTGGAAAACCAGTTGCGCGCCCTGCTCTACGATCTGGCCGACGCTCAGCGGCCACGCATTCTGGGCAAGCACGATGGCAAGGGCGCGCCGCTGTTGTCGGCGCTGGGCGAGTTGCGGCCGTCACGCGTGCTGCCGGTGCTGGCCGACTGGCTGGCGGCGCAGGTGCCGGCGCTGGACCGACGGGATCGCGTTCCGGCTTTTGTGGCCACCGCCATGCTGGCCAACGAAGCCGACGGCGTGCGCCGCTTGCCGTACTTTTGCGCCGGCTGCCCGCACAACCTGGCCACCAAAGTTCCGGCCGGCTCCTGGTCGAGCGCGGGCATTGGCTGCCACGCGATGGCCGGCTGGATGGACCGCGCCAACAGTTTTCCGCAAGTGCCGATGGGCAGCGAAGGAATCGATTGGGTGGCGCAGTCCCTCTTCACCGCCACGCCGCATCGCTTTCAGAACATGGGCGACGGCACCTATTCGCACTCAGGCTACCTCGCCATTCGCCAAGCCGCCGCCGCCGGCGCCCACATCACCTACAAGATCCTCTACAACGACGCAGTGGCCATGACCGGCGGTCAGCCGGTGGACCGGCGCTTGTCGGTGGCCGAGATCGCGCGCCAGATCGAGGCCGAAGGCGTGACCCACATCGCGGTGTTGAGCGAAGACCCCAAGCACTGGTTGGCGCGGCGTGCCGAGTTTCCGGCCAGCACCACATTTCATGGCCGCACCGAACTCGACGCGGTGCAGCGCAAGCTGCGCGATCGAGCCGGCGTGACGGCACTGATTTACGACCAGGTCTGCGCCACCGAGCAGCGCCGGCGCATCAAGCGCGGCACGGTGCCGGCGCGCAACACACGCATCTTCATCCACCCCGACATTTGCGAAAACTGCGGTGCCTGCACCGCGCTGTCCAATTGTGTGGCGATCCGGCCGCTGGCAACGGCACTGGGGCGCAAGCGGCAAATCGACCAGACCGTTTGCAACCAGGACTATTCCTGCTTGCCGGCGGATTGCCCGGCGCTGGTGAGCATCGAAGGTGCCACGCTGCGCCACAAGGCGGGTGCCGGTGTCGCCAACACCGCGCTCAACCAGGCCATCGCCGAGCTGTCTGAGCCACCACCTTGGCAGTGGAGCGCCCCTTTTGACCTGGTCATCACCGGCGTCGGCGGCACCGGCATCATCACCATCGGTGCCTTGATCGCCACCGCCGCGCACCTTGAAGGCAAAAGCGCTTCGGTGCTGGACTTCATGGGTTTTGCGCAAAAAGGCGGCTCCGTGATTGCGTTTGTGCGACTGGCGCAAAGCGCCGACGTGCTGCACCAGACGCGCATCGACACGCAACAGGCCGATGCCATGATCGTCGCCGATTTGGTGGTGGGTGCTTCCAACGATGCGTTGCAGACGGCAGCGCGCGGGCGCACCCGCGTGGCAGTCAATCTGGACTCGATTCCGACCTACGCCTTCGTTGCCAACCCGGACGCGGATTCGCACGAAAGCGCGCTGTTGGCCAAGATCGAATACGCCATCGGCAGCCACGCCATCAGCAGCTGCAAAGCGCAGGAGCTGGCAGAAAAACTGCTCGGCGATACGCTCTGCGCCAACGTGCTGTTGCTCGGTTTTGCCTGGCAGCAGGGTCTGGTGCCGCTCAGTCGCGCTGCCATTGAGCGCGCGCTCGAACTCAACGCCGTCTCAGTTGAAGCCAACAAACTGGCGTTCGCCTGTGGCCGGCTGGCCGCGGCAGCGCCAGAGCGGCTCACAGCGCTGCTCGAACTTCCCACGCTGCCGCTGCCACCCAGCGCCAGCGACGCGCTCGATGCCACCATCGCTGCCGCACGCCAACGCCTCACTGACTATCAGGATGCGGCCTATGCACTGCGCTACCAGAACTTTGTCGATCTCGTGCGCTCCAGCGAGAGGGCACTGCTGAGCGCCGGTGCGCCGCTGGAATTCACGCGCCAGGTCGCCGTCAATTACGCCAAACTGCTGGCCTACAAAGACGAGTTTGAAGTGGCGCGGTTTTTCACCAATGGTTCGCTGGAAAAAGCGCTCTCCGAGCAGTTCAGCGGCGACTACCGCGTGCATTACCACCTGGCACCGGAATACCTGCGTCGCAACCACGTCGCCGGTGAACCACTGCCAAAAGTCAAATTGCCACCGTGGGCGCGCCATGGCTTGAAGATTCTGGCCGGCGTGCGCGCCATTCGCGGCACATGGCTAGATCCGTTTGCCCGCACCCGGCGCGAGGAGCGCGCGCTGGCGCACCAATACGCGCAAATGATTGAAGAATTGTTGCCACGGTTGAACACTGCCACGCTGCCCATTGCCATACAGATTGCCGCCCTGCCCGAACAGGTGCGCGGCTTCGGCCAGGTCCGCAAGACCGGCACTGAAACTTTTCACACCCAGGCCGCGAGCTTGCGCCAAAGTTTTGTCGCAGCCAACAGCGCCTCAAACTAACAAGGAGATTGACGATGAGCTTTTCAACTGCTTCCAGTTTGCCCCTGTACCAAGCCCTGTCCTCCTGCCTCGGGCAGGCCGCCGGGCCGCTGAGCGCGCCAGCGCTGCGCGCGCTGTTGTCGCAACTGGGGCTGACGCTGGCAACAGCGCCTTCGCCTGCCAGTGAGGTGGTTGAAATCCGGCTGCTGCTGACGCGCACGCGTGAGTTTGGTTTGGTGCTCGGTGCCGGCGCGGGCGGAAGGGACGCGGCGCTGGAAGAAAGTTGCCTGTCCGGTGGGCGTGGCAGCGTCTTTGCGCTGCCAGAGCTGGCCAGCGCCGCGCAACTGCTCGATCGGTTTCGCAGCACGCTGGCTTACCAAAAACTGGCAGCCACGGCGCAGCGTCAAAAAGCCGCCCCGCCCGATGCCGCTTTGCTAAGCCATTTTGAAAAGCTGCTGGCGCTGGCACAGGCTGGCGCTGCCAGCACCGTGGTGCTGCAACACTTCGAGCTCGATCTCAGCGCCAGCGCTGCGGGCTTGACGCTGCAAGGCGCGCGCTGCGAAATGGCAGCCGCAGCGCCAACGCGGCTGCCGCGGCCGATTGGCAAGATTGACCAACTGCTGCATCCCAAGCGCATCGGCGTGATCGGCGTGTCATCGACCAACATGAACTTTGGCCGCATCATTTTGCACAACCTGATGGGCAGCGGTTACGCCAAGGAGCAGCTTGTCATCATCCGCCCCGGCGAGAGCGAAATTGATGGCGTGCAGTGCGTAGAGAGTCTGCAAGCGCTCGATCGCAAACTCGATCTGCTCATCGTCGCGGTGGCCGCCAGCGCCGTCTATGCGCTGGTCGATGAAATCATTGCCACCGATGCAGTCCAAGCCGTGATGCTGATCCCCGGCGGTCTGGGCGAAACCCAGACCAGCAAGGAGGCAGCGGCGGCCATGGCGCAGCGCATCAACGCAGCGCACGCCAAGCCCGGTGGCGGGCCGATTTTCCTGGGTGCCAACTGTCTCGGCGTGGTCTCGCACCCAGGGCACTACGACTCCTGGTTCATTCCGCTGGAGCGCCTGCCCAAGCCGCAAAAGAAGCCGCAGCGCAACTCGGTGCTGCTGAGCCAAAGCGGCGCTTTCATGATCACCCGGCTGAGCCAGAACCCGTGGCTCGACCCGCTCTACATGCTGGCCATCGGCAACCAGACTGACCTCACGCATGGCGACTTGCTGAGCTACTTTGCCGTCTTGCCCGAGATTGAGACCATCGGCATCTACGTCGAAGGCTTCAAGGATCTCGATGGCCTGGATTTTGCCCGCGCCGTGCGCCAGGCGGTGCGCAGCGGCAAGCAAGTGGTGGTCTATAAATCGGGCAAAATCCCATCGGCCGAGCAAGGCGTGCTGGGCCACACCGCTTCCATTGCCGGTGACGAGAAAATCTTCAACTCGGTGCTGCGCCAGACCGGTGCCATGGTGGCCGAAGACTTCACCAGCTTCGATGACCTGCTCTACGTCGCCGGTGCCCTGCACCACAAGCGCATTGGCGGCAAGCGTCTGGGCGGCATCAGCGGAGCCGGTTTCGAGGCGGTGGGCATTGCCGATGCCAGCGCATGCGACGGTTTTGCCATGCAGGTGCCAGCGCTGCAAGACGGCACGGTGAAAAAGCTCGAAGCGATCCTGGCCGCCAAGAAACTCAACACGCTGGTTGAAATCCGCAACCCGATCGACATCAACCCCGGTGCCGATGACGAGGCGCATTTGCAAATCGTCGAAGCCTTCTTGCAAGACAGCGGTATCGATGCCGTGGTGGTAGGCATGGACCCGACCGCACCGGCGATCCGCTCGCTTGAATCGAGCACCTTGCGCCCCGGTTTTGACATCAGCGACCCGAAAAGCAGCGTGCATCTGATGCCGCCCTTGGTTAAGCGCAACGACAAGCCCGTCGTCGCCATCATCGACGGCGGAACGCTCTACGACGCGATGGCGGCCAAGCTGATGGACCAGGGTGTCTGCGTGCTGCGCAACTGCGCCCGGGGCACCAAGGCGCTGGCGCGCTACGTGGAAGCGCGCCTGGTTGCGCAAAGCCTGTGAGCACCATGAAATCAACCATGCCGTCATTGAGGAGCGCAGCGACGCGGCAATCCATACATTCTGGTGTCATGGATTGCTTCGCTTCGCTCGCAATGACGATGTGATAACAAAACTTTTTTACTTCATTTTTATACCAAGGTCCCACCATGAGCGAAACACTGATCAACGATATTTTCCGCACGGCGCACAGCCAGGGACGCTCCGCGCTGTTCGAGCATGAGGTCTATCGGCTGCTCGCTGCGGCCGGCATCGCCCGTGCGCCAAAACACGAGCTGCTCGCGCCCGGCGCCGAACCGACGCACGAGATGCTGGCGACGTTCAGCGCTAACCGGGTGGTGCTGAAGATCGTCTCGGGCAGCATCGCGCACAAGTCGGACGTGGGCGGAGTTGCCATTGTGGCCAAGCAGCCAGCGCTGGTGCGAGATGCCTGCAAGGCCATGCTCGCCCAGCTGTCGCAGCGCGACATCGCCGGGGTCATGCTCACCGAGTTCATCCAGGCCGATGGCGCGGGCGCCGGCAGCGAGCTGTTGATCAGCATCCGCAACACGCGCGAGTTCGGCATGATCCTGAGCGCCGGAATTGGCGGCATCGACACCGAGCTGCACGCGGCCAGCGCCCGGCGCGGGCAGGCCGTCGTGTCGGCCTCGACCGTGCTGACCACGGCGGAAGAATTCCTGGAAATTTTCAAGCCGACCATGGCCTACCGCAGGATCGCCGGACTGACGCGGGGAGGCCACCGGCTGCTGGCAGACGAGGCCCTCATCGACTGCTTTGACGGCTTCATCCGCCTGGCCAACCGTTGCGCGCCGGGCAGTCCCGAGTCCGACTTCGTCATTGAGGAGCTTGAGGTCAACCCCTTTGTCTGCTCGGCTGGCGCGCTCGTCGCCCTGGACGGCTTGTGCCGGATCGGCCGGCCGCAGAGCCTGCGCCCGCCGCGGCCTCAGGCCAAGATCGACCGGCTGCTGCACCCGGCTTCGATCGGAATCATCGGGGCTTCGGCCACGCGCATGAACTTTGGCCGCATCACCCTGAAAAACATCATCGCCTCCGGCTATGACCGCACCCGGCTGCTCGTCATCAACCCCGACGGCCAGGAAGTCGATGGCGTGCGCTGCGCAGCCGGCTTGGGGGCATTGGAGAAAAAACTCGACCTGCTGATCCTGGCGGTTCCCGCTGAAGTCGCCTTCGAAACGATCGATGAAGTGATCCGGACCGATGCCGCGGAATCGGTGCTGTTGATCCCCGGCGGCATGGGGGAAACCGAAGCCAGCCGAGAGCCCGCCCGGCGCATGCTGGCGACGATCGACGCGGCCCGGCGCGAAGCCGGCCGCGGACCGGTCTTCGTCGGCGGCAACTGCCTGGGAATCATCTCGCACCCCGGCAACTACGATTCCTGGTTCATTCCCGAAGAACGCCTGCCCAGAACGCAAAAAAAATCCCAACGCAATTCGGCGCTCATCAGCCAGAGCGGTGCCTTCCTGGTCACGCGCCTGAGCAAGAACCCTTGGCTCGACCCGGCCTACATGGTCGCGGTGGGCAACCAGAACGACATCACGCACGGCGACATGGTGGAGAACTTCGCCGCCAAGCAGGGCATCCGCGTGATCGGCGTGTACGTCGAAGGCCTCAAGGACCAAGACGGACTGGCACTGGCGCGCGCGGTGCGCAAAGCGACGCTGGCTGGCAAGCAGGTCGTCATTTACAAGGCCGGACAGTCGGCAGCGGGCGGACGCGCCGCCATGGGTCACACCGCCTCGATCGCCGGCGACTACGAGGTTTGCCTGTCGGTGCTGACGCAAGCGGGCGCGCTGATCGCGACCGACGTCAGCGAGTTCAGCGACCTGTTCTACATCTCGGACTGCCTGTGTGACAAGGTCGTCGGCGGCAAGCGGCTCGGCGCCGTGGCCGGCGCAGGCTACGACACGGTGGCCATCGCCGACAGCCTCCAGGTGGGCGACTTCGCCATGACGCTGGCCACCATCGGCAGTGCGACGCGGCAGCGGCTGGAAGCGATTCTGGCGGCCAAGAAGCTCGGCGCGCTGATGGAAGTCAGGAACCCGTTCGACATCAACCCAGGTGCCGACGACGAGGCCCACCTGCTTTGCACCGAGGCGATGGCGGCCGAGCCCGAAGTGGACGCTGTCGTCGTCGGGCTCGACCCGACCTCGCCCATGGTCAGGTCGCTCAAGACCAGCGCACGAGCGGGTTACAACATCGACAGCCCCGAGAGCATCACCCAGACGCTGCCGGGGCTGGTGGCCTCCTGCACCAAACCCATCGTCAGCTTCATCGACGGCGGCGCGCTGTTCGACCCGATGGCCGACCAACTGATGGCGCAAGGTGTTTGCGTCTTTCGCTCCAGCGAGCGCGCCACGCGCGCACTGGTGCGCTACACCGAGGCCCGCTTGCGCGCGGCACAGTTGCGTGGCGAGGCAACGCGGCGCTAATCGATGGGCGACTCCAGCCGCTGGCGCAACCAGGGGCTGACGCGGTAGCGCTCACCCCGGTAGCAGGCATCGAGCGCATCGAGCAGCCCAATCACTGCAGCACCCGACCACTGCGCCAGCCACTCGAACGGACCGGCCGGGTAGTTCACGCCCAGCTTCATGGCGGCATCGGCTGCATCCATGCTGCACACGCCCTGCTGCACCGCATCGGCGGCTTCGTTGATCAGCATCGCCAGCGTGCGCGCGACGATCAGGCCCGGTGCATCGGCCACGCGCTGCGGCACAAAGCCCAGCAGTTGCAACCAGGATGGTGCTGCCTGGCACCACGAAGTGGAAGCGCGCGCCGATGCCGCCCACGCCAACGTGCCCACTGCCATGCCGGGCAGCGACAAATCAAACAGCGCGACTTCGATGCCAAGTTGTGTTGCCAGACGACCATCGGTCAGTCGCAACTGTGCACCATCGACTTCCAGCCCCAGCCAGTCGCTGCTTTCTGCGCGTTCAAAGTGCTGGCCCGCCTGCACCAGCACTGCGACCAATCGATCTGCCAGCGCCCCGCTGCCATGCACGCGCAACAAATCTGGCGTGGCCGGTGGCGGCAACGGTGCCGGTGTGACCGGTTTGGATGCTGCTGCGCCGTAGTCAAAAAACCCGCGACCGGATTTGCGCCCGAGCAGGCCACCATCGACCATCTCGCGCTGAATCAGCGACGGCACAAAACGCTTGTCATAAAAGTTGGCGGCAAACACCGTCTGCGTCACGGCAAAATTGGTGTCCAGACCGATCAGGTCCATCAGCTCGCACGGCCCCATGCGAAAGCCCGCGCCACGCAAGCAGGCATCGAGCAGCGCGGGCGTGGTCACCTGCTCTTGCAGTAGCGCCAGCGCTTCGGCGTAGTAGGGGCGTGCAATGCGGTTGACGATGAAGCCGGGGGTCGAGCGCGCCAGCACCGGGGTCTTGCCCCAGTTTTTTGCCAGATCAAAAACCTGCTGCGC
>JAVHQY010000120.1:0-13027 GCA_036171375.1 Rhodoferax sp. | reverse complement strand
TTTTTGGCAGCCGCCACCGAGCCGCCCATCACGTGGCCGTGCGCCGGCAAAATGAATTCCACCTGGTGCTCGTCGCAGGCCGCGCACAGCAGATCGAGCGAATCGAGGTAAGCGCTCATGTTGCCGTCGGGCGGATCCACCACCGTGGTGCTGCCGCTCAGGACATGATCGCCGCTGAACAGCAGACCGTCTTGGTGCAGCAGCAGGCACAGGTGGTTGGCGGCGTGGCCCGGGGTGTAAATCACTTCCAGCGTGTGCTCTTGCAAGCCTTGCGTGGCGCTGCTGATGAGCGTCAGCAGTTCGTGGTTTTGCAGTGTGCGGTCGGGCCTGAAGTGCCACTCGGCTTTGGCGGTCTTGGCGCTGGGCAGACCCAGAATGCGCGGTCGGGCGGCACACATCGCCTGTAGCGCTTTGGCACCCGGCGAGTGGTCCGGGTGCGAGTGGGTGCAGATGATCATGCGGATGTCGCCCGCGCTGGCGCGCCACAGGCGCTTGAGATGTTGCGGGTCATCAGGGCCGGGGTCGATGGCAATGAAGCCGCTGCCGGCATCGCCGACCAGGTAGCTGTTGGTGCCGGGTCCGGTCATGGGGCCCGGGTTGGGCGCGGTCAGGCGCAGCACATTTTTCAGCAGCGCCACCGGCTCTTCACTTTGCCAATCTAGCGCGTGCAGCGTTTGACCATCGGGGCAGACCAGCGCCAGTTCGCCAAAAGCCGGCTCATGCTCCATATAACGCACTTCACTGCCGCCGATCAGGCCGGCGCGCGGGCAGCAGTGCCACAGCGGCTCTTCGCTGCGCTGGCAGGCCTGCAGCGCCGCGTTGACATCCGGGTACGCCAGCAGATGCTCGAGCGTGCGAATGGTCGGGAAAATCATGAAGAACTCGCCGCTGCGGTGCCGCTCGAGCGCCTGCTGTGGTTGCACCCAGACCGGCTCGAACTGCTCGGATTCATCGGCCACCGGCGTTTGTCCTTCGGGCATGCGTGCCAGCAAAAAAGCGGCATCGAAGCGGCGCGGCAAGTTGCGGTCGGCGGTCCAGCGCGCCAGCCAGAACACTTCATCGACGCACAGCCTCAGGTCGTGCGCCTGGCATTGGCTGACAAAAGGCCGATCGCGTCGCAGCGCTTCAACGTCACGCTGGCTCACCGGTGTGCCGTCGCCGTGGCGCGCCAGCAAGATGCCGAGCTCTTCAAAACTTTCGCGGATGGCGGCGATGGTGTGCGTGACGTGCGCGGCCCCCTGGCCCTGGCGACGGCGGGCGTGCTGGTGTCCCTCGGAGTCGAGAGCATCGACGGCACCGCCCGGAAACACGTAGGCACCAGGCAGAAAACTGGCCTGGGGTGAGCGCCGCGTCATCAGCACTTCAACGCCAGGGGGCGCGTCGCGCAGCAGCAGCAGCGTTGCCGCTGCCCGGGTTGGAGTCGGCGTGCGCGCCGGGTGCAGCAATTGGGATGGTCTTGGCATAAGCCCGATTTTGCCGCCAAAAGCGCGTCGGCGGATCAGGCCGCCGGGGCACTCAGCTCCGCGGCTGTCCCCCGGCCTGCGGCCTCCTCCTTTATGCCGCTGCGCCGAGCGCCCCAGCAACCTGATCCTTCATGCGATGGTGGTGCAGGGCCTGCGCCAACCGCCGCCTTCGGCCCATCCATGCCCGCAGCGGACTGCTATCATGAATCTCACAACTCCCGACAATGGCAGGGGAAAACCAATCTGATCGATACTGACGTTTTTACTGGAGACAAATTGATGAACCGTCAAATTTTGAAGACACTGTTTGCGATCGCCGCAAGCGCGTGCCTGGCGTTGCCGCTGAGTGCGCTGGCGCAGGCCTGGCCTGGCAAACAACCCATCAAGCTGGTGGCCGTGTTCCCGCCTGGCGGCTCGGTCGATCAGGTGGCGCGTTTGCTGGCGCAGCCACTATCAGCGCAACTGGGCCAAAGCGTGATCGTTGAAAACAAAGGCGGGGCCTCGGGAACGATAGGCGCTGCCGCCGTTGCCGCAGCACCCGCCGACGGTTACACCTTTGCCGTGGTGTTTGATACGCACGGTGTCAACGCCAGCCTGATCCCGCGCCTGCCCTACGATGCCAAAAAAGATTTGCCGCCGGTGATTCTGATTGGCGTGGCACCGATGGTACTGGCCACCCCGGCGGCATCGCCGTTCAAAAGTTTTGCCGACGTGGTGGCCGCTGCCAAGAGCAAAGACGGTGTCAGTTTTGGCTCGATTGGCTCGGGCAGTCTGGGTCATCTGGCGATGGCCTTGTTGGGCAAGAACAGTGGACTGACTTTCCAGCATATTCCGTATCGTGGCGGCGGCCCCTTGATGAACGATGCCGTCGCCGGCCACGTGCCGCTGTCGATCGCTTCGGTGTTTGTCACCAAACCGCACATTGACAGCAAGCGTCTGCGACCGCTGGTGGTCACGTCGAGCAAACGCTCGCCTGAGTTGCCCGACGTGCCGACTCTGGCCGAGAGTGGTTTCCCGGGTTTTGAAGCACCTGCCTGGTGGGCGGTGCTGGCCCCGGCCAAGACACCGCCAGAAATTGTCAAGCGCATGAATGATGAAATCAACAAGGCAATGAAACTGCCGGACGTGGCCAAGCGGCTTGACGCGCAAGGCATTCACGTGCTGGGCGGATCGGCCGAGTCGGCGCGTGTGTTCATCGAAAATCAGATGGCGATCTGGAGCAAAGTGGTCAAAGACAACAATATCAAGGCTGATTAGCGCTCAGCACCTTCCGGCGTGATCTCCAGCGCCACCAGGAAGCGCGCCACCATGTTGTAAGTGGCGATGGCGCTGGTGAGCTCGACGATTTCGGTCGTGTCAAAGTGCGTGCGCAGCCGGTTGAACACGGCATCACTCACTTTGACATCGAGCGTCATCTGCGCCGCGTACTCGACCACGGTTTTTTCCGCTGCGCTGAAGAGTTCGCTGGCGGGGCGCTGGCGCGGATCAGTCTTTAGATGTTGCTGTAGCGCATCGAGCTGTGTGGTAGTGCCACCGTGGGCCAAAAAATCAGGCGCATGGTGCTGATACTCGTAGGCCGCGCCGGTGAGCAGCGCCACGCAGCAAATGCCCAGCTCGCGCAGTTTGCGCTCAGCAGCCAGTTCGCTGCGAACCGCCCGGAGAAAAACGTTCCAGCCGCGTGCCAGCGGCTCGCTCCACAGCAGTGCTTTGTCCAGGTTGAGCAGCGCGCCGCCACGCCGCTGCAAAATGGCGTTCACCAGTTCGCTAGCCTGGGGTTTAAGGTCGCTTGACCAGTCAGGAATTCTCATGACAAGGAGTTTAGTCGAACGCCCTTTTCCAGCCCGGATGGCATGGTTGGGCGGATAATTCAGACATGCAAATTCGCTTTACCAAAATGCAGGGCGCGGGCAACGACTTTTGCGTGCTCGACGAAACCCGCCAGCGGCTGGGTTTGTCACTGGCCCATTACCGCTTGTTGGCGGATCGGCATTTTGGTGTTGGTGCCGACCAGATTTTGACGGTGCGGGCATCACCGGCAGCGGGCATCGATTTTGAATACCTGATTCACAACGCCGACGGTGTCGAAGTTGAACAGTGTGGCAATGGTGCGCGCTGTTTTGCGCGTTTCGTTCGCGAGCAGGGCTTGAGCCGCAAGGATACGCTGCGGGTGCAAACGCTGGGCGGCATCATCAAGCTTAGCATGGCTGCCGACGGCCTGTTCAGCGTGGACATGGGCGTTCCCAATTTTGACCTGGCGGCGCTGGGCTTTGATGCCGCTGGCCGGCAGCCAAAAATCTCTGGCAACTGGCAGTGCTGGCCGCTGCTGCTGGGCACCGTTTCGGTGCCGGACACGGTTTGGCTGGCGCTGGTGTCGATGGGCAATCCGCACGCGGTGCAACTGGTGGCGGACATCGAGCGCGCGCCGGTGGCGCTGCAAGGTCCGCTGATCGAGCGCCACGCCCGTTTTCAACGCGGGGTCAACGCCGGCTTCATGCAAGTGCTAGACCGCAGCCACGTCGCGTTGAGGGTGTTCGAGCGTGGCAGCGGCGAGACGCTGGCGTGCGGCTCGGGCGCTTGTGCGGCGGTCGTTGCCGGTATCCGGCTCGGGCTGCTCGATGCCGAGGTGACGGTGCAGATGCGTGGTGGTACGCTGCGCATTGCGTGGCCCGGCCAGCCTTCGAGCGTGCAGCTCAGCGGCCCGGCCGAGACTGTTTTTCATGGCGAAATCGATTTACCGGACGATCTATGACCACCAATTTGAGCACTCCTGTCACCGAAGACGACATTGCCAATTACCTCGCCAGCACGCCCGATTTCTTTGAGCGCCACGCCGAGTTGCTCGCCAGTGTGGTGCTGGCCAGTCCGCACAGCGCGCGCGCTGTGAGTTTGCAAGAGCGCCAGGCGCAGTTGTTGCGCGAAAAAATAAAGGTCGCCGAGCATCGCCTGATGGAGCTGGTCCGCAATGGCAATGACAATCTGCTGCTGTACGACAAATTGTTGGGCTGGGCCAGCGCTTTGTTCAGGGTGAGCGATCCGCTGAATTTGCCGCAGCAGATTGCCGCCGAGATCGAAACCCGTTTTTCGGTGCCGCAAGTTGCCATCAAGGTCTGGGCGGTGGCACCGGCGTTTGCTGCGGCCGAATTCAGTCAAGGGGTCAGCGACGATGCCAGGTCATTTGCTTCCTCGCTGCTGGAGCCTTTTTGCGGTGTCAACAGCGGCTTTGAAGTGGTCAACTGGTTGCCCGAACCACAGGCGGCAAGCTCGCTGGCCATTTTGCCGCTGCGCGACGGTGAGTTGGGCAGCGCCAGCCCGGCTTATGGTCTGCTGGTATTGGCATCGCCCGATGCGCAACGCTTCAACAGCACCATGGCCACCGATTTTCTGGCGCGTATCGCTGAGCTCGCCAGCGCAGCGCTGCAACCGTTGCGTGCACGGACGCGAGATTCAGAGCTGCCATGAATTCCGCCGACGCGACTGGCTCAAGTGGCACAGCGGCCAGCGCCGATGTGGTCGAGCGTTATCTGGAGCACGTGCGGGTTGAAAAGCGGCTGGCGGCGCGCACGCTCGAGCTCTATTCACTCGACTTGCAAAAGCTTCAAGCCTTTGCCGTTGCCGAGCGCGTGGCGCTGGAAAAGGTGCAAAACAGTCACATTCGGCACTGGGTGGTACAGATGCACGGCGGTGGTCGCAGCGGTCGCGGCATTGCGCTGATCCTGTCGGGCTGGCGCGGTTTCTACAAGTGGCTGGGGTGCCAGGGTCGAGTGCCCTGCAACCCGCTCGACGACGTGCGTGCGCCCAAGGTTGCCAAACCCCTGCCCAAAGCGCTCAGCGTTGATGATGCGGTGCGTTTTGTCAGTTTTGTTGGCACTGGTGCCAACCCCTGGTTGCAGGCGCGCGACAGCGCCATTGCCGAGTTGCTTTATGGGGGTGGTTTGCGTGTGGGTGAACTGATCGGGCTGGATGTGGCTGCCAGCGTTGGCGCGCGTGGCTGGGTTGACCTGGCGGCGGGCGAAGCGCACGTGCTGGGCAAAGGCAGCAAACACCGCACGGTGCCGGTCGGAGCCAAAGCGTTGCAGGCGCTGACGAGCTGGTTGGCGCTGCGCAACCAGGCGTTGAAGACCCCATTGCCAACGGATGAAGCCGCTGGCGCAGCGCTGTTTATTGGCCGCCATGGCACGCGTCTGACGGCACAATCCATTTGGCAAAGGCTGCGCTCTCGCAGCCTGCAAGCGGGTCTGGCAACGCCGGTGCATCCGCACATGTTGCGCCACTCGTTTGCCAGCCACCTGCTGCAGTCCAGCGGTGACTTGCGTGCCGTGCAAGAGCTACTCGGCCACGTCAGCATCACCACCACGCAGGTCTATACGCGGCTTGATTTCCAGCACCTGGCCAAGGCTTACGATGCGGCGCATCCGCGTGCCAAAATCAAGCCCGCAGCACACTGACCCAATTTATTTTGAAAGGACATCATGCGCAGCCAAGTACTCGTTTTTCTGGACAAAGGGGTTGAATTTGAGTTCAAGGTCGCCGATGAACCGCCGCTGGCGCACGACCTGGCCCGTGCCTGGCTCGATGCCCAGTTCACCGCGCTCGACTGTGAGCCTTTGCGCGCCAGCGGCAAAGTGTTGACGGCCGACAAGGTGCTGCGTGTGACGCAGGCAGCGGGCGAAGCGTTGTTTGCCAACCCCAAATGGACGGCAGACTACGTCCGCGCTGTCCATGGTGCACTGGCCCGGCCGATGATCCGGGTCGATGTGCCGGCGATGACGGTGACTTATTGAAAATTGTCATGCTGCGGGGCGAATTTTCGTGCGTGGATTGACCAAAGCATGAAAACCCTTCGCTTGCGCGCTGGCAAAGAGCGTTCGCTGTTGCGCCGACATCCCTGGATTTTTGCGTCGGCGATTGAAAAAGGTGGCGGCGACAGCGGTGAGACGGTGCGGGTGGAATCGAATGATGGGCAGTTTCTGGCCTGGGCCGCTTTCAGTCCGGCCTCCAGCATCCGCGCGCGGGCCTGGAGTTTTGTTGAGACACAGCGCATCGATGCTGCTTTCCTGTCACAACTTTGCACGCAGGCAGTCAAGGCTCGCAGCCGCTTTAACATTCAAAGCGATGCCTGCCGCTTGGTGCACGGTGAAGCGGACGGCCTGCCCGGGTTGATCGTCGATCGCTACGGTGACACGCTGGTGGCGCAGTTTCTCTCCAGTGGTGTCGAGCGCTGGAAAGCCGTGCTGTGCGATGCGCTGCTGGCGGCCACCAGTTTGAGTAAGCTCTACCAGCGCTCCGATACCAGCAGCCGCGAGCGAGAAGGCCTGCCACCGGCCAGCGGCTGGCTGCGTGGTCAGGGCGCGGTGGAACTGGTCTTGCGCGAACACGACTGGCGGCTGGGCGTGAACATCGAAAGCGGGCACAAGACCGGTTTTTATCTGGACCAGCGCGACAACCGCAAAACGTTTGCCGATCACTGTCGTCGCCTCGAGTTTAAGCGCGTGCTCAACTGCTATTGCTACACCGGAGGCTTCACGCTGGCGGCATTGACGGCGGGGGTGGCGCAGGTCACGTCCATCGATTCGTCGGCACCGGCGCTAGAACAGGCCGCTGCCAATGTGGCGCTTAACGGCTTCGATGCCGGACGGGTGAGCTGGCTGGATGCCGACGTGAACGCTGCGCTGCGCGCATTTGACGCCGACGGACAAAAGTTTGATGCCATCGTGCTGGACCCGCCAAAATTTGCGCCGACCGCAGCGCATGCCGAGCGCGCGGCGCGGGCTTACAAGGACATCAACCGGCTGGCGCTCAAAATTCTGGAGCCCGGCGGTGAACTGTTCACCTATTCCTGCTCCGGCGGCATCAGCGCCGACCTGTTTCACAAGATTGTGGCTTCCGCCGGAATCGATGCCGGTGTCGATGGCTACATCATCGCTCGCCTCGGGGCGGCTGCCGATCACCCCATGACCATCAATTTTCCGGAAGGTGAATACCTCAAAGGCCTGGTCGTGCTGCGCAAGCAAGTTTGAGCCGAAATGGTCCCGATTGAACGCTACACTCAAACGTTTCGGCGTTACACCAAAAAACGATGAGCCTCATTCCTGCCACCATCTTGACCGGCTTTCTCGGCGCGGGAAAAACCACGCTGCTTCAGCGCGTGCTGGAAGAATCGCACGGCCAGAAAATCGCCGTCATCGAAAACGAGTTGGGAGCGGAAAACATCGACAACGAACTGCTGGTGACCGCGTCCAAAGAGCAGATCGTGCAGATGAACAACGGCTGCATTTGCTGCACCATCCGTGAGGACCTGCGAGCGGCGCTGCAAATGCTGGCGGCCAAAAAACGCCAGGGCCGACTAGATTTCGAGCGCGTGGTGATTGAGACCACCGGCTTGGCCGACCCGGGGCCAGTGGCGCAAACTTTTTTCATGGACGATGAAATCGCCGAGAGCTACCTGCTAGATTCGATTCTGACCCTGGTCGATGCCAAGCACGGCATGCAACAACTCGACGAGCGCCAGCAGGCGCGCCGCCAGGTTGGTTTTGCTGACCAGATTTTCATCAGCAAGACCGATCTGGTTGGCACCGACGAGGTACAGGCGTTGCGCCGTCGCCTGACGCAGATGAACCCGCGGGCAGCGCAAAAAGCGGTGCATTTCGGCTCCGTTGCGCTGAGCGAAGTGTTTGACTTGCGCGGCTTCAATCTCAACACCAAGCTCGACCTTGATCCGGATTTTCTCAAGGAACAAGCGCCCGAGCACGTGCATGATGAACATTGCGACCATTCGCACCAACATCACGACGACGATGTGAAGAGTTTTGTTTTCCAGTCGGCGCGTGCCTTCGATCCGGCCCGGCTGGAAGATTTTCTGGCGGCGGTCGTCAACATCTACGGCCCGCGCATGTTGCGCTACAAAGGTGTGTTGTACATGACTGGCACCGAGCGCAAAGTGATTTTTCAGGGCGTGCACCAGTTGATGGGCAGCGACCTTGGCCCAGGCTGGGAGCGCGGCGAAATGCGCCAGAGCAAAATGGTTTTCATCGGCATTGACTTGCCGCAGGACATTTTCCTACAGGGGCTCGAACAGTGCCTGGTTTAGCCGTTTTTGCCCGCGGCGGTTTTTCTGTGCCGGAAAACTGTAAACTCGCGCGCTCGGTTGCGAGATTCAAGGGAATGTCAATGATGCCAAGCAATCACAGTTCGGCGATGCATCTTCGCGGGCTGTCAGGAGGTCAGAAGTGAAAGCAAAAACTGCAACAAAATCGATGACAAGCAAGCTGGTTCGTGTGGTGGGCAAAGCCAAGCCCCAACCGGCTGCCAAACCAAAGACGGTTACCAAAACGGTGAAGAAAACGCCCGCCAAAGTTCTGACCAATGGTAAAAAAACTGCCCCGGCCCAAACGGGCAAAAGCGCTGGCAAGCCGGCGGGCAAAGTGGTGGCCAAAGCGCTCCCAAAAGCAGTAGTCAAAGCGGCACCCAAAGTCACGACCAAAACCACCGCCAAAGCGGCAGCGCCAGCCAAGGCGTTGAAGGCGGCCAAACCGGTCAAACCGGTCAAACCGGTCAAAGCCGTCGCAGTGCCCAGGCAAAGCAAAAAGCCGGCATCCACAGCGGTTGCCAAAGACAAGTCGGCCGCGCGCGGCAAAGAGCAGCCCAAGGTGGCCGCAGCGGCGCTGCCGGCGCTTGTCGTTGCGCCGCCAGTGTCGGAAGATCACGCTCTGGCGTTGCCGGTTCGGACCGGGCGTCCATCGTCGCGTCTGGCGCAATTGACTGTTCCTTCCATGGCGCAATCGGTGGCTTCGACCGCAGCCAAGTCCAGTTTTGGTCAGGCCACGACGACGGCGTTGATTGTTCCGCCGCTGGTGTCGCCGGTGAAGAAAAATCCCCGGCTCGCCAACAACTGGAAGAGCAAAGCGCTCGAATTGCTCACCGACGAAGATGTGATCGCGATGCCGGACGCGGAGTACATGAACGAGACACAGATGAAGTTTTTCCGGCTCAAGCTGCTCAACCTCAAACGTGAAATCTTGAGCAATGCCGGCTTGACCACCGAACATCTGCGCTCCGACACGGTGGTGGTTCCCGATCCTGCTGATCGGGCCACCATTGAAGAAGAGCACGCGCTTGAGTTGCGCACCCGCGATCGCGAGCGCAAGCTGCTCAAGAAAATCGAGCAATCCATCGTCCGCATCGATGCCGGCGACTATGGTTATTGCGATGAGACCGGCGAGCCGATCGGCGTGGCGCGCCTGATTGCGCGGCCGACGGCCAACCTCTCGCTGGAAGCCCAGCAGCGGCGTGAACTCAAACAGAAAATGTTTGGCGATTGAGACGTTGAATTTGATATTGTCGTTTCATGGTGACCCGAGACCACGGCGCAGGGCTGCTCTCCAGAGTAGCGGGGTTTGTTGGCCATCCAACCCGGGATGGGTTGAGCGCTGACCCGGGCGAGGCCGAGTTCGACTCTGGTCCCGAGTTGGCGGCAGGCGCAGCCAAAGAGCGGCTCAAGGAAACCATTGAGCGCAAGCGCCAAAACGACTTGGTGCGCCGGCGCGAGTTTGACCAATTGCGCAAAATCCGTCGTAACCGCATTCCCGGCGCTGGCAGCGCGTGCAACCAAGCATCTGATTTTCGCCCCGGCATTGGTTTCAATCTTGATGAACGTGCCATGATGCTGCGCAAGATCGATGAAATCGAAGCGCAAATGTCCAGGCAGTGGTGGATGAACAAAACAGCACCGCTGCAACCTGCCGACCTGCCAACGGCGGTCACCGTGCAAGCCAGTGGCAATCCGTCCGGGCCGCGAGACAGCGAGTACGTATCAACGCAAGCTGGCTGGCTTGATTCACAAGACAGCGGTGTCGGCACGGATCAGATAAAGGGCAGCGTCAACGCCGAGTGGCATGGGCGCGCGCCGCCTGAGCCGGCGGCGGTGTCACCGGCGGCAATGCGGACCACATCCACCACCACGACGGCCGATGCCGAGCTGGAGCCGGCAGCCATCCTGTTTGCCAACGGTGAGGATGCGGCAGTGGCGGCCAATCTGCTCACCGGCTGGCGAGGCTGTGCGCTCGATGTGCGGCGCAGTGTGGCGTGGGCTACAGCGCTGTTTGATTTTTACCGCGCCACCGCACGGCAGGCTGATTTTGAGCGGCTGGCGCTCGAATGCTGCGTGGCTTACGACGTGGCACCGCCAGCGTGGAGCGAGCCACGCTGCCAGTGCCGGGAAGACGCAGCATCTGACACTGGTTCATCATTGAGCCGCGCTGCGGCGGCATCTGCGGACTCACCACCGGCCCGGTTTGAGCTGGTGGGTGAACTGCGGGGCAACGTCCAGGCGTTGTTGCATCAGTTCGAGGTTGCGCCTTTGGCTTCACAAACGTTGCTGATTGATTGCGCGCGTTTGATCCGGGTGGATTTTGCCGCCGCAGGCAGCCTTCTCAATTGGCTCGCGGCGCGCCGCGGTGAGCCGGGTCGCGTCCGGTTTTGCAATGTTGCCGTTTTGGTGGCGATTTTTTTTCAGCTGATTGGCATTGGTGACGATGCTGAAATTCAGTCCCGCCAGGCGTGACAATCGGGAACATGGAACAATTTCACGCCACCACCATCATCAGCGTGCGACGTCGGGGCCCCAATGGTGACAGCGTTGCCATCGGCGGTGACGGCCAAGTCACGCTGGGCAACATTGTCGTCAAAGGAACGGCGCGCAAAGTCCGCAAGCTCTACCATGGCAAGGTGCTGGCCGGTTTTGCTGGCGCGACGGCCGACGCGTTCACCCTGTTTGAGCGCTTCGAGGCCAAGCTCGAGCAGCACCAGGGGCAACTGGTTCGCGCCGCCATCGAGCTGACCAAAGACTGGCGCACCGACCGCGTGCTGCGCCGCTTGGAGGCGATGTTGGCGGTGGCCGATGCCGAGGCATCGTTGATCATCACCGGCAACGGCGATGTGCTGGAACCGGAAAACGGTATCGTCACCATTGGCTCGGGCGGTGCCTATGCGCAGGCAGCGGCAGTGGCGCTGCTCAATCACACCGATTTACCGGCGGCCGAAATCGTGAAAAAGTCGCTTGAGATTGCGGCTGGTATCTGCATCTATACCAACACCAACCACACGATTGAAACCCTGGACGACGGCGCGTAGCGATTTGATATCAGTTGGGCAATAAATGACACCGCAGGAAATAGTTTTTGAACTCGACAAGCACATCGTTGGCCAGCAGCAGGCCAAGCGCGCCGTCGCCATTGCTTTGCGCAATCGCTGGCGCCGGCAGCAGGTCGAGCCCGGGTTGCGCCAGGAGATCACGCCCAAGAACATCTTGATGATCGGCCCGACTGGCGTTGGCAAAACCGAAATTGCCCGACGGCTGGCGCGGCTGGCGCAGGCTCCTTTCATCAAGGTTGAAGCGACCAAGTTCACCGAAGTTGGCTATGTCGGCAAGGATGTCGATGCCATCATCCGCGACCTGGCGGACATTGCGGTGAAGCAGACGCGTGCCGAAGAAATGAAAAAAGTCCGCGCCCGGGCCGAGGATGCGGCCGAGGAGCGCGTGCTCGATGTGCTGGTGGCACCGGCGCGCACCGATGCCGTCAGCGGCGCGGTTGAACCGGAAAACGCCACGCGTCAGATTTTTCGCAAGAAGTTGCGCGAGGGTCAGTTGGCTGAGCGTCAAATCGAAATTGACGTTGCCCAGTCGGCACCACAGCTTGAAATCATGGGGCCATCTGGCATGGAAGAGATGACCGAACAATTGCGCGGCATGTTCAGTCAACTTGGCCAGCACAAGCGTCAGACGCGCAAGCTCAGCATCCGTGAGGCGCTCAAATTGCTGGTGGACGAAGAGGCCGCCAAACTGGTCAACGAAGAGGAAATCAAGTCGCAGGCGCTCGCCATGCTGGAGCAAAACGGCATCGTGTTCATCGACGAAATTGACAAGGTTACCTCGCGTTCCGAAGGTAACGGTGCCGAGGTGTCGCGCCAAGGCGTGCAGCGTGATTTGTTGCCGCTGGTCGAAGGCACCACCGTGTCCACCAAATACGGCATGGTCAAAACCGACCACATCCTGTTCATTGCTTCCGGCGCTTTTCACTTGAGCAAACCGAGCGACCTGATTCCGGAATTGCAGGGGCGGTTTCCGATTCGGGTCGAGCTGGCATCGCTTTCGGTACAGGATTTTGTCGCCATCCTGACCCAGACCGACGCTTCACTGGTCAAGCAATACCAGGCTTTGCTGGCGACTGAAAATGTGGTCGTCGAGTTTCTCGATGCCGGTATCGCCCGGCTGGCGCAAATCGCTTTTGATGTCAACGAGCGCACCGAAAATATTGGCGCACGACGGCTTTCAACGGTGATGGAGAGGCTGCTCGATGAAGTCAGTTTTGATGCCGCCAAACTGGCCGGTCAGACCATCGTGGTCGATGCCGCGTACGTGCAGGAGCGGCTCGGCGAGCTCAGTCAAAACGAAGATTTGTCGCGCTATATCCTCTAGAGCGCCACTCAAAGCAGTAAATGATGCTGCCTTTGTCTTCGAGCGGGCTCAGGCTGCCTGGGCACTTTGCTTCGTGTCCCCCGGCCTTCGG
>JAVHQY010000119.1:0-13096 GCA_036171375.1 Rhodoferax sp. | reverse complement strand
ATTTGCGGGACAGATCTTTAGCTCTGTCCCCAACCGATCAACTCATTTCTCAACATCAAAAACAACGCGCAGTTCAGCCGGCGGAAGAGGCTGCGTGCGTTGCGCCGTGATTCGCCCACTGGCCCAGGTGGACAGGTCAGCGCGCCAGCCGGCCACTTCGAGCGCTTCGCCCCGCAACCAAGCAAACAGCGCCGCCACCGGCACTTCAGTGCCCAGCACTTGCTGGCTCAAACCAGCCAGCGAATCAAAGTCGCGCTTTTCACCTTGCGCTTGCATACTGGCACCTTGCTCAGACCAGGACAGCGCCGCAAGCGTGGTGCCCAGCGGCGTGAGCAGCGTCAATTGACCCTGGCGCGCGCTGCCGCTGAGTTCAAACCCGGCGCTTAAATGTTGTGCTGGGGCCGCTCCCGGCTCAGCCGCCAGACGCAACGCCAAGCGCCCGTGCCAAACTGCGCTGTCAACTGCCTGCTGGCGACTGGAGCCGGGTGCCACGGCACAAGCTGCCAGCAGCAGCAACAGGCCCAGAGCACTCACTGCCCTGCGCCAGAGTTTCACAGTTTGACCTGCAAGCGCTTAAGCGTTTCCAGCAAAGTCTCGTTGCTGGCGTTGATTTGCCAACCTTGCTGCCAGACTTTGATCGCCGCTTCAGGCTGCGCCATGCGCCACAGGACTTCGCCCAGATGAGCGGCAATTTCCGCATCGGCGCGCAGTTGCAAGGCGCGCTCAAGAATGCTTTTGGCCAGCGACAGATTGCCGCTGCGAAATTCGACCCAGCCCAGGCTGTCACTGATGAAAGCGTCACCCGGCGCAAAGCTCAGTGCTTGCAAAACAAGTTGCCTTGCTTCGTCCAGCCGCAAGCCGTGATCAGCCAGCGCATAGCCCAGCGCGTTGTAGGCGTGCGCCGACTCGGGGCGGGCGGCGATCACACGCCGCAGCAAGTCTTCCATCTCCTGCAGCTGGTTCAGCTTTTCAGCCATCATGGCCTGGTCGTAGAGCAGATCCATATCGTCCGGAAAATGCGTGCTGGCCTGGACCAGCAGTTGATAGGCCTCGCGATAACGTTTGGCATCGCGCAACAGATCGATTTCGGCCGTCATCTTGAGCCGCTCGTCTTGCGCTGAGTGTGGCTGTTGCGTCGCGATCAACTGGCGTGCGGCATCAATTTTTCCCTGGCGCGCCAGTAGCGCGGCGCGTTGCAATTGGGCGCTGAGCTTGTCCTCGCCACGGTCAATGCGTTGCAGCCAGTCATCGGCCGCCTGGTAATCTTTTTTTTGCTCGGCAATTTGAGCCAGAGCCTCATACGCCTGGGTGAACCCGCGTGCGCTCCCTGCCTGGGCCGCAGCACCAGCCGGGGGGGCTGCCAATTCAAGAAAGCGTTTGAGCGATTTTTCCGCCGCTTGTGGCTGCTCCAGCTTCAGTTGCAACATGCCCGTCATCAGCCACGCCTGGGTGCCAGGATTTGGTCCGGCGGTGACGCTTTCGAGTTGCGCCAGAGCTTCCTGGTGGCGCTGGGAATTGATCAAAACGCGCGCATATTCCATGCGCAATTCGGGTGCTGTATGCGCCCCAAGAAACTGCTGCACCAGCGCTTCGGCCTGCGCGCTGTGGGTCGCCAGCAGCGCCAAGGCGAGCCACACTGGCGCTTGAGCGTCGGCATCGAGCAGCGACGCTTTGCGCGCTGCTTGCAGCGCATCGTCGACCTGCCCGGCAGCCAGATGCATGCGCCCGATGGCAACCCAGGCCGACACGCCCAGCCCGGGCTGCGACAGATACTGCGCCAGCGCCTGCTCAACCGTCCTGGATGCCAGCGGTTTGTCACTGGCGCGAGCATAGTAGCGCGGGATGGCAGCGATCGCAGCCGCTTTGCCTGGGGCTTCGGTGGCGGCAATTTCACGTTTGAGTGGCTCCAGTGTTTCACCGATGCGATTCAAACCAATCAATATCTGCAACAGGAATTGATTGGCAGCGCGGGAATTGGGCAACGCGTGCCGCCAGGCCCGCGCCGCCGCCAGCGCCGACTCTCCCGAGCGCGCTTGCAGCGCCACTTCCACCGCTCTTTGGTACAAGCCTGCATCAAAGCTTTTGCGGGCAGCGTCAAGCAGCAGTGCATGGGCACTGGCAGGATCGTCTGCGCGGGCGTTGATTTCCCCCAGCAAAATCTGATAAAAAAGTGCGCTGTTGAGCGTCGATCGAGCCGCTGCGGAGCTTTTCCCGGCCGGCATTTGAGCAGCGGCGCTCAGCGACAGCAGCAGCGCGACGAGCAGGGAGAAACGATTTAACCGTAACATCGACCGATAATAATCCATGCCCGAGTTACCTGAAGTCGAAGTGACGCGATTGAGTTTTGCCGCTGCCATTGCGGGGGGCACGGTGCTGGGTGTCGAGCTTGGCAAGGCACTGCGCTGGCCGTTGGGTTGTAGTCCTGCCAGGCTGATCGGGCGTTCGGTGCGAGCGGTACGGCGGCGCGGCAAGTATTTGCTGATCGACCTCGATCGCGGATTGCTGCTGGTGCACCTTGGCATGTCGGGCAGTCTGCAATTTGGCCGCCAGTTGCCGGCACCCGGCGGGCACGACCACTTCCAACTCGTTACCAGTCACGGCACGCTGCGGCTGCACGACCCGCGCCGCTTCGGTGCTGTCGTGTACGCCGAGAGCGAAAACGCACCGGCAGCGCAAAAGCTGCTCGGCAAAATCGGCATGGAGCCACTGTCAGACGCGTTCGCCGTCGATCCGTTTTATTGCGCACTGCATGGCCGGCGCAGCGCCATCAAACAAGTGCTGCTGGCGGGCGACGTGGTGGCCGGTATCGGCAACATTTACGCCTCCGAGGTTTTGTTCCGCTCCGGCATCCGGCCCACACTGAGCGCGGCGCGGCTGACTCGACCGAGGGTGGCCAAGTTGCACGCTGCCATCAAGACCGTGCTGGCTCGGGCGGTAGCCAAGGGCGGCAGCACGTTGCGCAATTTTTCCAGTGCCAGTGGCGAATGTGGTCATTTTCAGCTCGAAACCATGGTCTATGCGCGCGCCGGCCAGCCCTGCCGCGTTTGCCACAGCGACATCAAGAGTTTGCGCCAGGGTCAGCGCTCGAGCTTTTATTGCCCCAACTGTCAAAAATTCTGACCATGCACGGGGAACTGGAATCAGCCGGGTTTGCCCGGCGCGTAATGCATTGGCAAAAAATGCACGGACGCCACGACCTGCCCTGGCAGGGCAGCTGCGATCCGTACCCGGTCTGGTTGTCTGAAATCATGCTGCAACAGACCCAGGTGACAACCGTACTGAATTATTTCCCACGCTTTCTGCAACGCTTGCCTGATTTGCCATCGTTGGCGGCAGCCGAGCTCGATGAAGTGCTGGCTTTGTGGAGCGGACTGGGTTACTACAGCCGGGCGCGCAACCTGCACCGCTGCGCGATTGCAGTGATGCAGTGGCACGGCGGGCGTTTTCCGGCCAGTGCCGCGCAATTGCAGCGCCTGCCCGGAATCGGTCGCTCGACCGCGGCCGCCATTTCCTCGCTCTGCTTCGGCGAGCGCGTTGCCATTCTGGACGGCAATGTCAAGCGCCTGCTCACGCGCGCACTGGGCTTTGGTGCCGATCTTTCCATCGCCACCAACGAGGCGGCGCTGTGGGAACTGGCAGCGAAGCTGCTGCCAAAGTACGACCTGAAAAAAAACATGCCCCGCTACACGCAGGCGGTGATGGATCTGGGAGCGGGCATTTGCAGTGCCAGCAAACCCCAGTGCGCGGTCTGCCCGCTGGGCGCGCTGTGCCGGGCACGCCAGCAAGGTCGGTGCGAGCATTACCCGGTCAAAAGCCGTCGCCTCCAGCGCGGCACGCAAACGATCTGGCTGCTGTGGGCGCAGCGCCAGGATCAGTCGGTGTGGTTGCTGCAACGCCCCAATGTGGGAATCTGGGCCGGTTTGTACAGTTTTGCCGGCTTCGACAGCCGTGATGCTTTGCTGGCGCATGTGCCGGTTTCGCTGCGCGCTGGCGCACACGACGCGCCGGCGTTCAAGCACGCGCTCACGCACAAGGATTTGCTGCTGCATCCGGTTCAGGTGCCGTGGCGCAGCAACGTCGGCCTGCCGGGGCCGGGAAGCTGGATCGCCGCCGATGACTGGCCGGGCCTGGGTTTACCAGCACCGATCAGGAAGTTGCTAGCCGGCGGCAACGTCGCGATGCCGAATTAGTGTTGGCCACTGCTGGGCAAACATGGCGGCCAATTGCTCGGCAAAGAAAACCGATCGGTGCTGACCACCAGTGCAGCCTATCGCTACCGTGACGTAGGCGCGATGATCGCGCGCCATGCCCGGCAACCAGCGCTCGAGAAAAGCGCCAATGTGTTGCCGCATCTCGACCACGTCGGCGTGCGCCAGCAAAAACTTTGCGACCGCCGGGTCTTGTCCGGTGAGTGGGCTGAGTGCTTTTTGGTAGTGCGGATTGGCCAACATGCGCACGTCAAACACGTAGTCTGCATCGCGCGGCACGCCGCGCTTGAAAGCAAACGACTCGAACACCAGGGTCATCTGCCGGGCGCTGAGCGCCAGCAGTGACTTGACGTAGCTTTGCAACTGCGCCGGCAGCAACAAGCTGGTGTCGATGAGATGCGACTGCTGGCGCAATTGCAGCAGCAGCCCGCGCTCGATCTCAATGGCATCGACCAGCGCGCGGCGTTGGTTGCTGTGCGCGGCATCAGCGACGGCGCTTGACAGCGGATGTTTTCTCCGGCTCTCCGAATAGCGTCGAACCAGCGTTCCGGTGCTGGCATCGAGAAACAGGCACTTGACTTCCAAGCCCTGCCTTCGCAGCGTCGCGAGTTGCTTTGGAATCAGCGGCAGGGCGGTGGCACTGCGAACGTCCATGGCGATGGCCAAGCGGCTGGCGTGACTGGCCTTTTCCAGCGTGATGAATCGCCGCAACAACTCGGGCGGCAGATTGTCAACACAGAAGTAGCCGGCATCCTCCAGTGCGTGGAGTGCCACCGACTTGCCCGAACCCGACATGCCGGTGATCAGTACCAGTTGCAGCGGTGTATCCTGTTCGCTCATGACGCATCAAGCTCCAGCCCTGAGCATTTCTTTGGCGTGCGCCAGGCTGGTGGCCGGAAATTTTTCACCACCGAGCATACGCGCCAATTCGGCAATTCTGGCCTCCTGCGCCACCGCTGTTACCGAGCTCAGCATGGCCCCATCCACCAACTGTTTGCTCACCACCAGTTGCTGATCAGCGCAAGCGGCCACCTGCGGCAAGTGGGTGACCGCCAGCACCTGGCGATCACGACCCAACTGTTGCATGAGCTTGCCAACCGTGCTGGCCACAGCGCCACCGATGCCAGCATCGACTTCGTCGAACACCAGCGTCTGCGCTCCGCCCAGCGTGCTGGTCGTCACCGCCACTGCCAGCGCCAGCCGGGAAAGTTCGCCACCGGAGGCCACCTCGGCCACCGCCCTGGGGCTGGAGCCAGCGTGGCCAGCCACCAGAAACTGAACCTCTTCAAGCCCGCTTTGTTGCGCTTGTGCCAGCGGCTGCAAGCGCACTTCAAAGCGTCCACCCTGCATGCCCAAACCCTGCATCGCCTGTGTGATGCTGCGCGCCAGCGGCACTGCCGCCTGCAAGCGTACCTTTGAAACTTGCTCAGCCTGGCGCTGGTAGTCCTGCTGCGCCGCTGTCTGCGCCGCCTCCAGTGCAGCCAGGTCGGCAGCGGCATCCAGCGCGCGCAGCTCAGATTCCCAGTCCGCCAGCACCTGCGCCAACTGCTGCGGCGCGCAGCGGTAGCGGCGTGCCAGCGACAGCCACAAGGCCAGGCGATCGTCGAGTTCGCCCAGCCGCGCCGGGTCGGGTTCGGCACTGCGCAAATAGGCGCGCAGCGAGTGCGCTGCATCCTGTAGTTGCGCCTGGCTGGCAGATACCACCTGCACTACCTCGGCCAACCGGCTCTCCACTGATTGCTGCGACTGCAGCGCCTGAACAGCCTGGTTGAGACTGGTGATGGCACCGCCCTGTTCATCGTCATCGAGCGCCGCCAGCGCTGTTTTGGCCGCTTCCAGCAGCGCCTGCACGTTTGACAGTTTGCCGTGTTCGGCGTTGAGCGCCTGCCACTCCTCGTCGCGGGGTGACAATTTTTCAACCTCGGCAATCTGCCACTGTAGGCGCTCGCGTTCGCTCTCCAGCGCGCCCTGCGCAGCCTGCGCTTGCGTGAGTTCGCGGCCGGCCTGTTGCCAGCGTTGCCACAGCGCAGCGAGCTCTGCCGTTGACACTTTGGCGTAGCCATCGAGCAGCTTGCGCACCGACTGGGTGCGGGTCAGACTCTGCCAGGCGTGTTGGCCATGAATGTCGAGCAGTTGTTCGCCCAGTTCGCGTAGCTGAGAGGCGGTGGCCGGACTGGCGTTGATCCAGGCGCGGCTTTTCCCCTGCTGATCGATGGTTCGTCGCAACAACAGGCCTTCGCCAGCCTCAAACCCGGCCTGCACCAGCCACTGCTGTAGCGGCTCGGAATTGTCAAACTCGGCGCTGACATCGGTGCGGCTACAGCCTTCGCGAATCAAGCCGCTATCGGCGCGGCCACCGGTGACGAGTTGCAACGCGCCAATCAAAATGGACTTGCCGGCACCCGTCTCGCCAGTGAGCACGGTAAAGCCGTCAGAGAGATCAAGTTCGAGCTCTTTAACCAGGACAAAATCTCGCAGCACGATACGGTTCAGACTCACTCAAGCGACTCCCACGTTCCAGTGCAGTTTCTCGCGCAGGGTATCAAAATAAGACCAGCCCACCGGATGCAAAAACCGCGCGTGATGGCGTGAGCGGCTAACCTCGATGCGATCACCGTGCAGCAGCGCCGCCAGCGACTGGGTGTCAAAACTGGCGCTGGCATCACGCCCAGCGACGATTTCAATTGCAATTTCGGCGACGTTGGCAAGAACGATGGGGCGGTTGGTCAGCGTGTGCGGCGCGATCGGCACCAACACCCAGCCCGGAATCGACGGATGCAGCAGCGGGCCACCGGCCGACAGCGCGTAAGCGGTGGAGCCTGTGGGCGTGGCCACAATCAGGCCATCGGCGCGCTGGTTGGCAACAAAATGGCCATCGATCTCGATGCGCAATTCCACCATGCCCGAGGCGGCACCCCGGTTCACCACCACGTCATTCATGGCCAGCGTGTCGAGCACGCAATTGCCCTCGCGCATCACGCGCGCCCGAATCAGGCTGCGGTGATCCTCCTCAAATTCGCCCGCCAGCATGGCCGGCAGTTTGCTGGCAAAACTGGCAAACGGAATGTCGGTGATGAAACCCAGTCGCCCCTGGTTGATGCCGATCAGCGGTACGCCAAAATGCGACAGCTCGCGCCCGATTCCAAGCATGGTTCCGTCACCGCCCACCACCAGCGCCAGGTCGCATTGCGCACCGATGGCGCTCACGCTCAACACCGGGCAGTTGGCGATTGACACATTGCGTGCCGTGTCCTGTTCCAGAAAAACCTGGCAACCCTGCTGCTGCAGGAAAAGGGCAATGCTCTCCAGCGCCGCGCGTGAGGTACCACCCGCAGCACCGGCCAGCGCCGTTTGGTATTTGCCAATCAAAGCCACGCACTGGAATTTTGATTTCATGGCCAAATTACATCACTAAAATGGCCACATGCTCGACGATCGTGCAAAGTTGTTGCTCAAAGCGCTGGTGGAACGCTACATTGCGGACGGGCAGCCAGTGGGTTCGCGCACGCTCTCCAGAGCGTCCGGGCTCGAGTTGTCACCGGCCACGATTCGCAACGTCATGTCCGACTTGGAAGAGCTCGGGCTCATCACCAGCCCGCACACTTCGGCCGGGCGCATACCCACCACGCGCGGCTACCGGCTGTTCGTCGATACCATGCTCACGGTCCAGCGTGAGCGCTTTGCCACTCAGACACTGGCACCCGATCAACCGCAAAAAGTCATCTCCAAAGCGGCCGATCTGCTCTCCAATCTGTCGCAGTTTGTCGGCGTGGTGATCGCGCCGCACCGCTCGTCGGTGCTGCGCCAGATCGAGTTCTTGCGCCTGTCGGAACGCCGCTTTCTGGTGATCATCGTCTCACCCGACGGGGACGTGCAAAACCGGGTCATTTTCACTGCGCTGGACTACTCGCAAGCGCAACTGATTGAAGCCGCCAACTACCTCAACCGCAACTACGTCGGCTTGACTATCGAGCAGGTGCGCGAGCGCCTGAAAAGCGAGGTTGAGTCGCTGCGCTCGGAAATTGCCAGCCTGATGAACGCCGCAGTGGAAGTCAGTTCCGAAGCCCTCCCCAGCGAAGAAAACGAAGTGGTGGTTTCCGGCGAGCGCAACCTGCTGGCAGTGAGCGATTTTTCCAGCGATATGAACCATCTGCGCCGGGCCTTCAAGCTGTTTGAGCAAAAAGCCCAGCTCATGCGCTTGCTCGACAGTACCGGTCAGGCAAAAGGTGTGCGGATTTTCATCGGCGGCGAAAGCAAGGTGGTGCCGTTTGAAGAGCTCTCCATCGTCAGCGCGCCGTATCTGGTGGACGATCAGGTCGTCGGCGCACTCGGTGTCATCGGTCCGACGCGCATGCCCTACAACCGCATGATCCAGATCGTTGACATCACTTCCAAACTCATCAGCAACGCCCTCAGCCATCACAAGTAGGCCCTTACAATCCGCGCCGGTGCGGGACGTTAGCTCAGTTGGTTAGAGCAGAGGACTCATAATCCTTTGGTCGAAGGTTCAAGTCCTTCACGTCCCACCATAAAATTTGTGTATCGTTTGCAACCAGGAGCAAGAAAATGGCAAAAGGTCAGCAGCATAGCAACAAGATGGTAAAAAAGCCCAAAAAGGACACTTCCGCACCCAAACCGGTATCGCAAGAAGCAGTGCGCCCGACCGTCACCACCGTGGTGCCGGTGCGCGGCAAGCTGAAAAACGCCCCTAATCGAGGTTGATGATCGGCGTTTTGCGCTGTAGGCTGGTTTCTGTTTCTGGTCGCCACGTCGCCCATGAAAAGCCACTTTTTCGGCAATCAAAAACCTAACTCCAGGCGCGCCAGACGCAGTCTGCAATCGCTGCCGCAACAGCAACAGCGCGGGCAGCCAGTTACCGGGGTTTCACTGTCGCAGATGATCGAAGATCTGCGCAACTACAAAGCCGAGCTGGAAATTCAGAACAAGGCGCTGCGCTACAGTCAGGCGGCCGCCGAGGGTGCATCCGAGCGTTTTCTCACGCTGTTTTCCAGCGTTCCACTGGCCGTGATGGTGGTCAATGAGAACGGTCAGGTCCTGGAGAGCAACGCCACCGCGTTGCGGCTGTTACGCCCACAGGAGAGCGACCGGCCGCTTGATTTTTTGTTGCCGTTGGTCAGCGCCGAACACGCCAACCGGGTCCGGCAGGCGCTGGCGGGTGCCAAGGAAACCGGCAGCCATGAAACCAGCGAAGTAGTTTTCTTGTGTGGTGCCAATGCGGTGTTTACCGGCGACTTGCACATTGCCAGGATCGAAAATGGCGAAGACGAACTGGCCCACTTCATTTGCGCCATCATTGACCAAAGCCCGCTGCTGGCGCAGCGCCAGGCGTTGCAGATCAGCACGCAGGAGTTGCAGCAACGAAACCAGGAATTGCAGCAGAGCCAGAACCGGCTGGCATCGATCATCAACTCCTCACTCGATGCCATCGTCTGCATCGATGGTGCACAGTGCATCACCATTTTCAACCCCAGCGCCGAGCGACTGTTTGAGTGCCCGGCATCGCAGGCAGTTGGCAGTCCGATAGAGCGTTTTCTGCCGGGGATGTCCCAGAAGCTGCCGGCCAACCCCACCGTGAGCCATGTGCAGTTGGGCGAAATCACGGGTTCGAAAACCAGCGGCGACAGCGTCGCGCTGGACGTGAGCGTGTCGTTTGAGCATCAGATTGAAGGTGAGACGATCACCTTTTTTGCCCACGACCTGACACGCCACAAAGGCATGGAAGCGCACCGCCAAGCGCTGGAAGCGCAGTTGCGAGAATCGCAAAAAATGCAGGCCATCGGCACCATGGCAGGCGGTATCGCGCACGACTTCAACAACATCATCAGCGCCATTTTGGGCAACATTGAGCTGGCCCGCGATGACACCACGCTGAACGCCTCAGCCTTCGTCAGCCTGGGCGAAATTGACAAGGCGGCACGGCGGGCGCGCAACCTGGTGCGGCAAATCCTGACCTTCAGCCGCAACGAAGCGCCCAAACTCAGCCTGATCCAACTCGCCGATGTGGTGCGTGAAGCCGTCCACCTGATAAAAATCGCTCTGCCACCGCTGATCGATCTGGTGCTCCAGATTGACCCGCAAACGCCAGCCGTGCTGGCTGATGCAACACAGATCGAGCAGGCCGTGCTCAATCTTTGCGCCAACGCCATTCATGCCATCGGCGAGCAGCGCGGAAGGATCAGCATCGAGCTGGGCTACAAACTCGGCGACCAGCCCGAACGCCGTGGCGGCGCTCGGGGTCATCACGTCAGACTGGTGGTTCGCGACACTGGCTGCGGCATCGAGCCGGAAACCCAGTTGCACGTCTTTGAACCATTTTTTACCACCAAGCCAGTTGGCCAGGGCACAGGCCTGGGCCTGGCTGTGGTGCACGGCATCATGCGAACACACCAGGGCAGCGTCGATGTGGCAAGTGCGCCCGGCTGCGGCAGTGTTTTCACGCTTTATTTTCCGGTACCCGACGCCACTGCCGTGACCGCGACCAGCAGCAACAGCCCGACCACCAGCGCACCCGTGGTCACGGCCAGTGCGCAATTCGCTGGCAATCAGGGAGCCGGCCGGCACGTAATGTACGTGGACGACGACGCGGCGCTGGTGTTCCTGGTCGAGCGTGTGCTCAGGCGTAAAGGCTTTGAGGTCACCACGTTCACCGATCCGCGCCAGGCCGTTGCAGCGTTGCAGGCGCAGCCAGCGTCATTTGACCTGCTGGTGACCGACTACAACATGCCAGGCTACTCAGGCATCGAGTTGCTACAGGAAGCACAACTGATACGCAGCGACCTGCCGGTGGCGCTTACTTCAGGCTACATCACTGCCGAGATTGAACGCAGTGCGCTACAGGCCGGGGCCCGTGCTCTGATCTACAAACCCAACGATGTCACCGAGCTGGCTGAAACCCTGCTCAAACTGCTCTAGCCAGTGACAACGTGCCCGGCTGTAGCGGCTTTACAGGCACCAGCAAATGAGCCCAGACACCCCCGGCTTTGAAATGCCGGCGCAGGCCCAAGCCGCAGCCGCTGAGCTTGTCGTCCCGCCACTCCTGCGGCGCTTCCAGATAGACAAAACCGTCCGCTGCCACGGCACGAGCCGCCGCCGCCAGCGCGGACTCGAACAGGGCCGAATCAAACGGCGGATCCAGTAGCACCAGCTCCATGCTGGCAGGCTCAAGTCGCAGCAACTGGGCGATACCATCACCACAAACGACGCTGACCGCACTGGCTTGCAGGCGTTCTTTGGTGAGCTCCAAACGCTGCACCAGAACGCGCTCGCGCTCAACCAGCAGCACTTGCTGCGCGCCACGTGAAGCAGCCTCAAAACCGAGCGCACCGGTGCCGGCAAAACAGTCTACGCAGCGCCAGCCGCTCAAATTCTGCCCAAGCCAGTTGAACAGCGTCTCGCGTACCCGGTCCATCGTGGGTCGCAGCCCGGGCCGCTCCAACACCGCCAGCTTGCTGCGTTTCCACTGGCCACCAATGATGCGGACTTCGTGCTTGGGGTTGGCGGCCGGACGCATGAACAGATCACAGTGGGTACGCCAACCGTCCACCAACCAGTGTGTAGCAAACCCGGACCGGCAATTCGTAGCCGGAAAACGGCGTATGTTTGCCCTGGCTGCGCAGCGCCGCAGCAGTCACGGTCCAGGCCGCATCCGGGTCAAAAATGCACAGATCTGCAACCGCGCCGACGCGCAACGCACCCATGTCGGGCTGACCCGCAGCAGCGGCGAGCACACTGGCTGGGCTGCTGGTGATGACTTGCAAGGCGCGACGCAAACTCACTGCGTTGTCCCGGCTCCACTTGAGCGCCAGGCTGAGCAGCAATTCAACGCCGGTGGCACCGGCTTCGCTCTGCGCAAAGGGCAGGGTCTTGGCATCTTCATTCACCGGCGTGTGGTCCGATACCAGCGCGTCAATGGTGCCATCGGCCAGCGCCGCTTGCAGCGCAGCGCGATCACTTTGCTGGCGCAGCGGCGGATCAAGCCGCGCGCGGCTGTCAAAGTAGCCGATGTCGGCATCGGTCAGAAGCAAAGAATTGATGCTGACATCGCAACTGAGCTTGAGTCCTTCGAGCTTGACCTGGCGCACCAGCGCCACACCGGCCGCACTGCTCAAGCGGCACAGATGCACGCGCGCGCCGCTGGCGCGCATCAGCTCAAAAATGGTATGCAGGGCAATCGTTTCGGCCGCCACCGGCACACCGGCCAGACCGAGCCGGGTGCACAGTGCGCCGCTGGCCGCCACGCCCTGACCGAGAAAATAGTCCTGCGGTCGCAGCCACAGCGTGTAGCCGAACGTGGCAGCGTACTGAAACGCCCGCAGCAGCACCTGGGTGTTGGACAGTGGCTTCTGCGCCTGACTGAAACCGACGCAACCAGCCTCGGCCAGGGCCAGCATTTCGGACAGTGCTTCGCCGTCGAGTTGTTGGGTCAGGGCACCCAGCGGATAAACCCGCGCCTGGCCGAGCCGGGCGGCACGAAAACGCAGCATCTCCACCAGCCCCGGCTCATCGAGCACCGGGTCGGTGTCGGGCGGGCAAACCAGGCTGGTCACGCCACCGGCAACGGCTGCTGCCATTTCCGACACCAGCATTCCTTCATGTTCGTGCCCCGGCTCGCGCAAGTGCACCGCCAGGTCAACCACACCGGGCATGACGATGCAGCCGCTGGCATCGAGCACCCGCTCCGGCTGAAACTCGGCCGGACAATCCTTGATAGCCAGCACCTTGCCGGCGGCGACCGCGACATCGGCCAGCGCGTCAAAACCGCTGGCCGGATCGATGACACGGCCACCCTTGATCAAGTACGAATTTGTTGTTTTCATCCTAGATTCCTCAGTTGGACGTGCCCGAGTGGGCTGCTGGCGGCGTGTCCG
>JAVHQY010000118.1:2110-13272 GCA_036171375.1 Rhodoferax sp. | reverse complement strand
ACTACAAATATACGCTATTCACCAATACCTCTGAGGCCGATTCTAGGAGTCTGGGTGGCAGAGGGGAAATCCCTGATAGCGACTTGAGGGGCTGAATCGCCAGTTGGGTAGTCAAGCTCGGCACCATCGCCGTGGACTGCACCAAGATCAAGGCCAACGCCAGTTGCCACAAGGCCATGAGTTATGGGCGTATGCAAGCCGCCGAGATTGAGCGCAGGACTGCCACACCTGGCGCGTTTGATCCGTCCGACGACCGACTCCTAGCCTCAAGCGCTCAAGTCTGATTGACCGTTATCGAGCCACACCGGCTGGCGCTGCCAGGCCTGAATCCAGGGCACAATGCTCTCACTTGGCATCGGCCTGGCAATGCCGAAACCTTGCGCCAGTTCACAGCCAAGCTGCAGCAGCAAGCTGCCATGCGCCGAAGTCTCCACCCCCTCGGCGATCACCTCGCGATGGAACGCATTGGCCAGCCCGATCACCCCTTGCAAAATGGCCAGGTCTTCTGCGTTGTCGAGCATGTCGCGCACAAAGCTCTGGTCTATTTTGAGCAGATCAACTTGCAACTTTTTCAGATAGGTCAACGACGAATAGCCGGTGCCGAAATCATCCATCGCAAAAGTGACACCGAACACCCGGCACTCTGCAATCACCCGCGCCACGTGGCTCAAATCTTCCAGCGCACTGGTCTCCAGCACTTCCACTTGCAGCAACATCGGGTCAGCGCCAGGGTGCGCCTTGAGCAGGGCTTTCAGCCGCGCGACAAAATCGGTTTGCAGCAACTGGCGCGCGCCGACATTGACACTGACCGGAATGTCCAGACCGGCCACATGCCAGCTCTCGATCTGTCCCAATGCGCTGGCAATCACCCATTCGCCAACCTCAATCGCCAGCGGGTGGTCCTCGATCGCCGGCAGGAACGCCAGCGGTGCCAGCAGTCCCTGTTGCGGATGCTGCCAGCGAATCAGCGCTTCCACGCCGACCACCTTGGAGCTGCGCATATTGACCTTGGGCTGGTAGTAAAGAACCAGCTCATGGTGGGTCAACGCGAGGCGAATTTGCTCCACTTTTTCATAGTGGACGCGCAGGTTGCGCTCTTGCGCCGTATCAAAGAACTGGAACCGGCTCTTGCCGCTTTGCTTGGCGATGTACATGGCCTGATCGGCCTGACGCAGCAGCAAATCGCTGTCGAGCTGATCGCCCGGCGCATAAAAAGTCACGCCCATGCTGGCCGAAACATGCAACGACAAACCCTCAATCGGCACCGGCTGGGCGGCGGCCTCCAGCAGCCGCATCAGCAGCGGGGTGCAGGCATCACTGTCGGACAGATCGGGCAGCACGGCGACAAATTCATCACCGCCAATACGCGCCAGCGTGTCGCCTTCACGCAAAGTCTGTTTCATGCGCGTTGCCAACGCCATCAGCAACAAGTCACCGACTTCATGCCCGTGCGAATCGTTGATGGCCTTGAATCCATCCAGATCGAGATACACCACTGCCAACTGTTGCGCGCTGCGGTGCACCCGGATCATGGACTGGTTCAGACGGTCGCTCAACAGCATGCGGTTGGGCAGCGCCGTCAGTGCATCAAAATGCGCCAGAAACTCCAGCTTTTGCTGGTGCTCGCTGCGCTCGGTAATGTCGGTGTAGAGGGTGACGAAACCACCGCCCGGCAAGGGCGTGCCGCGCACTTCCAGCACCGTTCCGTTGGGCAACACGCGCTCGATCTTGTGCGCCTTGAATTCCAGCGCCCGTGCGACCCTGCCGCGCACCTGGTCTTCGACCTCACCCGCACCGTAATCACCGCGCTGCGCATTGAAGCGGATGATGTCCTCAAAATAAATCTGCGGGTTTTGAAACAGGCTGGCGGGCAAACTGAGCAGGTTTTTGAACTGCTCATTGCAAGCGCGCACGCGCAAGCTCGCATCACACACCGAGATACCACCGGGAAAGTTTTCAATAATCGCCGCCAGCATGTCGTTTTGGCGGTTCAATTCGGCCTTGGTTTCTTGCAGGGCATCAATCTGCAGGCGCAGCTCCTGCGCCTGCGCGGCCATCGAGTGCTGATTTTTTTGCAGCAAAGCCAGCATTGCATCCTGCGCCGCTTCGAGTTGCCCGATTTCGACAATTGCGCTTTGCACGTGGGCCGGGGGTTGAAAATCAAGTCGGCCAATTTGCGCATTGACCGCTGCCAGCGCCCCCAGCGGACGCACCAGGCGCTCGGCCGCCAGGCGAGTGACCAGCATCGCCAATCCCAACACCAGCACCAGCGCCACACCGAAGGCACCCAGCAGCGGCCACCAAGCCGGTTCAAAATCCGCCGCTGGTGCCAACGTTAAAACCAGCAACTGCTGTTGGCCAAGTGCGTAGGGACGCACATTGGCTAGCCAGCGCGTGCCAGCAGAGGTGAAACTGATCACTGTTTGCGCCGCGCCATTGGCGCTGTGCCAACGCGTTAGCGCAGCGTTGACCGGTGCCAGACCAAGCTCGGCAGCGGGCTTGAGCAGATGCCCCAGCCAGGCCGTCTGCGCCACGCCCACTGCCGCCTTGGGCAAGGCCAGCACGCGCTCGTCCTGCGTCAACACCAGCGCCAGACCGGTGTTGCCCACCACCGCGTTTTGCGTGCTCTGCGACAAATCGCGCAGCATCAGATCAAAACCCAGCACCAGCGAGCGGCCATCGCGCAACGCCAGCGCGGTCGATGCCGTGATGCCGACATCACCGGTGGTGAAAAAACGGTAGGGCGGCGTCCATTGGACTTCACCCGCCGTGGCGGCAGCGCTGGCCACACGGTACCACTCGCGCTGGCGCGGATCGTAGCGGTGATCGTCCCAACGCTGGGTCGTTGTTCCATCGGGCAAGCGGTCAATCAAGCGGTGACGTTGGTCGCCCCAATGTTCGACGTCGGTCATGCGGTTGCGCCAGGAACCGTCGCCCTGGTGCAGCAGCAGCCAGCCCTGACCGTTGGAAGTGCCTGCCACCACCGAGGTGATCTGCTTCGAGTTTTCCAACAGCGGCTGGAACAAACGGTTGAAAGCTGCGGGCGACTGCAAATCGGGTGCCTCGCCCGCCAGCCAGCCCCGGCTCATGCCGAGCAACTGGGTGGCGGGTGAAAAAACGCCGCGCAGGTCGGACTCGACATTGGCGCTCACGCTGGTAAATTGTCCCAGCGCAATTTTGTCAACCAGAGGCAACAAGCCAAACCAGATACCGGCTCCCGCCACCAGCAAAGTTGCCACCGCCACCAGCGCGCTGATGCGCTTCAATATCAGCGATCGAAGCGAAGTCTGGCGTTGGGCATCAGAGCTCATCCCGCATCATAAACGCAAGCATCCGCCAAATGCGAAGTTGACGATAATCCGGCCATCTTGAAAAAAAACACGCTGCCCGAAGTCAATTTCTCTGAACAGGCAGGGCTGCGGCACCTGCACCTGGGCAGTCCCTGGATTCAGGGTTCCATGAACTTGAACCAGCCAACGGCGCTGGTGCTGGAATACATCGAGCGCATGATGGCCTGGCTGCTGTTTGTCGAGCCTGACACCTTGCGCCAGCGCCAGGCGCTGCAACTCGGGCTGGGTGCGGGTGCCTTAACCAAGTTCTGCTATCACAAGCTGGGCATGAAAACCTGTGCCATCGAGATCAACGAAGCCGTGCTGCTGGCTTGCCGGGGCTGGTTCAAGCTGCCCGCAGACAACGCCCGGCTGCAAGTCATTCTGGCCGATGCGGCGCAGGAAATCCGCCAGCCCAGATGGCTGGCAGCAGTTGATGCGTTGCAGGTCGATCTGTACGATGAGCAGGCCGCCGCACCGGTGCAAGACAGCCTGGCGTTTTACCAACATTGCCGGCGACTGCTTACGCCGGATGGCTGCATGACGGTCAACCTGTTTGGCCGCGCGTCGAGTTTTGCACGCACCACCGAAAAAATCGGGGCGGCTTTTGGTGCCGATGCGCTGTGGGCCTTCAAGCCCACGCGCGAAGGCAACACCGTGGTGCTGGCGCAACGCAGTGCCAGCCGACCCAAACGCGAGCTGCTGAACGCACGCGCCGATATCATCCAGACCCGCTGGGGCCTGCCAGCGGCGAAATGGGTACGCGTTTTCAAACCCCTGCTGTCATGAATAAACCGCCGGCCGCCAAAGCCTTGCAGCGCTCGCCCCGGCAAGGGCCGCTGGATTGGCGCGAGCTGCTGCATTGGCTGCGCGACGATGGCGTGATCAGCAGCGCTGAAGCGCAACGCTTGCTGGCGCGCTGTGCCCAGGCCGAGAGCGCACAACATCCGCTGCTGCGACTGGCCAGCGTTTCGGTGCGGCGCGCGCGCGACGACAAGGCACTCGACATCGAAGATCTGACGCGCTGGTTGGCCACCTACCTTGGGCTGGAATATTTGCGCATTGATCCGCTCAAGGTCGATGTGGCCAAAGTGGCTGACACGATGAGCGCGGCCTACGCCGAGCGGCACAAGATATTGCCGGTGCAAGTCACTTCAGGCGAACTGGTGGTGGCGACGGCTGAGCCGTTCCTGACCGAGTGGATGGCCGAGGTGCAGCGTCAGTCGCACCGCAGCGTGCGCCTGGTGCTGGCCAATCCGCAGGAAATCCATCGCTTCACAGCCGAGTTTTTTGCCCTCGCCAAATCGGTGCGGGCCGCCAACAAAGCCGGCTCTGGCAGCAGCGCTGCCAGCTTTGAGCAATTGGTTGAACTCGGGCGCAGCAACAAGCAGCTCGATGCCAACGACCAAAGCGTGGTGCAGGTGGTCGATTGGCTCTGGCAGTACGCCTTTGACCAGCGTGCCAGCGACATTCATCTCGAACCCCGGCGCGAGCAGGGCGTGATCCGTTTTCGCATTGACGGCGTTTTGCATCCGGTCTATCAGTTGCCCATCGGCGTGCTGACTGCCATGACCGCGCGCATCAAGCTGCTCGGGCGCATGGACGTGATGGAAAAGCGCCGGCCGCAAGATGGTCGCATCAAAACGCGCAATCCGGGCGGCGCTGAAGTCGAGATGCGCCTGTCAACCCTGCCAACGGCTTTTGGCGAGAAAACGGTGATGCGGATTTTTGACCCCGACACCACCGTCAAAGACCTCGATGCACTGGGTTTTTCCAGCCACGATGCCGGGCGCTGGGAGTCGCTGGTGACGCGCCCCAACGGCATCATCCTGGTCACCGGCCCCACTGGCTCCGGCAAGACCACCACGCTGTACTCAACCCTGAAGCGCCTGGCCACTGAGGAAGTCAACGTCAGCACGGTGGAAGACCCAATCGAGATGATCGAGCCGGCTTTCAACCAGACGCAAGTGCAGACGCAGCTCGATTTCGGTTTTCCGCAGGGCCTGCGCGCGCTGATGCGCCAGGATCCCGACATCATCATGGTGGGCGAAATCCGCGACCAGCCAACCGCCGAGATGGCGGTGCAGGCAGCGCTGACCGGCCACCTGGTGTTTTCGACGCTGCACACCAACGACGCACCCTCGGCCGTCACGCGCTTGCTTGAACTGGGCGTTCCCGCCTACCTCATCAATGCCACTTTGCTCGGCGTGCTGGCGCAGCGCCTGGTACGCACGCTGTGCCCGCACTGCAAAGTGCCAGACAAAGAGGCTTCGCGCGAAGCGCTGGCGGCCATCGTCAAGCCCTGGCAGCTCAGTGGCGACTACCAGCCTTTCAAAGCGGTCGGCTGTGTCGATTGCCGCATGACGGGTTTCCTGGGACGCACCGGTTTGTACGAACTGCTGGTGCTCTCGGAGGCCTTCAAGGAAATGGTGAACCACGAACCTGACAGCGCTGCGCTCAAGCGCCAAGCGCTCGGCGATGGCATGCGCCCGCTGCGTCTGGCCGGCGCGTTGCTGGTGGCGCAAGGACTCACCGTTCTTGGCGAAGTGCTGGCGGCAACACCCGCTTTGATTTGACCCGGGTCACCGTTGCGACATAGGGGTAAACCGGGAGATTTTGAGTCAGGTTTTTCATGCACAATGAGGCTGTCGCCACATTCTGGAAAACCGCTCATGTTGATCAAGAGTCAAAAAGATTTTTTCTCCGGACTTTTATTCCTTGTCATCGGCATCGCTTTTGCCTGGGGTGCTACCACCTACAACGTCGGCGATGCGGGGCGCATGGGGCCCGGTTACTTCCCCTTGATGCTGGGAATCCTGATGGCGCTGCTGGGCGCACTCATTACCTTCAACGCCTTGATCTTCAAAACTGAAGACGGCGACAAGATCGGCTCGTGGGCCTGGAAACCGCTGTTTTACGTGATCGCAGCCAACCTGATCTTCGGTGTGCTGCTCGGTGGCCTGCCAAGCATCCATTTGCCCGCCATGGGCATGGTGGCTGCCATCTACGTCCTGACTTTCGTCGCCGCCCTGGCGGGGGAAGAATTCAAATGGAAAGAAGTCACGATCCTGGCCACCATCCTGGCGGTCACGAGCTATCTTGGCTTCATCGTGTTGCTGCAGTTGCAGTTTCAGGCTTGGCCTACTTTTATCACCGGTTAAGGGGAAGACACGTGGATTTGATTGCAAATTTATCGCTGGGTTTTGGCGTTGCCTTCACACCCATCAACTTGCTGTACGCAACCATCGGCGTGTTGTTGGGAACAATGATCGGGGTGCTCCCTGGCATTGGCCCGGTCGCCACCATCGCCATGCTGCTGCCGGCTACCTATGCGCTGCCACCGGTGTCGGCCCTGATCATGCTGGCGGGCATTTACTACGGTGCGCAATACGGCGGTTCCACCACGGCCATCCTGGTCAACCTGCCGGGTGAAACTTCATCCGTCGTCACCTGTATTGACGGCTACCAGATGGCGCGCCAGGGCCGCGCTGGCCCGGCATTGGCTGCTGCGGGCCTGGGCTCCTTCTTTGCCGGTTGCGTTGGCACCCTGGTGCTGGCGGCTTTTGCCGTTCCGCTGACCGAAGTGGCCTTCAAGTTCGGCCCGGCCGAATACTTCTCGCTCATGGTGCTGGGGCTGATTGGTGCCGTGGTGCTGGCCTCGGGCTCGCTGCTCAAGGCGATCGGCATGATCTTGCTGGGCTTGTTGCTCGGCTTGGTCGGCACGGATGTGAATTCGGGCGTGGCGCGTTTCAGCTTTGATATCCCCGAACTCACCGATGGCATCGGCTTCATCGTCATCGCCATGGGTGTCTTTGGCTATGGCGAAATCATCTCCAACCTGGGCAAACACGAAAGCGAACGCGAGGTGTTCACCCACAGCGTCACGGGCTTGATGCCGACCAAGCAAGACTTCAAACGCATGTTGCCGGCCGTGCTCAGAGGTACGGCACTGGGCAGCATGTTGGGCATTCTGCCCGGCGGCGGTGCCACCATGGCAGCTTTTGGGGCCTATACGATCGAGAAAAAGACCAAGTTGCAGCCAGGTGAAGTACCTTTTGGCAAAGGCAATATCCGCGGCGTGGCCGCACCCGAGTCGGCCAACAATGCAGCCTCGCAAACCTCTTTCATTCCGCTGCTGACGCTGGGCATTCCGCCCAACGCGGTAATGGCTTTGATGGTCGGTGCCATGACCATCCACAACATCCAGCCCGGTCCGCAAGTGATGACCAGCAACCCCGAGCTGTTCTGGGGCCTGATCGCTTCCATGTGGATTGGCAACGCCATGCTGATCATCCTGAACCTGCCCATGATCGGCATCTGGATCAAACTGCTCACGGTGCCCTATCGCTGGCTGTTTCCGGCCATCGTGCTGTTTTGCGCTATTGGGGTTTATTCCACCAACAACAACACCTTTGATGTCTGGATGGTGGGTATTTTTGGTGTGGTGGGCTACCTGTTCATCAAGCTCGGAGTGGAGCCCGCGCCGCTGCTGCTGGGATTCATCCTGGGGCCGATGATGGAAGAAAACCTGCGTCGTGCGCTGCTGCTCTCGCGCGGCGACTGGAGCGTGATGGTGACGCGGCCACTCTCAGCCAGCCTGCTCGCCGCTGCCGTCGCCTTGCTGGTGGTCGTGTTGCTGCCTTCGATCAAGAAAAAACGGGAAGAAGCGTTTGTCGAGGAGTGATGGAACCTCGCCCTTTGGGACTGCCACAGCACCCGCAACGGGCCGCGTTGCACAACGAGGTGCACGCCCGCCCGCCGCAGGCGTTGCTGGTTCCGCTGGCGATCTCACACCTGGTGATGCTGTGCGATGCCGCGCAGCGTGAGACCAGCCGGGCGCACGTGGCAACGCTGCTGCGCCAGCATCATCTGCCCCTGCCAGACGACCAGTCCAGCCATTTCCGCATGGACTTTGGCGCGTTTCATTTGCGCTGGGAGTTGCACAGTGACTTCGTCAGTTGGACTTTCATGTGCCCTGTCAACGCCAGCACCTTGGCACCGACGCGACAGCCCACGCTCGCCATCGATGCAGTAGCGCAAGATTGGTTGGCGGGCTTGCCGGGCCAGTGTTTGCTGAGCCTGCACTTGTGGGCGCTGGCCAAGCCCGATTCGGTCGCGCCAACGCTGGTCAAGCAACTGTTGCATGAAAACACCCTGGTGGCTTCCAGTGTGGCTGGCGGCGGGGCAGAGTTCTACACCGACTTTGCCATTCATGGCGATGGTTTTTCGCGCCAACTGTTGCTGGTCAATCAACTCTCGCCGCGCCGCCTGGGGCGGCTGGTGCAGCGTTTGCTGGAAATTGAAACCTACCGCATGACAGCGCTGCTGGGGCTGCCGGTAGCGCGCCAGGCGGCGGCCGTGCTATCGCTGGCCGAGCTCGAACTGGTCGAACTTGCCAGTGCCGTGCGCAGCGCAACGCCAGCCGATGAATCGCTGCTGCTCGATCGCCTGACCCGGCTGGCAGCCCAGGTGGAAAGCCAACACGCCGCGACGCATTCACGCTTTTCGGCCAGCGTGGCGTACTTTGAACTGGTGGACAAACGCATCAGCCAGATCAGCGAGTCGGCCTTGCCGGGCATGCAGACCATCGGCCAATTCATGGAGCGTCGCCTGCAACCCGCACGCAGCACCTGCCAATGGGTCACCCGCCGCCAGGAAGCGCTGTCGCAACGGGTGGCGCGCATCAGCGACCTGCTGCGCACCCGGGTCGAGTTCGAGCAACAGCAAAGCAGCCAGGCGCTGCTGGCTGCCATGAACCAGCGCCAGGGCCTGCAGCTCAAACTGCAAGCCACGGTCGAAGGCTTGTCGGTGGCCGCCATCACCTACTACATCGTCGGGCTGGTAAGCTATCTGGTCAAAGGCGCGCACGCTCTGGGTTGGCCCTGGAGCGCCGAGAGCACGGCGGCGGTTGCGATCCCGCTGGTGGCGCTGGGCGTCTGGTGGTCGCTGCGGCGCTTGCATCACAAGGTTTTCAAAGGGTGAGGCCAGGGGGTTGGCATTGAAGATTTGTGCGTCATTTTGACGTACACTTGACCCAATTTTAGGAGTGTTGCCATGCCGTCCGCTGTGAGTAGCAATCAGACTGCTCGTATCCACCTTCGTGCCACGCCGCAGGCCAAGGCAACGATAGAGCGCGCTGCCACCATGATGGGTGCGACCGTCTCTGGTTTTGTGTTGCAAAACGCTTACGAGGCTGCGCGCCGCGTCGTGGCAGACGATGATTCCCTGATGTTGTCGCAGCAGGCTTTTCAGTCGTTTGTAGCGGCTTGTGAAAAGCCGTCCAAGCCGACTGCCGCTCTGCAAAAATTGATGGCGCGGCGTTAGATGGCTGTGCCCATTGAGCGCCTCGCGACACATCATGTGCGTGCGGGCTTTGATTGCGGTGAAGGCGTGCTCAATGACTTTCTTCTCAGGCAAGCTGGTCAACTGCAACGACGTGGCTTTGGCAAGACTTATGTAGCTTTGGCCGACGATGGCGTGACCATTACGGGCTACGTTTCGGTCAGTGCCGGTCAGGTTGCGACCATCCAATTGCCCGAAGGCCTGAAGTTACCGCGCTACCCGGCTCCGATGTTGCGGGTCGGTCGTCTGGCGGTCGATGTGCGCCATCAGGGATGCGGCATCGGGCAGGACCTGCTGGCCTTTGCGCTGCAATTAGCACTCGAGTTTTCGCATCAGGTCGGCTTGTACGCGGTGCTGGTCCAGGCCAAAGACAAAAAGGTCAAAGCGTTTTACACACGACTGGGTTTCATTGAAACAGTTGATGATCCACTGTGTCTGTTCCTGCCGCTTGCAACTTTGTCGAAAACAAAGATAGCGCCATGAGTCAAAATTCTTGTTTTTAGCCGCAACGCTCGATAAAAGTCTTTCTGGCGTGCGTCCTGGCTTTGGATTTCACCACTATCATGGCGGTAGCTTGTTGTAACTGATGGAGTGTTTGTTATGGATTTTGGTATTGCTGGTAAATCGGCTTTGGTGTGTGGTGCCAGCCGCGGTTTGGGTTTTGGTTGCGCCCAGGCACTCTTACGCGAAGGTGTCAGCGTGCTGATCGTCGCGCGCGGTGCTGAGGCGCTCCAGGCCGCCACCGCTGCGCTGCTGGCCGATGGCGCGCGCCCGGCGCAGACACAGGTGCAGTCGGTGGCAGCAGACATCACCACCGCCGCCGGTCGCCAGGCCGTGTTTGCGCTGCGCCGCGACTTTGACATTGTGGTGACCAATGCGGGCGGCCCGCCGACCGGAGACTTTCGCGATTGGGACCGCGAAGCCTGGATCAAGGCGGTCGATGCCAATATGCTTACCCCGATCGAGCTCATCAAAGCCAGCGTCGATGGCATGGCAGCGCGCGGTTATGGTCGCATCATCAACATCACGTCGAGCGCCGTCAAAGCACCGATTGAAGTGCTGGGACTGTCCAACGGAGCGCGCAGCGGCCTGACTGGTTTTGTCGCCGGGGTGGCACGCGGCAAGCTGGCCGCGCAAGGAGTCACCATCAACAACCTGTTGCCTGGCGCCTTTGACACCGACCGGCTCAAAGTCGTGTTCCAGGGTGCGGCCAAGAAAACCGGCCAGACGGTTGATGCCGTGATGGCCACCCGGCGCAACACCATTCCGGCGCACCGCTTTGGCACGGTGCAGGAGTTTGGTGCCATCTGCGCGTTTTTGTGCAGCCAGCAAGCCGGCTACATCAACGGCCAAAACGTGTTGGCCGATGGCGGTGCCTACGCCGGTGTGTTTTAATTTTCCATTCAACAGGAGAACCAAAATGTCCGCTTCATTCTTTCCCGCCCTCTCTGGCACGCTGCGCCGCGCACTGGCGCTCAGCGCCATGTTGCT
>JAVHQY010000118.1:0-2010 GCA_036171375.1 Rhodoferax sp. | reverse complement strand
TTCCCGCCCTCTCTGGCACGCTGCGCCGCGCACTGGCGCTCAGCGCCATGTTGCTGGGCATTGCCGCCCAGGCCCAGACCGGCAACATCAAGCTGATGGTCGGTTTCCCGCCCGGCGGCGGCACCGATGCGATCGCCCGCGTGCTGGCTGACAAACTCAAAGACCAGTTGGGTGTCTCGGTAATTGTCGAGAACCGTGCCGGTGCCGGCGGCCAGATTGCAGCGCAAGCCTTGAAAGCCGCAGCGCCGGATGGCACAACCTATTTTCTCTCGCATGACCACACCATCACAATCCTGCCAATGGTCGTGAAGAACCCCGGCTATGACTCAGCCAAGGATTTTGTTGCGGTGGCGGGTTTTGCCACCTTTGTCAACGCGCTGGCGGTCTCCGGCGGCACACCGGCCAAAACCATGAACGAATACGTGGCCTGGGTGCGCAGCCACGGCGCGGGCAAAGGGACGGTGGGCGTTCCGGCACCGGCATCAGTGCCCGAATTTCTGGTCAAGCTGATTGGTGAGAAATACAAACTCGATTTGCAGGCCGCCCCTTACCGCGGCAGCGCACCGATGATGGGCGACATGCTGGGCAACCAGATCAATGCGGGTGTCGGTTCGGTGCCGGACTTTGTCGAAAACCACAAGGCCGGCAAAATCCGCGTGGTGGCGGTGCTGGGCGGCGCGCGCCAGGCCATCATGCCCGACGTGCCAACTTTTGCCGAGCTCGGTCTGGCAGGTTTTGAGGATATCCCCTACTACGGGATTTTTGCCCCTGCGGGCACACCGCAAGCCACGTTGGACAAATTTTCGGCAGCCTTGGCCAAGGTCATCGCCCTGCCCGACGTACACGACAAACTCAGCGCCATGGGCTTGAGCGTAGGCCACATGACCGGCCCTCAGCTCGCCAGTCGCGAGCGTGCCTACAGCCAGGTCTGGAAGCGCATCATCGAGTCCAGCGGCTTCAAGGCGCGCTAATTTTTCACAGTGACGTTTCGGAGTTTCCATCATGACCCAATTTACTTCCCGCGCCGTTCAAATCGAACAAAACGGTGGCCCCGAGCAACTCAAAATTGTGCAGCGCACGGTGGGTGAACCCGGCACCGGTGAAATCCGCATCCGCCACCGTGCGGTGGGACTCAATTTCATCGATGTCTATCAACGCAACGGCCTGTATGCCTTGCCGCTGCCGCTGTACCTTGGCATGGAAGGCGCGGGTGTGGTCGAAGCCGTGGGTGCGGGTGTGACGCATCTCAAAGTGGGTGACCGCGCCGCTTACGCCAGCCAGCCACCTGGCAGCTATTGCGACTTGCGCGTGATGCCCGCCAAATGCGTTTGCAAACTGCCCGATGCGATTTCCTTTGACACCGGGGCTGCCATGATGCTCAAGGGCCTGACCGCCGAGTACCTGCTCAAACGCTCGCTGCCCCAAGGCGGCTTGCACGCCGGCGACTTCGTGCTGTTTCACGCCGCCGCCGGGGGTGTTGGCCTGATCGCCTGCCAGTGGGCACGCGCGCTGGGTTTGCAATTGATTGCCACCGCCGGGTCGGATGCCAAATGTGCTCTGGCCAAAGCGCACGGTGCCGCCTACACCATCAACTACCGCAGCGACGATTTTCTGGCGCGAGTGAAAGAAATCACTGGCGGCAAAGGCGTTCGCGTGGTTTATGACTCGGTCGGCAAGGACACCTGGGAGAAGTCGCTCGATTGCCTGGGACCGTTCGGGCTGATGGTCAGCTTTGGCAATGCGTCCGGGCCAGTGCCGGCGTTTGCGCCAGGCGCGCTGGGTGTCAAGGGTTCGCTCTATCTGACGCGCCAGACGCTGTTTAGCCACATCGCCACGCGTGAGGGCACGCAGGCGCTGGCCGATGGCCTGTTTGAAGCGGTGACCAGCGGTCAAGTCAAAATTGAAATCGGCCAGCGCTACCCGCTGGAGCAGGTGCAGCAAGCGCACCGCGACCTGGAAGCGCGCCGCACCACCGGCTGCACCATCCTGACGCTGTAGATCAGCGCTTTG
>JAVHQY010000117.1:0-2805 GCA_036171375.1 Rhodoferax sp. | reverse complement strand
GCAGCGCTGAGGGCTTGCGCCGTGGCTTGACTGGCAGACGATGGCTCAATCACCAGCTCGCCGCGACCGTGGTGCCTGAGGTGGCCGGGGCCGGCCATCTCAACCGCGACATAAACCACCGCCGCGGCCACTGCGCTGGTGCCAAGCACGCCGCGCAGGCGCTCGGCGTTGTCAACGCCATTTTGCAGGCTCAACACCAGGGCATCGGTTGCCAGATAGGGTTTGATCTGGGCTGCGGCCGCTTCGGTATCGGTGGATTTGACGCAAAACAGTACCAGCCCAGCGCCCTGCACGGCATCGGGCTCGCTGCTGGCGCGCAGGCGCACCTGCTCGTCAAAGCTGGTGGTCTGCATGCGCAGGCCGTCGGCGTTGATGGCGGCAACGTGCTCGGGCCGCGCGATCAGCACCACTTCATGCCCGGCGCGCGCCAGCATGCCGCCAAAATAGCAGCCGACGGCACCCGCGCCCATCACGGCAACCTTCAAGTCTTTGCTTGCGGCGGGGGGCTCGGTGCGGGGGATGCGGGTCATGGTGAAACTGTGCTGGGTGGAAGGAAACACGTGATTCTAGGAGACTCAAGCAGCGTCTGCGGCAACGACCAAATGCTGGCACACTTGAGCGATGAACTACTGGCTGATGAAATCCGAACCTAAAGAATGCTCGGTGGACGATGCACTGGCCGCGCCCGCTGCCACCGTGCCCTGGACCGGCGTGCGCAACTACCAGGCGCGCAACTTCATGCGCGATGCCATGCGTGTGGGCGACGGTGTGCTGTTCTACCACTCCAATTGCGCCGCGCCGGGCATCGTGGGCATCGCCCGCGTGGCATCGGCCAGCCGGCCCGATCCGACGCAGTTTGATCCCAAGTCGCCCTACTTTGATGCCACCGCCACAGCCGCCGCGCCGCGCTGGCTGCTGGTGGACGTGCAGGTGCTGCGCAAGATTGCACCGGTGAGCCTGGCCGAGCTGCGCACCCGCCCCGACTTGGCTGAGCTGCTCGTGCTCAAGCGTGGCAACCGCCTTTCCATCACGCCGGTGCAGCCGCGCCACTGGCAGGCCATCACGCAACCATGGCCGGGATGCTGATGGGAGTCAACATGCAGTCAATCGGGAAAGGTCGAAAATATTTCGAATTTCCAATAAAAACATTTCAAACAGCCAGAAGTAAAACTTACAATTAGCCGGTGCAAAATTCACCACTCTCAGCCACTTCTGCCTTGTTGCCCCGGTTGGCGTATGCCAGCTTGCAGGCCAGTCTGGCCGATACCCCTGTGGTGCTGCTGCAAGGGCCGAGGCAGTGTGGCAAGACGACGCTGGCGCGTGTTGTGGCTGAGCCCGCAGGATTGGGTTATCTCAGCTTCGACGATGACAACCTGGCACGCGCTGCGCGTGCCGACCCACTTGGCTTCGTGACCGACTTGCCATCCAGGATGGTGCTCGATGAAGTTCAACGTGTGCCTGAGATTTTTACCTCACTGAAGTTGGTGGTGGACCGAGATCGCCAGCCGGGCCGATTCTTGCTGACAGGTTCTGCCAATGTGCTGTTGTTGCCCCAACTGGCCGACTCATTGGCCGGACGGATGGAGGTAATCCGTCTGCATCCGTTGGCCCAAATCGAACTCAGTCGAAAAGAGGCCGGATTTCTGCGACAACTTTTTGCCGCAAAGTTCAAGTTTGCGACAGCCCGGCGCATGGGAATGGCATTGGCTGAAAAGGTCGTGGCGGGTGGCTTTCCTGCAGCGTTGATGCGTTCACCATCGCGTCGGCGCAGTTGGTACCAGGCGTACGTGCAAACATTGGTTCAACGTGATGTGCGTGACCTGGCGCGCATTGCATCCCTGGATGTCATGCCGCGCTTGCTGGAGTTGGCGGCCGGGCAAACGGCCCATCTGTTCAATGTGAGTGAATTGGCCAGCCCCTTTGGCATAAGCCGCCCCACGGTGCGCGACTATTTGACCTTGTTGGAGCGTGTGTTTTTGGTCGATTTATTGCCGCCATGGCATCTGCGGCAGATCAACCGACTGGTCAAGACCCCCAAACTGCATCTGGGTGACACTGGCGTGGCCTGCGCCTTGTTGAAGCTGGACGCGCCTGCCTTGCATGCCAACCGGCCTCTGCTGGGGCAGCTTCTGGAGACTTTTGTTTTTCAGGAGCTTCGTCGTCAGGCCGTGAGCCACCCGGAACCGCTGGCGTTCTATCACTTTCGTAACCGCGATGACCATGAGGTCGATATCGTTGTGGAACAAGGCCAGCAGCTGGCTGGCATTGAGGTCAAGGCATCGGGTACCGTGCGTGCCGAAGATTTTCGAGGCTTGCGCAAACTCCAGGAGATAGCAGGCGACCGCTTTGCCTGTGGTGTCGTGCTGTACGACGGCGAAGCCGCCGTCTCTTTTGCGCCGCGCCTGTTCGCGTTGCCGATGCAGACCCTGTGGCCGTGAGAAAAAGCGGACGTTACTCTTGAACCTCCCGGTGCTGTGCTTAACCGGCCAGCAGTTCACACCGGGAAATACGCGCCAGCGCTTCGCCCATCGACGCGCGCGCAATGGCTGTGTCGTAGTTGACTTGGCCTCGAAGCCACCAACCGTCGCTGAGCCCGAAGTACCGGCACAGACGAAGGTCCGTGTCAGCGGTGATGGCACGCTTGCCCGCAACGATGTCGCCAATGCGCTGAGCAGGCACGCCGATGTCTTTGGCAAGACGGTACTTGGTCAGAGCCAGGGGCTTGAGGAATTCCTCCTCCAGCATTTCGCCAGGGGAGACAGGGGCAATCGTGCGCATGCGGTACTCCTTCAATGGTCGTCAACG
>JAVHQY010000116.1:7189-13395 GCA_036171375.1 Rhodoferax sp. | reverse complement strand
AGCGCTTGCGCCAGCTTGCGTGGCACGCCGCCGAAGCTGCCGTTGCTCATGCACAGCAGGTTGTCGCCGGGGCGGGCGCTGGCCAGAACTTGCGCCACCAGTTCTTCGGCCGATGCCGCCACCTGGGCCTTGGCACCAAGACTGGCCAGCGCCTGTCCGGCATCCCAGCCCAAGCCCGCGCCCAGACAAAAAACCAGGTCCGCCGCTTCCAGGCTCCAGGGCAACTGCGCTTTCATGGCACCAAGCTTCATGGTGTTGCTGCGCGGCTCGAACAACGCCAGGATGCGCTGCTGCGGTCCGACTTTGCGGCGCAACCCGTCGAGCGTGGTTCGAATGGCGCTGGGATGGTGGGCAAAGTCATCAAAAATCGTGATGTCGCCAGCTGGGTGGCGAATGCGTGCGACCAGTTCCAGGCGGCGCTGGACGCTTTCAAAACGGGACAGGGCCTGCGCCGCAAGGTCGGGCGCAACGCCGACGTGGTCCACCGCCGCGATCGCTGCCAGCGCGTTGAGCTGGTTATGGATGCCGGTCAGGTTCCACTGCACATGCGCTACTTTGTGTCCGTGCAGCAAAACGTCAAAGTCATCGTCCGCGCCTTGGGCGGTGTAGTCGCTCACCGCCGCGCCAAAACTGCGCACTTCGCTCCAGCAACCCGCATGCAGTACCCGCGCCAGACTTTCTTCCAGGGCGTTGACCACCACCCGGCCGCTGCCCGGCACGGTGCGCAACAAATGCTCGAACTGGCGCTCAATCGCTGCCAGGTTGTCAAAGATGTCGGCGTGGTCGAACTCCAGGTTGTTGAGCACCAGCGTGCGCGGCCGGTAGTGCACAAACTTGCTGCGTTTGTCAAAAAACGCAGTGTCGTATTCGTCCGCCTCGATCACAAACAAAGGCTTTGGATCGGCAGTGCCGGTGTCAGCCGCGACCGCGCCCGGACTGCCGAGCCGGGCCGACAGAGCAAAGTTCAGCGGTCGGCCGCCGATCAGAAAACCGCTGTGCAGCCCGGCGCACTCCAGTATCCAGGCGATCATCGCGGTGGTGGTGGTTTTGCCATGCGTGCCAGCTACAGCAATCACATGGCGCGACTGCAGCACCTGCTCGCTGAGCCACTGCGGGCCACTGGCATAGGGCAGACCGGCATCCAAAATCGCTTCCATCAACGGAAATTTTGGCTGGCCATCGCCCAGACGGGCGCGGCTGACGACGTTGCCGACCACGTACAGATCGGGTTTAAGCGCGAGTTGCCCGGCACCGTAGCCTTCGATCAAATCGATGCCCAACGCGCGCAATTGTTCGCTCATCGGTGGGTAAACTCCGGCATCGCAACCGGTGACCTTGTGGCCGGCTTCGCGCGCCAACGCCGCCAGTCCGCCCATGAACGTGCCGCAAATGCCCAGGATATGAATGTGCATCGGACGATTTTAGAAGGCCGGCCACGTGTAGCGGCCGGTAGTGGACAATCCGGGTTCGATAAAGTTTATTGGAGATCAGTATGGATCTTAGGAAATTGAAGACACTCATCGATCTGGTATCTGAATCAAATGTCTCAGAACTGGAAATCACCGAGGCGGAAGGCAAGATTCGTATTGTCAAGAGTGGCGCTGAGCGCCCGGCGCATAACGTCATCCCGGCCAGCGTGGCTGCGCTGCCCGCAAGCCCTCCGGCAACCGTGGCCGCGGTCAGCCCGGTCGCCGCGCCGGTGAGCGAAGAGCCCAGCCACCTGGTCAAATCCCCGATGGTGGGAACTTTTTATCGCTCGGCTTCACCAGGGGCAGCAGTTTTTGTTGAACTTGGCGACGAAGTCAAAGTCGGGCAAACGCTGTGCATCGTCGAGGCGATGAAAATTCTCAACGAGATCGAAGCCGACAAGGCCGGCAAGGTGAAACAGATTCTGTGCGAAAACGGCCAGGCGGTCGAATACGGCCAGGGTCTGTTCGTCATCGAGTAAGAGCGGCCGGCAACCCCATGTTCAAAAAAATCCTGATCGCCAATCGGGGCGAAATCGCACTGCGCATTCAACGCGCCTGCCGTGAACTCGGCATTCGGGCGGTGATGGTTTATTCGGAGGCCGACCGCGACACCAAATACGTCAAGCTGGCCGAAGAAGCGGTCTGCATTGGCCCGGCAGCGTCGGCCGCCAGCTACCTCAACATGCCGGCCATTATCTCGGCTGCCGAAGTCACCGATGCCGAAGCCATTCACCCGGGCTATGGTTTTTTGAGCGAGAACGCCGATTTTGCCGAACGCGTGGAAAAAAGTGGTTTTCAATTCATCGGCCCGACACCGGAATCAATCCGTCTGATGGGCGACAAAATCTCGGCCAAACAAGCCATGATGAAGGCGGGCGTTCCCTGCGTTCCCGGCTCGGAAGGCGAACTGCCAACCGATGCCGCACAAATCCGCAGCATCGCCCGGGCCATCGGCTACCCGGTGATTGTCAAGGCGGCCGGCGGCGGCGGCGGGCGCGGCATGCGCGTGGTGCATACCGAAGCGGCCCTGATCAACGCCGTGACCATGACGCGGGCTGAAGCCGAGGCGGCTTTTGGCAATGCGGCGGTGTACCTGGAAAAGTTTCTGCAAAACCCGCGCCACATTGAAATTCAGGTGCTGGCCGACAAGTTCAAGAACGCGGTCTATTTGGGCGAGCGCGATTGCTCGATGCAGCGCCGGCACCAGAAGGTGATGGAAGAAGCGCCGGCACCGGGCATCGCGCGCAAGTTGATCGAGCGCCTGGGTGATCGCTGCGTTGCCGCCTGCAAGAAGATTGGTTACCGCGGTGCCGGTACCTTTGAGTTTTTGTATGAAAACGGCGACTTCTATTTCATCGAAATGAACACCCGGGTACAGGTCGAGCACCCGGTCACCGAGATGATCACTGGCGTGGACATTGTCAAAACGCAGATCATGGTGGCGGCGGGAGAAAAACTGCCTTTCACGCAGCGCCAGATTGAGTTTCGTGGCTGCGCCATCGAATGCCGCATCAACGCCGAAGATGGCTACACTTCGCGGCCCTCGCCGGGGCGCGTCACGATGTGGCACCCACCGGGCGGCCCCGGCGTGCGGGTGGATTCGCACGTTTACACCAACTATGTCGTGCCGCCGCATTACGACTCCATGATCGGCAAAATCATCGTTCACGCCGACACCCGCGAGCAGGCGCTGGCGCGCATGCGCACTGCGCTAGGCGAAACCGTGGTGGAGGGAATCAGCACCAACATTGCCCTGCATCGCGAGCTGATGGTCGATGCCAAAGTGATGGCTGGCGGTGCCAACATCCATTACCTGGAAGAGTGGCTGAGCCAACACCAGCGTTGAGACCGACAGCACGATGTTTGAACTGCGCCTGCGGTGCCCCGAAAACCAGGTCGAAACCCTGAGCGACGCACTCGAAGCGCTGGCTGCGCTCAGTGTCAGCGTGGAGGATGCCGACGCGCAAACCGATGCCGAGCAGGCGTTGTTTGGCGAGCCCGGGATGCCGACACCCAAAGGGGGCTGGCAACGCTCACGCGTGAGTGCCCTGTTTGCCACTGCGGCCTTGAGTCAGCAGGCGCTGGGTGTGTTGCAGGCGCAGGATTTCTTTGCCGACTGCCGCTACCTGGACCAGCAAGAAATCAAGGATCAGGATTGGGTGCGGCTGACACAGTCACAGTTCACACCGGTTGAAATCACGCCAGAATTCTGGATTGTGCCGAGCTGGCACCAGCCACCGCCCCAGGCACGCATCGTCATCGAACTCGATCCAGGGCTGGCGTTCGGCACCGGCACCCATCCGACCACCCGCATGTGCTTGCGCTGGATCGCCCGTTCGGCCGACGTGTCCGTGCCACCGCAACGGGTGCTCGATTACGGTTGCGGCTCGGGAATTTTGGCCATCGGCGCGGCCAAGTATGGCGCGGCGGAAGTGGTGGCGGTCGATATCGACCAAGCCGCGATCGAGTCGGCACGCCGCAACGCGCAAGTCAATCAGGTCCAACTCAGCGTTGGTTTACCCGACATTGTCAGTGGCAACTTTCAACTGGTCGTGGCCAACATCCTGGCCACACCGCTGAAAGTACTGGCACCACTGCTGTGCGCCAAAGTGGCCGCTGGTGGAATGTTGCTACTGGCGGGCATTCTGGAGCGCCAGGCCGATGAACTCAAAACCGCCTACGCAGACTATTGTCAGCTTGGTATTTCAGATCGCGAAGACGGCTGGCTGTTGATGACGGCCAGCTTTTAACCGCTTTCTTACAATACGCTGCCATGAGCCTGACGACACGTTGTCCAAGCTGCCAGACAGTGTTTAAAGTGGTTCCGGACCAACTCCGGATTGCCAACGGTTGGGTGCGCTGTGGCCAGTGTCAGGCGGCGTTTGATGCCCAAGCCGCACTGCTCGAAGAGGCACCAACAACGGCTGCTGATGTGACGACGCACAGTGAGCCAGCGCCAGACGCGCCGGTAGCGGATGAAGTGCCTGCGCCGCCCGAGATTGATGCACTGGTGCCGGAAATTGCGGCGGACGAAGTTTCTTTCCTGCGTCGATCCAGAGCCGAATCCGCGCCCTCCCGAGCGCTGGCGCGCGCCACTTTTGTGCTTTGCAATCTGGCGCTGATGCTGGTCTTGCTGGGTCAGATCGTGCTGCATGAACGCGATCGACTTGCGGCCTCCGTGCCGACGCTGACACCCTGGCTACAGCGGGCATGCGGGTTTGCCAACTGTCGCTTGTCACCGCTGCGAAACATTGACGCGATCGTGATAGAGAGCTCATCGTTCGTCAAAATCGAAGACGGCATTTATGGCCTGAACTTCACGCTGAAAAATACCAGCACGACCGAGCTGGCGCTGCCGGCAGTCGAGCTGACGCTGACCGATGCGCTCGATCAACTGGTGCTGCGACGCGTTTTGCGCAGTGCTGAATGGGGTGCAAAATCAGACCGGCTGGCAGTCGGCCTGGAGCGGCCCGTGACGCTCACCCTGGCGCTCAACGGCACCAGTTCGACCAGCCCGCCGGTGGGTTACCGACTGCTGGCTTTTTATCCCTGACTAAACTGACTCTATGGCTTCCATTATTTGCGGCTCGCTGGCTTTTGACACCATCATGAACTTTGAGGGTCAGTTCGCCGATCAGATTCAGCCCGACCAGTTGCACATCTTGAACGTATCGTTCCTGGTGCCGTCACTGCGACGCGATTTTGGTGGCTGCGCTGGCAACATAGCCTACGGCCTCAAACAGCTTGGCGGCACACCATTGCCGATGGCCACACTGGGCAGCGACGGTAGCGACTATTTGCGGCGACTGCAACAGCAGGGGATCGAGACCGAATTTGTGCGTACGGTGGAAAATGCCTATACCGCGCAAGCGATGATCATCACCGATCGCAACAACAACCAGATCACCGGTTTTCACCCCGGAGCGATGGACTACGCGCATTTGACCAACGTGCGCCAGCGCGGCGATGTCAAATTGGGAATCATCGCGCCCGACGCGCACCAGGCCATGCTGGCGCATGCGCAGCAATTTGTCGCCGCTGCCATCCCATTTATTTTTGACCCTGGGCAGCAGTTGCCGAGTTTTACCAGCGCCGAGTTGGAAACGCTGATCGCACAGGCTGACTGGCTAACCGTCAACGATTACGAGGGAAAAATGCTGGTCGATCGAAGCGGCTGGAGCAACGCGGACATTTCGCGCCGTGTGCGCGGACTCATCATCACTTTGGGAGCAGAAGGCAGTGAAGTCTGGATCGACGGTGAAAAAACCCTGGTTCCACCGACACCGGCACAGCAACTGGTCGATCCGACCGGCTGTGGCGATGCGTACCGGGCGGCGTTGCTGTTCGGGCTTGAAAGGGACTGGCCGCTGGTGCGTTGCGCGCGGCTCGGCAGTCAGCTCGGCGCGCTCAAGATTGCCCAGCGCGGACCGCAAAATTACACGCTCAATCTTGATCTGCTGAATTTATAACAGCCTAAAAAAAGCCCGGTACCTGTGGGCACCGGGCTTGAACCTAAAACGCGTTTTTGCCTCAGGGCTTGGTGCTCGTTGGAAACGGCCAGGCGGCTTGCGGGCTTAACGTGGTTTGGGCCGGAGCCACAGCGGGAGCCGGTTTGGCAGCGGGTGCTTTCGCGGCTTTCTTCGCCGCCGGCTTTTTGGCTGCCTTCTTGGGGGCCGGTTTTTTTGCTACGGCGGCTTTTTTGGCTGGCGCTTTTTTGGCGGCAGCTTTCTTCGCTGG
>JAVHQY010000116.1:0-7089 GCA_036171375.1 Rhodoferax sp. | reverse complement strand
TTGCTACGGCGGCTTTTTTGGCTGGCGCTTTTTTGGCGGCAGCTTTCTTCGCTGGGGCTTTTTTGGCGGCAGCTTTTTTGGCCGGAGCAGCTTTCTTGGCGGCTACTTTCCTAGCCGGAGCAGCTTTTTTCGCTGGGGCTTTTTTCGCAGCGACTTTTCTCGCCGGTGCCGCTTTTTTAGCGGCTACTTTTTTCGCTGGAGCTTTTTTTGCTGCTACAGCTTTCTTCGCGGGAGCGGCCTTTTTTGCGGCCGGTTTTTTTGCAGTTGCCATTTGATTTTCTCCTTGATCAAGTTACAAAGAGCACTTCATGCGAGTTGGAGAGCATGAAGCGATTCATGATGTTGGGCAGCAGCCCAGCACCATAAACGCGGTGGTGCCCGCTGCTGGCGCCAGTTTCCGGGCGGATGGCAGTGAGCGCATTGTGGTTCAGCATGATTGGGTCGTCTCAGGGCCGGCCAGCGGTGCACGGGTGATCTGAAAAACAACGCTGAAAAATTGGGGACAGCGGTGGCTGTGAAGCGGGTGAGCGCAAACCGCAACCGATGTTAATCGGTTGTGCAACTGGGTGGCTGTTGGACCAGCCATGCGCGATGGGCAGCTGCAAATTGGAATTGATTTCTTGATCCCAGGACAACATAAAAAATTTCCGATTAGCAGATTATGCGGGCGCGGCGACGAAATGAAAAGTGTTCTGCCGCAGCAGCATCAATTTTGTTGCGCCAAGTGTTGTGCAACAGCATCGAAGCAGCGTGAATTGATGCGACCGCAAACGCGCAAGACTTACCAGCGCACACGCTCAGTGGTCCGGATTGAATTGGCTGGGTACTCACGCTGCACACTATATCTGCGGTCTATCCACATTGCAAGCCACTACCATTAGTGGCTAGTGCGGAAAGTGGTCATTGCCCAGGCCCAACGCCTGCTGCAAACATTGCCAATCAAAAGCTGACCCGGGATCCTGCTTGCGGCCAGGCGCTATATGTTGATGACCGGCAATGTGCGCAATCGGGTAGCGTTGCACGAGCGCACTGCACAGCCGGCCCAACGTCTGGTACTGTGCCGGCTGGAACGTCGCACCCACCAGTCCCTCCAGCTCGATACCGATCGAGTCATCATTGCAGCTGCTGCGACCGCGATAACATGAAGCGCCGGCGTGCCAGGCACACGCTTCGGTGCTGACAAACTGGCGCAACTTGCCGTCGCGACGGATGTAGAAATGCGCCGACACGCGCAAGCCGCGTATCGATCCGAAATAGGGATGCGCGTCCCAGTCAAGCCGGTTGGTAAACAGCCGCTCGACTTCGTCGCCACCGTAGGCTCCCGGAGGCAGACTGATGCAATGCAAAACAATCAAATCGATCATTGCATTGACCGCTCGCGCGCTGCAGTTGACCGATGGCACTGGCGCGGCTGGCCGGTACCAGCCCTGTTGCCAGAGCCGCTGCGCTGCGCTCAGCTCAATCGCCGTCATGGGAGCCATCGCCGGCATGCGGGGTTTCGATGTGCAGTCGCGCAATGCGGTAGCGCATTTGGCGCAGGCTGATCCCCAGGCGGGTGGCCGCAACGGTGCGGTTGAAGTTGGCCGCCTGTAGCGCCTGGATCAGAATTTCGCGTTCCTGCTGATCAAGATGATTTTGCAGATCGTGCGGAATGTCACTGGCGACAGTGGTTGATGCGACAGCGTCAACACTGGCCCTAGCCGGTGCATCAGTTTGCAGTTCCATTTGAAGTCCATCGCCATCGCTCAGCGCCACTGCGCGTTGCAGCAAATTCTCCAGCTCGCGTACATTGCCCGGCAAGGGCGCGTAAGAAAGTTGTTCGAGCGCCGTCGCTGACAGCGTTGGCACCGCGATGCCCGCTTCGGTGGCGATTCGCTGCAGCAACATGCGGCACAGTTGCGGCAAATCCGAGCGTCGCTCGCGCAACGGCGGCAATAGCAGCTCGATCACATTGAGCCGGTAATACAGGTCTTGGCGGAACCGGCCTTGTAGCACTTCAACGGCCAGGTCTTTGTGCGTCGCGCTGACGATGCGAACGTCGATCGGCTCTTCATGTGCTGAACCAAGTGGCCGGATGCAGCGCTCTTGAATAGCGCGCAACAGTTTGGCCTGCATGCTCAGCGGCAAATCGCCGATCTCATCAAGCAATAAAGTACCCCCGTTGGCAGCCTGGAAAAAACCGGTCCGGTCACGCGTGGCCCCGGTATAAGCCCCTTGCAGAGCACCAAAAAATTCAGCTTCCAGCAGATTTTCCGGAATCGCACTGCAGTTCACCGCCACCAGCGCACCAGCGCAACGGTGGCTGTTGGCATGCAGCGCGCGCGCCACCAGTTCCTTGCCGCTGCCCGACTCGCCGCGAATCAGTACCGGTGCCATGCTGCGTGCCACTTTGACGATGCGCTCTTTGAGCTCACGCATGCACGCCGACTCGCCGCAGAGTCGCTCCAGCGCAGCGTGACCCAGGCTTTCGTGCGCGGCGCTCGCGCCAGATGCCGTGCTGGCAGACGCGGCCGGGCAGCGCGGGTCCTGCATGGCAGAGGCCACGACAGTGCGAAACTGCTTCAAGTCAACTGGCTTGCTCAAATAATCAAAAGCGCCGGCTTTGAGCGATTCAACCGCGTTTTCTGCTGACCCAAATGCCGTGATCACGATGCAACGCTCGCTGCGCTGCTGCGCCTTGATTTCCTGAATCAGCGCCAGCCCCAAACCGTCGGGCAGGCGCATGTCGGTGATGACCACCACAAAGCTTTGCTGCGCCAACAATTGCCGCGCTTGCGCCAAGTCGGCGGCGGTCTGAACCTGATAGCCGGCGCGCAGCAACGTTAATTCGTAGAGCGTGCGCAAATCAGGCTCGTCATCGACGACCAAAATCCGGGCAACAGTCAACTTTGAACTCGACGGCATGGCATCGACGGCGCGGCGTCAGGCAGCCAGCGGTGCAGCGCCGCGCACCGGGCCAGAGTTTTGGAAAGTGACAGAAAACTCATTGCCCTCACACAGTTGTTCACCCACCGAGCGCCGGGTGCGGTAGTAGGCAATGACGGCACCGTAACTGTCGCACAGTTCACGGCAAATGTAGAGTCCCAGCCCGCTGGAGCGACTCTCGGAGGAAAAAAAAGGTTCAAACAAATGGCGCTCCACGGTTTGATCCATCGGCGCGCCATTGCTCCACACACTGAGCACGCCTTCGCCGGTAGCCGAGCGGTTGACGATCAACTGAATGGCGCCCGTTTCATCACCGGCATAACGACGCGCATTATCGAGCAGATTGATCAACACGCGATGCAGGTAATCAGCCTCAAAGTTGACTTCAATGGCGGCGGACGCAACTTGCAGTTGCAGCCGCGACGGGCGGCCGCTCTGCGCCTGCCAATCGCAGCCGATCTTACTCGCCGCAGCGCCCAGCTCCAGCCGCCCCGAGCGCATGACACTTTCCCGTTGCTGTACATTGGCGATGTTGAGCACGTCTTGCACGATTCGCCCCAACCGATTGGCATTTTGCTCTATCAGACGGGTAAATTGCTTTTGCCTGGGTTCAATCAAGTCCTCGTCGAGCAATGCATTGGCCTGGGTAATGGCCGAGAGCGGATTGCGAATTTCGTGTGCCACGGCGGCCGACATGCGCCCCATGCTGGCCATTTTTTCGGTTCGCAAATGGGCTTCAATCTCGCGCTGATCCTGTAAAAACATCACACACAGATTTTCACCACTGCCGCTGGTGAGCTGGCTGCGAACCAACACTCGGCGCGGACCCTGGCCGGGGTAATGGATGACGACTTCGCTCCGCGCTGGACGTTGTCGCACAAAACTCAGCCGCATCAAATCAGCCAGCCCCTGCCAGGCACTCTCACCATACAAATTGAAGCTGCCACTGGCCACCATCTGCTGCTCACCCAGCAAACGCCGCGCCGCCGGATTGGCAGCGCGCACCGCACCCAGTTGATCGAGCACCAAAATTCCGTCGTTCAACGATTCAATCACCAGCTCGTTGATCTGGCGCTGCACGCGCGCTGCCAATTGACTGCGCTGCGCCAGCAGTTCGACGTTGACCAACCGCGTCGCCACCTGGTGCGACAGCAAGGAAATGACAAAACAGCCAGCCCCTGTCAGCGCCGCTTGCAAGAAATAGGCCGGCGTGTCGCCCGGCAGTTGCACCGACAACCACGCCGCGTAGGCCATCAGCCACAGCGTCACGCTGGCCGCTGAACCCAGCGCCAGCGACAGCGAGCCCAACACCGAAGCCTTGAGTACTGGCAGCGCGAACAACGGGGCGTAGTTGATGCTGGTGCCCTGTGTCAACTGCAATACCGCAAAAGCCAGGATGTCAATGCCGACCGTGCCCAGCCACTGCCAGCCGAAAGTCTTGCCCAGTGCCCGCGGGTTGGCCCACAGACGCACCGCCAGCGCGGAGACAAAATAACTGACGCAAATTACTATCGGTGCCGTGGCTTTGGTGGCACCCAGAAAATGTATCGCCATTTGCAACAGCAGCAACACCAGACCCAGCATAACCCGCGCCGTCATGAAGCCGCGCCACAGCCGCTCGAACTCTGGCAGCTTTGCAACCGGCTCCGCGCCCGGCTCAAACAACGCGCTGTCGGCCCAGGACGGATGCTGCGCCGCGGCCGTCACTCAGGGCTCCGCCCGGCGCAGATGCTCGGCGCAACAGTAGTGCCCACTGCGTCCCTGCACCGCATCAAGCAGTGGTACATGAAGTGCGCACAGGTCGCAGCGAATCATGTCCTGCGCCGGCTTGGCACTGCCCGCCGCTGGCGAGCGGCGTTTGAGATCAGCCTGACGATTGAAGCGCCACAGAAAAACGCCGACCAGGGCCAGCAGCAAAAGCAGCCAAAGTTTCACAATGTGCGACCCAGAATGACTTCGAGCACAAAGCGCGAACCCACATAGGCCAACAGCAACAAGCTGGCACCGCCATACAAGACGCGCACGGCACGTTTGCCGCGCCAGCCAAAACGCTGCCGGCCCAACAACAAAACGGCAAAGGTCAACCAAGACAAAACGGAAAACGCCGTCTTGTGATCCCACTTGAAAGGCATCGCCGAACCGTACAACTGGTGATCAAAAAGGAAACCAGCCAACAAGGTGGCCGTTAACAGCAAAAAACCGGCACCGACAAAGCGAAACGTGAGCCGCTCCATGGTCAGCAGCGGGATGCCGGTGGCAGCATCGGCGGCCAGACGAATCTGTTTTTCGGCACGGGTCATGAACCAGGCATGAACCACTGCAATACCAAACAAACCATAAGAAGCAATGCCCAATGCCCAGTGCAGCGGCAACCAGATGGACGTATTGGGTCGCAGCAGATTGCCCGGAAAAATCAGCGCCAACAATACCGCCATCGCACCCAATGCCGACAACGCCCAGCGCGTCTGAATCAGCGGATAAACGCGACTTTCAATGGCATAGACACCGCCCACCAGCCAGGCCGTCACGGACAGCGCCGGTGCAAAACCGAAACGTGCTTCAGGGCCGAACATTGCCAACGCCAGCATCGCGGCATGGGCCAACCACGCCAGCCGCACTGCCACGCGCGGCAGTTGGGGCCCCAGGCGCTGCGCACCGACAGCGGAGACGGCGTAACCGACAGCGGCCGCAATGGCCACCAACCAACCCAACAAAGGTGCACTGGCTAAAATCATGACCACAGTTTAGCGTTTTTGCAACCAGCCACGTCCCGTTGGCCCCAACTTTGGTGGCGTTCAATTCCACTACTTCCTTCCTATATGGCCACTGCCCTTTCCGACAAACTTTCACGTCTGATCAAAGAAATTCGCGGTCAGGCACGCATCACCGAAGACAACGTCACCGACATGCTGCGTGCGGTTCGCATGGCGCTGCTGGAGGCCGACGTGGCACTGCCCGTGGTGCGCGACTTCATTGCACGCGTCAAGGACAAGGCGCTGGGGCAACAGGTGTTGGGCTCGCTCTCGCCCGGGCAAGCCATGGTTGGCATCGTCAACCATGAACTTGCCGCCACCATGGGCGAAGGCGTGAGCGAAATCAACCTGGCAGCGCAGCCGCCGGCCGTCATCCTGATGGCGGGTCTGCAAGGCGCGGGCAAAACCACCAGCACCGCCAAGCTGGCCAAACTGCTGATTGAAAAGCGCCACAAAAAAGTGCTCACCGTTTCCTGCGACGTTTACCGACCGGCTGCCATCGAGCAACTGAAAACGGTGACAGCGCAAGCCGGTGCGCAATGGTTTGCCAGCAGTGCCGATGAAAAACCGGTGGCCATCGGTCTGGCGGCGCTGGACTATGCGCGCAAACATTTCTTTGACGTGTTGCTGGTCGATACCGCCGGACGTCTCGCTATCGACGAGGTTTTGATGCGCGAGATCGCCGATCTGCACCACGCGCTGCAACCGGTGGAAACCCTGTTTGTGGTCGATGCCATGCAGGGCCAGGATGCCATCAACACCGCCAAAGCGTTCAAGCAGGCACTGCCGTTGACCGGCATCATTCTGACCAAACTCGACGGCGATTCACGTGGCGGCGCAGCCCTGTCAGTGCGTCAGATCACCGGCGCGCCAATCAAGTTTGCCGGCACCAGTGAAAAACTTGACGGCCTGGAGGTGTTCGATGCCCAGCGCCATGCCGGACGCATTCTGGGCATGGGCGACATCGTGGCGCTGGTCGAGCAGGTCACCGCGGGCGTTGACATGGCAGCGGCGCAAAAGCTCGCCGCCAAAGTCAAGAGCGGTGCCAGTTTTGACCTGAACGATTTCCTTGGTCAGATTCAGCAGATGCGGCAAATGGGCGGCTTGTCGAGCCTGATGGACAAGTTGCCCGCCGGCATGGCCGCCAAGGCCGGCCAGATGGACATGGGTCGGGCCGAAAAAGACATCCAGCGCAAACAGGGCATCATCCACAGCATGACTGCCCTGGAGCGGCGCAAGCCCGATCTCATCAAAGCCACCCGCAAGCGCCGCATTGCCGCCGGTGCCGGCGTGCAGGTGCAGGAAGTCAACCGCATGCTCAAGGAATTTGAGCAAATGCAGGACATGATGAAAAAAATGAAGGGCGGCGGCATGATGAAAATGATGAAGCGCATGGGCGGCATGAAAGGCA
>JAVHQY010000115.1:2713-13516 GCA_036171375.1 Rhodoferax sp. | reverse complement strand
CTCCTCGTGGTGTGGTTAATTTATCCTACTTTGGATTTTCTCACAGCTTGCGTCGGTATTTCAAATAGTGCTATGCAATTTCATATTACGAAATTAGAACAAAGACGATGTTTCACCAGCCCGGCCCGTCCCCTACACTGTGCACCATGCCGCAAACCCGATTCAGCGCCAAACCGATAGCGCGCCAGTCACTGACCGCCAGCAGTCTGCGCAGCTGGTGGCAGCGCTTGACACCGCAACGCCAGGACCGCTTTGCCATGTTGGCTCCACTGCTCGCAGTGGCACTGTTTCTGGCCGCCATCGTGGCGGCCTTTGCCTATCTGAAGCTCGAAGAAAACTCGCGCGAACAGGAAGCGCTCCGGCGCGACATCGAATACACGCAACAGCGGCTGCGACTGCGGCTGCTTGAGCGCCAGGAACAATTAATGCGAATCGGGCGCGAAATCGGCAATCACGAACTCGATCGCAATGAGTTCAGGAACCGCGCCGAAAACACTGTCAATCAATACACCGAGCTGCAAAGCCTGAGCTGGATCGACGAGCGCGGCCGCGTTCGCGACAATTTCAGCAGCGCCAGCATGGTTGACGACTCGAACCGGATCAGCGGCAGCCACTTCGGCCCCATCGACAGCAAAAGTCCGTTCAGCTTGGCGCGCGAACTGCGCCAGCCCATTTACGAGCAGCCGCTACTGCTGGCCGACATGCCGTCGGTACTGCAACTCTACATTCCACTTTTTGACAACGCGCAGTTCAAGGGTGTGCTGCTGGCGGAATATTCGGTTGACGGCTTGTTGCGCTACGGCGTGCCGGCCGACATCTCCGCCCGCTACGCCGTCTCGCTGCGCGATGCCAAGGGCGCTCTGTTGGCAGGCACGACGGTTGCTGAGCGTCCGCCAGACAACCGCTGGCACTGGACCAGTCCGATCAATGTGGACGAAGTGCCGGTCTCGCCGGTGGGCAATGGGTTGTTGATTCGCGCGCAGGCCTACCGTACTTCGCTCGGCGTGATTGGCAGCGGGTTCTTCTGGTTGGTCACCGCGCTGAGCCTGATGACAGCCTGGATGTTGATTGCCAATTGGCGCCATACACGTCGGCGCCTACAGGCACAGCAGGCGCTGGTGGAGGAAACCGCTTTTCGCCGCGCCATGGAAAATTCCATGCTGACGGGTATGCGCGTGCTCGACATGCAAGGCCGTATTACCTATGTCAACGCCGCTTTTTGTCGCATGACAGGTTGGCGCGAGGACGACCTGGTGGGTCGCACTGCGCCGTTTCCCTACTGGCCTGACACCGACCTCGACTCCCGCAGCGCCAGACTGGAAGAAGAGCTCGCCGGCAAGACACTGCCCGGGGGCATGCAGGTGCGCGTCAAGCGCCAGGACCAGACCCTGTTCGACGCGCGCCTGTACGTCTCACCGCTGATCGACGCGCGTGGCATGCAGACCGGCTGGATGACATCCATGACCGACATTACCGAGCCCAACCGCATCCGCGACCAGCTCGCCGCATCCCACGAGCGTTTCACCACCGTGCTCGAAGCACTCGACGCTTCAATTTCTGTGGCCCCACTGGGCAGCGATGAACTTGTTTTTGCCAACAAGCTCTACCGTCAATGGTTTGGCACCCTGGCCGGCGGCCACCTGCAATTGGCAGCCGAAGCCGGCATGCCATTGGCCACCGCCGGTGACCGGTCGCTCGACGATGTCGATGACCTGGCGGGCCTGCCGACGCAGGCACTGGCCGAGAGCGACAGCGAAAGCACCGAACTTTACGTGCAAGCGCTCGACAAGTGGCTGGAAGTCAGAACACGCTACCTGAGCTGGGTCGATGGCCGGCTGGCGCAAATGGTGATCGCCACCGACATCACGGCGCGTCGGCGCGCCGAGGAGCAATCAGCCGCCCAGTTAGAACGCGCCCAGACCGCCAGTCGCCTCATCACCATGGGCGAAATGGCATCGAGCATGGCGCATGAGCTCAACCAGCCACTGACCGCCATCAGCAACTACTGCACCGGACTGGTGTCGCGTCTGCACAGCCAGCAAATCAACGAGAAAGACTTGCTGGTAGCCATTGAAAAAACCGCCAAACAAGCACAGCGCGCAGGACAGATCATCCATCGCATCCGCTCATTTGTGAAGCGCAGCGAACCCAACCGCAGCCGTTCGTCGGTTGCCGTGATCGTGGAAGAAACGCTGGAACTGGTAGAGATCGAGATGCGCCGACGCAACGTTCGCCTCACGCGTCAGATCGAGATGCCAATGCCGGAGCTGCTGGTCGATCCGATCCTGATCGAGCAGGTGTTGGTGAATTTGCTCAAAAACGCTGCCGAATCGATAGACACTGCACAGCGTCCGACGGCTGATCGCAACATCGTCTTGCGGGTTGCGCCGGCGCGCGTCGAGGACAAGGCGGTGATTGAATTCGCGGTGACCGACTCCGGCGGCGGCCTGGCACCTGAAGTGACAGCGCGACTGTACGAAGCATTTCACTCCACCAAGGCCGAGGGCATGGGCATCGGCCTGAGTCTGTGCCGTACCATTGTCGAGTCGCACCTGGGCCGCATCAAAGCCGACAACCTCTACAATGCCGGCCTGGTCACGGGCTGTTGTTTTTCCTTCTGGATTCCACTGCCGCCAGGGCCATCAACGACAAACTGATTTCAGCCAGAACAAATTTTTCCAGATTCAAGCATGAGTTCAACAGCGAGAAAAGGCGCGGTCTATGTGGTCGATGACGACGAAGCGGTGCGCGATTCGGTGCAGTGGCTGCTCGAGGGCAAGGAGTACCGGGTGCGCTGTTTTGATTCGGCCGAATCATTTCTGAGCCGCTATGATGCCAGCGAAGTGGCCTGCCTGCTGGTCGATATCCGGATGGCCGGAATGACCGGACTGGAGCTGCAAAATCGCCTGCTGGAGAGCCACTCGCCACTGCCCATCGTTTTCATCACCGGTCACGGCGACGTGCCGCTGGCGGTTGACACGATGAAAAAAGGAGCGATGGATTTCATCCAGAAACCGTTCAAGGAAGACCAGCTGCTGACGCTGGTGGAAGCCATGCTCGAGCGTGCCAAGGCAAATTTTTCGCAGCATCAGTGCGCGCTGGATCGCGATTCGGCACTGGCGCGTTTAACGCTGCGTGAAACACAGGTGCTCGATCGCATCGTGGCCGGACGCTTGAACAAGCAGATTGCCGACGACCTCGGCATCAGCATCAAGACGGTGGAAGCGCATCGCGCCAACATCATGGAAAAACTCAACGCCAATACCGTCGCCGACCTGCTGAAAACCGCGCTCGGATCGGCCATCGCCAGGGCTTGACACTCACCACCGCGACATGACTACTCCCAGCAACGCAAAAATCATTGATGGCATCGCCATCGCAAAACAGTTGCGCGCCGACATCACGGCGCGCGTGCAAGCACTCAAGGCGCGCGCCGTCACGCCCGGACTGGCCGTTATTCTGGTCGGGGAGGACCCGGCCAGCACGGTCTATGTGCGCAACAAGATCAAGGCCTGTCAGGACACCGGCGTGCGTTCGGTGTTCGAAAAGTACGATGCCAGCATGCCGGAAGCTGACCTGCTGGAGCGCATCGCCGCCCTCAACGCCGACCCCGGCGTGCACGGCATTCTGGTGCAGATGCCAATTCCCAAACACATCAATCCGCACAAAGTGATCGAGGCGATTGCGGTCAGCAAGGATGTCGATGGTTACGCCACTTTGAGCGCCGGCCAATTGATGACCGGTGCCGCCGGCTTCAAATCCTGCACGCCCTATGGTTGCATGAAATTGATCGAGAGCACCGGCATCGACTTGCGCGGCAAGCACGCCGTGGTGATCGGTCGCAGCAACACGGTGGGCAAACCGATGGCGCTGATGCTGCTACAGGCCAACGCCACCGTCACCGTGTGCCACAGCGCCACGCCCGACATCGGTTACCACACGCGCCAAGCCGACGTGGTGGTGGCGGCGGTGGGCCGGCGCAACATTCTCACGGCCGACATGGTCAAGCCCGGTGCCGTGGTGATCGACGTGGGAATGAATCGCACGGCCGACGGCAAACTGTGTGGTGATGTGGACTTTGCAGCGGTCAGCAAGGTGGCAGGCTTCATCACCCCGGTGCCCGGTGGTGTCGGCCCCATGACCATCACCATGCTGCTGGTCAACACGCTGCAATCCGCCCAGCGCAGTGCATGACACACAATCCGCTGCTTTCATTTGACGCGCTGCCGCGCTTTGACCAGATCACAGCCGAGCACGTGGCAGCGGCCATCGACGCGTTGCTGGAGCAGGCTAATGCCGCGCTGGCCACTGTCACTGCCGCCGATTTTCCGGCACAGTGGCAGGCCATCAGCCAGGTGCTCGACAGCGCCACTGAAAAGCTCGACCGCGCCTGGGGCATCGTCAACCATCTGAGCGCAGTGGCAGACACACCGGCGCTGCGCGCTGCCTACAACCAGGCATTGCCGCAGGTGACGGCGTTCTACACCCGGCTCGGTGCCGACCGGGCGCTGTTTGCCAAATACCAGGCGATCGATGTTGCCACCCTCAACGCCGCGCAACGCCAGGCGCACAGCCATGCGCTGCGCGACTTTGTTCTCGGCGGCGCACAACTGGTGGGAGCGCAGCGCGAACGCTACGCCCAGATCGAGGAGCGGCTGGCCGACCTGAGCCAGAAGTTCAGCGAAAACGTGCTTGATGCAACCGATGCTTACGCCTATTACGCAGCGCAAAATGAACTCGCTGGTGTCCCTGCCGACGTGCAGGCAGCGGCCCGCGCTGGCGCCCGACAAGAGGGGCGCGAAGGCTTCAAACTCACGCTCAAGGCACCGTGCTACCAGCCGCTGATGCAGTTTGCCCACGACAGCGCGCTGCGCCAGCGCCTGTACCGTGCCTACGTCACGCGGGCCTCAGACCAGGCGGCTGAGGCGGCGCAGCAGTTTGATAATTCCGCCTTGATCAGCGAGATTTTGACGCTGCGTCTGGAGCAGGCCCACCTGCTCGGGCACACCAGTTTCGGCGCGCTATCCCTGGTGCCGAAAATGGCCAGCTCGCCCTCTGAAGTGCTGGCCTTTTTGCGCGACCTGGCGCAACGTGCCCGGCCGTTTGCCGAGCAGGAGCTGGCGGAGCTGCGCCAGTTTGCCGCCGATCACCTCAAGCTGGACGATCCGCAGGCCTGGGACTGGCCTTACGTGAGCGAACAACTCAAGCAGGCACGTTTTGCCTTCAGCGAGCAAGAGGTCAAACAGTATTTCAGCCTGCCCAAGGTTCTGGCCGGCCTGTTCCAACTGGCACAGACACTGTTTGACGTGCAGATCAGGCCAGACCAGGCGCCCGTGTGGCACAGCACAGTGCAGTTTTACCGCATCGAGCGCTCGGGTCAGTTGCTGGGTCAGTTCTACCTCGATCCCGCTGCGCGCAGCGGCAAACGCGGTGGCGCCTGGATGGACGATGCGCGTGGACGCTGGCTGCGAGCCGACAACCAGCAGTTGCAAACGCCGGTCGGTTACCTGGTTTGCAATTTTGCCGAAGCTGTGGCTGGCAAACCGGCACGGCTTACGCACGACGAGGTCAGCACCCTGTTCCATGAATTTGGTCACGGCCTACAGCATCTGCTGACCCAGGTCGATGAGCCGGCGGTCTCCGGCATCAACGGCATTGAGTGGGATGCCGTGGAGTTGCCAAGCCAGTTCATGGAAAATTTTTGCTGGCGCTGGGAAGTGCTGTCCGCCATGAGCGCCCACGTTGACAGCGGTGCCACACTGCCGCGCGCGCTGTTCGAGAAAATGCTGGCGGCAAAGAATTTTCAAAGCGGCTTGCAAACCCTGCGCCAGATCGAGTTTGCCTTATTTGACATGCTGGCGCATACCGAGCCCGATGCGGCGCACGACTGGCCGCGCCTGCTGCAGCAGACACGCGCCGAAGTGGCGCTGCTACAGCCACCCGCCTGGAGCCGCACGGCACATGCTTTCAGCCATATTTTTGCCGGCGGCTATGCGGCCGGCTATTACAGCTACAAGTGGGCTGAAGTGCTGAGCGCCGATGCCTACGCGGTGTTTGAAGAAAACGTCGGCAGCGATGGTTTACCCGAGGTGGAAATCGGCAGAAAATACTGCCGGGAAATTCTGGAAACCGGCGGCAGCCGACCGGCGATGGCATCGTTCATGGCTTTTCGGGGCCGTGCGCCCGAGCTCGATGCTCTGTTGCGACAACAGGGCATGGTGCCACGTGTTGCAGCCATGTTCGGCCGTTGACCACTAGCTAATTTCGAGAAGACCGTGAATTGTGCCAAACCAAATGCCGTGTCAGTTTTTTTTATCCAGCGCTTTGCCTGGGGTCTGGCCGCCGGCGCGCTGACGTGGAGCAGTCTGGCTGTGGCGCAATCCGTTTATGTCACCCAGGGCAAAAGTGGCAGCACCTCCTACACTGACCAACCCAGCGCTGGTGCCAGGACCAAAGCCTTGGCCAGCACCAGCGCGGCATCGGCACCGTTGCTGGCGCTGCCGTTCGAGCTGCGCCAGCTGGTCAACCAATACCCGGTCATCCTCTACAGTGCCAGCCGATGCGAGCCGTGCGATGCCGGGCGCGCCCTGTTGCGCGGGCGCGGCGTGGTGTTTGTCGAAAAAACCATCAACACCGCGCAGGACAGCCAGGCGCTGCAAAATCTCACCGGTGTCAGCGCTTTGCCGCTGCTGAGCATCGGCGCGCAGCAGATCAAGGGCTATTCCAAGCAGGAATGGATCCAGTTTCTGGATGCCGCCGGTTACCCCAAGTCTTCGGTATTGCCCTCCGGTTATCGCCAGCCAGCCGCAACGCCCTTGATGCCGGTGGAGCCTGCCGCCACCAGCGCGCCCGAGGCTGGCGCGTTGGTCCCGATAGCCCCGCTGCCAGCACCCGGTGGCAGCGCCAGCAACCCCGCCAACCCGGCCGGAATTCAATTCTGATCTAGTTCAAAACAGCAGCGTTCTGACACCCGCCGCGCTGCCCAGCAAACACACCTGCGCTTTCTGGAAAGCAAAAACTCCCACCGTCACCACGCCCGGCCACTGGCTCACCTGCGCTTCAAAAGCCAGTGGGTCGGTGATTTCGAGCCCGGCAACGTCGAGCAGCAGCAAGCCGTTGTCAGTGCGCAGCGGCACACCGCCTTGCAGACGCACCTGGGCGCGGCCACCGAGCCGGGCAAATTCACGTATCAGGCGCTGGCTGGCCATCGGAATCACTTCCACCGGCAGCGGGAATTTGCCCAGCACCGGCACCAGCTTGGAGGCATCGGCAATGCAGATGAACTGGCGCGCCAGGGCGGCGACGATTTTCTCGCGCGTCAGCGCTGCGCCACCGCCTTTGATCATGAAGCCTTGTGCAGTGATTTCGTCGGCGCCATCGACATAGACCGAAAGCTGGCTGACCTCATTGGCATCAAAAATGGGAACGCCGAGCCGTTGCAGGCGCAAGGTGGTGGCCTGTGAGCTCGAAACCGCGCCCTTGATCCGGCCGACGATAGCGGAAAGCGCGTCGATGAATTTGTTGACAGTGGAGCCGGTGCCGACACCGATCACTTCACCGGGTACCACGTAAGCCAGCGCCGCCTGCGCTACCAGCGTTTTGAGTTCATCCTGCGATGGCGCAGGAACGATGGGGGAACAAGTGTTTGACATCTGGGACAATCCGTTCAACCGAGATTATCCGATGTCTGTGTTGCCGTACGCGCTTGCGCGACCCTTTTTATTCGCGCTCGATGCCGAAGTTGCACACGAGCTGACCTTGAAGGCATTGGCTACCACGCTGCTGCGGTGTGCTTGCGCCAGCCGGCGCGTGGAAGATCCGGTTGAACTGGCCGGACTGCGCTTCCCCAACCGCGTCGGCCTGGCCGCCGGTCTGGACAAAAACGCCTGCTGCGTTGATGCCATGGACACCTTGGGTTTTGGTTTTGTCGAACTTGGCACCGTCACACCGCTGGCACAAGGCGGTAACCCCAAGCCGCGAGTTTTCCGCCTACCACAAGCCCGCGCCATGATCAACCGGCTCGGCTTCAACAACCTGGGTCTGGACGCTTTTCTTGCCAACCTGAAAAAATCCAACTGGTACTTGCAACGGCGCAGTCACTCCCACGGCAGCGACAGCGCCCGCGCACCGATGCTGGTCGGGCTCAACATCGGCAAGAACGCCGCCACCCCGATCGAGCGCGCGGTGGATGACTACCTGATCGGACTGGCGGCGGTCTATCCGGTTGCCGACTACATCACGCTCAATATCTCCAGCCCCAACACCCAAAACTTGCGCACACTGCAAAACGACGCAGCGCTGGAGCAACTGCTGGCGGCCATCGTCCAGCGCCGCAGCGAGCTGGCACAGCCGAACGGGGACGGACAGCACCGCCAGGTACCGATATTCGTCAAGATTGCGCCCGATCTGGAACCGGCGCAAATCGCGCTGATGGCTGCTGCCTTGCAGCGCTACGGCATCGACGGCGTGATCGCCACCAACACCACGCTCAGTCGCGCCAGCGTCACTGGCCTACCCCACGCCGACGAAGCTGGCGGCCTGTCGGGTCAGCCGCTGCTGGCAGCCAGCAACGCCGTCATTGCGCAACTGCGCGCAGCGTTGGGGAGCGGCTTTCCGATCATCGGTGTCGGCGGCATTTTGAGCGCGCAAGATGCGCTGAGCAAAATCAGCGCCGGTGCCGACCTGGTGCAGCTCTACACCGGCCTGATCTACCAGGGACCGGAGCTGGTGTCACAAGCAGCGGCGCTGATCCGCAACACATGCCACGCCAGCACCACCTGATACCAGCGGCTATTGGCCGGCGGGGCGCGCCGTGATGGTTCGGCACGCCAGGTGGCGGTCGCCATAGACGTTGTCAATGCGCGCCACCGGCGGCCAGTATTTGCTCTGCCCCGGGCCCACCAATCCGAATGCCGCCTGCTCGCGCGAGTAGGGTCGATCCCAATTCGGGTCGAGCAGTGAAGCCGCCGTGTGCGGCGCGTGGCTCAAAGGGTTGTTGCCGGCGGGCCAAACGCCCTGCTCCACCTTGGCAATTTCCTGCCGAATTGCAATCATGGCATTGATGAAGCGATCAAGTTCTTCCAGCGTTTCACTCTCGGTGGGCTCGACCATCAGCGTTCCCGGCACCGGAAAGCTCATCGTCGGCGCATGAAAGCCATAGTCCATCAAGCGCTTGGTCACGTCCTCGGCGCTCACACCATGCACGCCACCACTGCTTTCCTTCAGTGGTCGCAAATCCAGAATGCACTCGTGCGCCACGCGCCCAGGTTGACCAAATTTGCCAGCGCTGGCGTACAGCGTCGGATAGTGGGCACGCAAGCGAGCGCTGATGTAATTGGCGCTCAGGATGGCGACCTCGCTGGCCGCCTGCAAGCCGGCAGCGCCCATCATGCGGCAGTACATCCAACTGATCGGCAGCACCGACGCGTTGCCCAGCGCTGCTGCGGCCACCGCGCCCACCGCACCAACGGCAGGGCTGCCCGGCAGAAAGCGCACCAGGTCCGCCACCACGCACACCGGCCCGACTCCGGGCCCGCCACCGCCGTGGGGAATGCAAAAAGTCTTGTGCAAATTGAGGTGACTCACATCGCCACCAAACTCGCCTGGTGCCGCCAGACCGACCAGTGCGTTCATGTTGGCACCATCAACATAAACCCGTGCACCGTGGGAATGCACCAGCTCGCACAATTCCTTGACATTGGTCTCAAACACGCCGTGCGTGCTGGGGTAAGTGATCATCACCGCCGCCAACGTGGCGCTGTACTGTTCACAGTTGGCTTTGAGATCGGCCAGATCGACGTTGCCGGCAGCATCGCAGGCCGTGACCACCACCTTGAAGCCGGCCGCCGTGGCGCTGGCCGGATTGGTGCCGTGCGCGCTCGATGGAATCAGGCACACGTTGCGCTGACTCTGACCGCGCGCCGCGTGGTAAGCCCGTATCACCAGCATGCCACTGTATTCTCCTTGCGAGCCGGCGTTGGGCTGCAGACTGACACCGGCATACCCAGTGGCCTGGCACAACCAGGCACGCAGTTGCTCGTCGAGCTGCTGGTAGCCCAGCTTTTGCTCGGCCGGAGCCAGTGGATGGATCGCGGCAAACTCCGGCCAGGTGATGGGAATCATCTCGCTGCTGGCGTTGAGCTTCATGGTGCAACTGCCGAGCGGGATCATGCTGCGGTCCAGCGCCAGATCCAGATCCCCCAGGCGGCGGATGTAGCGCAGCATGGCGGTCTCGCAGTGGTAGCGGTTGAACACCGGATGCGTCAGAAAAGCGCTGGCGCGGCGCAGCGCGGCGGGTATCAGGTTGTCGCTGTCAGCGGCAAATTTGGAAAATTCAAGCACGCGCCCGCCGACCGCGCTCACCGGTGCTGCCACCGGCTTGCCCGCGGCGCTGTTGGCCGCTGGCGGCGTGCTGCGAACGAAAGAAAAAATCCGCCACAGCCGCTCGACATCCACCCGCGTGGTGGTTTCATCCAGCGCCACCCCCAGGCTGCTGCTGGAGACGCGGCGCAGATTGACCCCGGCGGCCAGGGCCCGCGCCAGAATCAGATCGGTGGCACCCGCGCTGTGCAAGGTGAGCGTGTCAAAAGCGCTGTCGTTGAGCACGCGGTAGCCGAGCTCTTTGAGGCCGCGCGCCAACACTGCCGTCAAAGCCGCCACCCGCTGCGCGATGCGCCTGAGTCCGGCGGGGCCGTGGTAAACCGCAAACATGCTGGCCACCACCGCCGGCAACACCTGCGCCGTGCAGATGTTGGAAGTGGCTTTCTCACGCCGGATGTGTTGCTCGCGCGTTTGCAGCGCCAG
>JAVHQY010000115.1:0-2613 GCA_036171375.1 Rhodoferax sp. | reverse complement strand
GCAAAACTGTCTTGTTCCAGCATTTCAACGGGGCTACAGACCACCACCTTGATCCCCAGCGGTTCGGCGCGGGTTTGCAGCACCGCCAGCGTTTGCGGCAGGACCTCAGCATCAACCAAAAACGTTTTTGATTGGGATTTGCCAGCGCGCAGCGCCATCGTCATCGCTTCGGCTGCAGCCGTGGCTTCGTCGAGCATGGAAGCGTTGGCAACCGGCAAAGCGGTGAGGTCCATCACCATGGTCTGGAAATTGGCCAGCGCTTCAAGCCGGCCCTGGCTGATCTCGGCCTGGTACGGCGTGTAAGCGGTGTACCAGGCCGGGTTTTCCAGGATGTTGCGCAAAATCACGCCCGGCGTGTGGGTGTCGTAATAGCCCTGGCCAATGTGGCTTTTGAAAATCCTGTTTTTTCCAGCCATCGCCTTGAGCTCAGTCAGCGCGGCGGCCTCACCGATGGCCGGCGCAATCGCCATCGGCTTGCTGCGCGCAATCGAGCGCGGAACGACTTCGCTCATCAGCGCAGCGCGCGAGGTCGCGCCCACCGCTGCCAGCATGACGGCCTGATCGGCAGCGCTGACACCAATATGGCGGGCGACGAATTCGTCGGTGTTTTCCAATTCGGCAAATGTAGGAGTGGACATGCAAATGACTCTGGTTGCGTTCAGTGCGACTGCGCGGCGTAACTCGCGTAACCGGCTTCATCCATCAGCCCGTCGAGATCGGCCACATTGGCGAGCTTGACTTTGAAAAACCAGCCAGCACCGAGTGGATCGCTGTTGGCCAGCGAAGGGTCGGCACGCAGCGCTTCGTTGACCTCAATCACTTCGCCGTTGGCCGGCATATAGACATCGGCGGCCGCCTTGACCGACTCGACCACAGCGGCGGCATCTTTTCGCGCGTAGCTCCTGCCGACCTCGGGCAGATCGACGAACACCACGTCGCCCAACGCGTCTTGCGCGTGCGCCGTGATGCCGACGGTGGCCAGGTTGCCGTCAATCTTGACCCATTCGTGATCCGGTGTGTATTTGATGCTCATGAGAAAACTCCAACTAAAAAAATGTGATTGGTAATTTGGGAGCCGTGAATTGGGGTCAGAGCCCGATTTCGTCAACTGCCAAGTGTTTTATAGAGGTCTGTGGTCATGAATCGGGATCCGACCCCAATTCACTTTGGTGAAACGCACTACTAATTAACCGCGGAAATAATGGGTAGGCACGAAAGGCATCGCCACCACCTCCATCGGCACCGGTTTGGCGCGAACCATGGCATTGACGCGCGTTCCCAGGCGCGCCAGCGTCAGCGGCAGATACCCCATGGCAATCGGTTGGTCCAGAATCGGCGAGAGCAAGCCACTGGTGACGATGCCAACCGTTTGCCCCTGCAAGTCCTGCAACTCGACGTGCTCGCGCACCGGCACACGCGCTAGCCCCAGCAGCCCCACGCGCTGGCGCGTGAGGGCACCGGGCTGGCCAGCGAGTTGCGCCAGAATTTTTTCACTGCCCGGAAATCCGCCAGCGCGCGCGCCAGCGCTGCGTCGCACTTTTTGCATCGCCCATTGCAGACCGGCCTCCACCGGCGTGGTGGTCAAATCGATGTCGTTGCCGTACAGCGGTAAGCCGGCTTCGAGCCGCAATGAGTTGCGCGCTCCCAGGCCGATCGGTTTGACTTCGGGTTGCGCCAGCAGCGCTTGGGCCAGCGCCAGCGCCTGATCCTGATGCACCGAAATCTCGAAACCATCCTCACCGGTGTAGCCGCTGCGCGTCAGGAAGACCTCAATTGCCTGGCTGCCAGCGCGAAGGGTGAATTTGCCGCCCGTCATGAAGACAAGTTTTTCAACCCCGGGGGCCAGCCTCGACAGCGCTTTCACCGCCTGCGGCCCTTGCAGCGCCAGCAGTGCCCGCTCTGGGCTCGCGATTACTTGGCAGTGCTGGCCGATCTGCGCCTGGATGTGGGCGATGTCACCCGCTTTGCAAGCACCGTTGACGATGACAAAAATATCGCCGCCATGGGCGTAGTCGCGGTTGACGAACATCAGGTCGTCAATGATGCCGCCGTCGGCGTTGAGCAGCAGGCCGTAGCGCTGCTTGCCCACCGGCAGATCGATCACATCGACCGGAACCAGGCGCTCAAAGGCAGCCGCAGCGTTCGGCCCAACCAGTCGCAACTGCCCCATGTGCGAAACGTCAAACAGGCCGGCAGCGCTGCGCGTGTGGCGGTGCTCGGCCATCAGCCCTGGCGGGTACTGCACCGGCATCGAGTAGCCGGCAAAAGGCACCATGCGCGCACCCAGGCTCAGGTGCAAATCGTTCAGGGGAACTTTTAAAAGCGTGTCAGGTTCAGACATCAGCAGACTCCAGTGCAGGGCAAACCAAATTCCGTGGCACAGAACAATCTGCACCACAGGCTGCCCCCGCTGTCCGCTCTACCTGAGAGATTCGCCGCCGCGCTGTTGGCCAGCGGGTGGGTTGCTCCTTCGGTGGGCGACACAGGCAAGCGCCGCCTCTCTCCATTGGGGTTTGCCAATCCGGTGTTGCCACACGGACGGGCCGGTGTCAGTCCTTTTGCCTGAGCGTTCAAACGGCTGCAATCAACCACCCTGCGCCTTCGGCGGCCACC
>JAVHQY010000114.1:0-2854 GCA_036171375.1 Rhodoferax sp. | reverse complement strand
TCACGGTCGGCAAAACCGGCCAAGCCGTGCAGCACGCCAAACTTTGGCTGCTGCACTGGGAGCAGCCAAAGAACGAGAACAAGGATCAAGACAAACAGAATCAGGAATACCTTGAAATCGTCATCTCTTCGGCCAATCTGACGCGCGCCGCGTTCAAGGATCAAATTCAGGCGGCCTGGCGGGTTTGTGTGCCGCTGCAGCCCAAGCCGTCAAAAGCCAGGTCAAGTGCCTGGGGGGTTTTGCCCGCCTTTGTGCGCGCCCTGGCGGACTCTTGCGGCGATGCCACGCAGCTTGACCGCTTTATTGATCTGCTGGCACGCGCTGAGTGCCCAGCAGGTGTCAGTTTTATTGCCAGTGTGCCAGGCAAACATCCGTTGCGTTCGCAGTGGGGTGCAGCCGGTTTGCGCAGCGCTACCCCGTCTGGGCGAGGAGCGGTCAAAGTCTCGATCTTGAGCCCGTTTGTGGGTGCCTGGCGGTCTGATTCTCTTGAGCAATGGTGTGCGCGGTTTGAAGGCACACCGGCTCATCTTTCGCTGGCCTGGATCGGCAAAAACCATCCATGGGAGCCAAACTGGCTATTGCCCGCCGCAACGTTGACAGAGTTGGCGGCGGCAGGCTGCACGCTATTGCAGCTTACGTTAGAGCCCGGCAATGACCAACTCTCGCATCATTTTAATAGCGAACATCACAGCAACGACGGGCGCTGGAGTCATGCCAAGCTGTATGCATTCCAACGTGGTAATTCGCGTCGGCTGCTGCTGACATCGGCCAATTTCAGCCAGGCTGCCTGGGGCAAGCGGGCTGCCAATGGAGGCCTGACCATTGACAACTTTGAACTCGGGGTGTGTATTGAACAGGCCGCCTGGCCGCTGGGACCATTGGCCGCATTTGATACGCTTGAAAACCTTGCCACGCGCAGCGACAAACTGATGCGGGGGCGTTGTTTGATCCCCTGGGCCGAGGCCTCATGGGACGGCAAGCATATCCGGCTGGAATGCAGATGTCAGTCGGCGCTAACGGGCGAGGTTTTGAGCCGCAAAGCCCCGTTAAAAATAGCGCGCTGGCAGTCTCGCGGCAAAGCCCTGTTGTCAGCGCAAATACCCTGGACAGATGCCAAACACCTGCCCCAGTCGGTGGCGCTGCACTGCGAGACTGAAACCTTGGATGTGCCGATCTTTGATAAGCGCGAGCCCCCCGCGCGTGAACTGTCGTTTCCAGAACAAATAACGGATGCCGACGTGCAAGCGCTCAGTGACCAACTGCTGCTGGAACGCTACGGTGGCAAAGCGGTGACTGAGGATGAGGCTGAGGCTAACGATGCAACCGACCTTGCCAGCCCTGCTACCCATGACGACGAAGCACTGGACAATAGCGACACCTCTGGCCAAAACGAGGGGACCCCAGGCGATGCCGCGTCAACCGATAGCTATGCCGTTCTGACCTTTGTTGTGGCACGTCAGATGTTGGACATTGTGGACAACTGGGCCAAATTGGTAGCGCAAGCCCGGCAGGGTTCCAGTGTCTTCATGTTGGATGGTTTGCTACGCGATGGGGATCTATTGAATGGGGCGTTTGATCGGAAAGTTAAAAAATCTGAAATGGAACAAAAGGCACAAAAAGCTCCTATTGGTGACGGCATAGGGGCGCAGCTTGCAAAGGAAGAATTGGCCTTGCGTCTGAAACATTGGGGCCAATGAATCATGCTGCCCATCGACAAACTGAACAACTATTCGGCAACCCAATGGCGGTTTTTGTCCAATCCTGAAAAGTATGTGGCGCTGAGTCAGCTCAATGACCCCACCCCGGCGATTAAGGGTAAAAATCCAAGCGCATCAAACAAACTACTGACTGAGCGGCCTGGTTTGCGCGCATTGGCATTGGAGAGCACCCGGCGCCAATTTTTAACCGCTGAAGATATTCTCGCCCGGCTCGGTGGCTGTTGTGGGCAAGATGTGCGCAAAGGGGTCTTGCTGGCTGACGATGTGGGGCTGGGCAAAACCACGGTGGCCGCTTTGGTGGCGTGGGTGTTTGCGTCGGCCGGTGAAAAGCGCAGCGTGCGAATTCTGGTACCCAACGATGTGATGGTTCGGCGCTGGGAAGCCGAACTCAAATCCCACGTTGAACTGCTCAAACTTTGCGCCACAAATTTAGATGATATTGATGCAAAACGCATCAAATCTGCTGCCGCCCGAAGACTGACTGCGGGTTCCATTCAAGTTGTGAAGCACTCTTATGCAGGTAAGAACTTGCAGTGCGACTTGTTGATCGTCGATGAAGCGCATCGTGCCAAGGGCGAGGGAACGGAGTTCAGCGATGCGCTTAAATTTCAAAGCAAAAAAGCCAAGCGGGTGCTCATTCTGACCGCGACACCGTTTTCGATCCATCTTGCCGAATTGAACCGGATGTTGACTTTGGTGGGTGCCGGTCACGCCCACGCGGCGGTTAGAAGTTTCAGCCAGGCGCTCGATAATATTTACAGCGCCCCGCCATCACGCCACGCAGATACCGCTGCGAATAAACTGATAGCCAAAGCGACCGATGCGATCAATGCCATTCAGAAGCAAGTCGTCCGCCACAGCATTGATGACTTGCCTGACGAGAAAGCCTCGCTGGGTCTGTGTGAAGAATGGAAGCTTGCTGACATCCAGGCCAACGCTGCCGAACTGGAGTTGCTGCTGCGGATGGATCGCCTGCTGCGCATTGCCAAAAGCGCTGGCATCGACATTAAAAATGCCACGAATGATGCGCGCTTTCATGTCGGCTGGCAGCACTTTGATGAAACCTTGGACAAGCTTCAAGAGCCCATCAAAACGCTTGGCGAACCCAACAAGTCGCTGCTCGAAAACCATATGCG
>JAVHQY010000113.1:0-13531 GCA_036171375.1 Rhodoferax sp. | reverse complement strand
CGCTCCTCCTTGACCTACGCAAAACGCCCAGACAGCCTGGTCCCGGGTCGTTGGTATTGGGGTCGGATCCAGATTTCGCCAGCCCGAAATAATCAAAGTTCAAGGTACCTGGGCGCGTGTACTTCCTTTGTTGATTTACGCGGCCAAATATGGTATTGGCCCTCTCTTCCGCCCGGCGGGGCGGGAGAGAGCGGGGAGAGTGAGTGGGGCCAGAAATGAAAACGAATAAAAGCCCTTCACCCACTGCAACCCAGTTCGATGCCACAGCCACAGGGGCCGGGCACATGAACGACGGCGCGTACCCCTGCCCGGCTGCGGGTTCGGAACACGTGCCCCGGCCCGATCATCCCGGCATGTTTGGCGGGCAAACACTTGTCCCGCAATTTCCCCAGCTTTTCCACCGCTTTTAATTGGTTTTTACACAGCGATTCGTTCGACGCACAGCGCGCGCTGACGTAGGATAGGCGCATTGGCAATCCAGCCTAGGAATTGACTCACCCATGTCTGCTGTACTTTCTGCCGTCACCAACGATTACGATCTGGATAACCAGGTTTCGCAACTGCGCGTCCCGCCGCATTCGGTCGAGGCTGAGTCGAGTGTGCTCGGCGGCTTGCTGCTGGACAACGCAAGCTGGGACCGGGTCAACGATTTGCTCGGCGAGAGCGATTTCTACCGCTACGAGCACCGACTGGTTTTTGCCGCCGTGAGCGCCTTGGTCAACGCCAGCAAACCGGCCGACGTGATCACCGTGTTTGAGCAACTGCAAAGTCTGGGCAAGGCGGAAGAAGTGGGTGGTCTGGCCTATCTCAATTCGCTGGCCCAATATGTTCCCAGTGCGGGCAACATCCGTCGCTACGCAGAAATCGTTCGTGAACGCGCCATCTTGCGCAAGCTGGTGAGCGCCAGTGACGAGATCACCACCAGTGCCTTCAATCCGCAAGGGCGCGCGGTGAGCACCATTCTGGACGATGCGGAGCAAAAGATTTTCAATATTGGAGAAGAGGGCGCACGCAACCGGCAGGGATTTCAGGGCATGGATTCGCTGGTGGTCGCCTTGCTTGACCGGGTGCAGGAAATGCACGACAACCCCAACGATGTCACCGGCGTGCCGAGCGGGTTTTACGATCTGGACCGCTTGACCTCGGGTTTCCAGGCCGGCGACTTGATCGTTCTGGCAGCGCGTCCTTCAATGGGGAAAACCGCTTTGGCAATCAATATTGCCGAGCATGTGGCGCTCAATGAAGGTTTGCCGGTGGCGGTGTTTTCGATGGAAATGGGCGCTGCGCAATTGGCGGTGCGCATCGTCGGCTCGATCGGCCGCATCGATCAGAGCCATTTGCGCACCGGGCGGCTGACCGACGAAGAATGGCCGCGTTTGATCGAAGCTATCGAAAAGCTGCGCACGATTTCCCTTCACATCGACGAGACCGCTGGCCTGACTTCGAGTGAGCTGCGCGCCAATGCGCGGCGCTTGTCGCGCCAGTGCGGCAAGCTTGGCCTGATTGTGGTGGACTACCTGCAACTCATGAGCGGCGCGGCCAACGACAATGAAAACCGCGCCACCGAGCTGGGAGAAATTTCACGCGGTCTGAAGACATTGGCCAAGGAGTTGCAATGCCCGGTGCTCGCCTTGTCGCAGCTCAACCGCAGCGTTGAGACGCGCCCCGACAAGCGCCCGATGATGAGCGACTTGCGCGAGTCGGGTGCCATCGAGCAGGATGCCGACATCATCATGTTCATTTATCGTGATGACTACTACACCAAGGATGCCTGCAAAGAGCCCGGCGTGGCCGAGGTCATCATTGCCAAGCAACGCAACGGCCCGACCGGCATGGTCAAGCTTGCGTTCCTCAAACCGATCACCAAGTTTGAGTCCTTGGCTGCGGGCAGTGGTAGCGATTTTTGAATTTGTACGGACGGACCATATTCCAGCGCTCTTTTGGTCGCCTGCCCGCCGGGACAAGACTGGGTTTGCCGCTGGTTACAGCACCTCACTGGCAAAGTCGGCCAGTCGCGAGCGCTCGCCGCGTGCCAGCGTGATGTGACCGGCGTGTTGCCAGCCCTTGAATTTGTCCACCGCGTAAGTCAGCCCGGATGAGCCTTCGGTCAGATAGGGTGTGTCGATTTGCGCGATGTTGCCCATGCAGATGATTTTGGTGCCGGGGCCGGCACGTGTGATCAGCGTCTTCATCTGCTTTGGGGTCAAATTCTGCGCTTCATCGATGATCAGATATTTGTTGAGAAAAGTGCGTCCGCGCATGAAATTCATGCTTTTAATCTTGATGCGGCTACGAATGAGTTCATTGGTTGCCGCACGGCCCCATTCACCAGCGCTGGTGTCGGTTTTGGCCAGCACTTCGAGGTTGTCATCGAGTGCACCCATCCACGGCCCCATTTTTTCTTCCTCGGTGCCTGGCAAAAAACCGATGTCCTCACCGACGTTGACAGTGGCGCGGGTCATGATGATTTCGGTGTAGCGCCGTTCATCGAGCACCTGCGTCAAGCCCGAGGCCAACGCCAGCAAGGTCTTGCCGGTGCCGGCAATGCCGGTCAGCGTGACAAAATCAATTTCCGGATTCGTGAGCAAATTCATGGCGAAGTTCTGCTCGCGGTTGCGCGTCGTGATTCCCCACACTGCATTTTTCAGGTGGCTGTAATCCTTGAGTGTTTTGAAGACCGCTGTTTTGCCCCGAATCTCGGTCACTTTGGCATGCAGACTGGGCTCCCCCGGCAGCTCCAGGTAAACAAACTGGTTGATCAACAAGCTCGGGATCAGTGGCCCGCTGACGCGGTAAAAAGTGTGCACGCCCTGCTGCCAGCTTTCCACCGTCTTGCCGTGTGTGCGCCAGAAGTTGGCTGGCAGGGCCAGCGAACCGCCATACAGCAAGTCGTCATCGTTGAGCGTCTTGTCGTTCTGGTAATCGTCGGTGGCCAGCGCCAGCGCGCGCGCCTTGACGCGCATGTTGATGTCTTTGGAAACCAGCACCACCTCGCGTCCGGCCTGCTGCGTGCGCAAGGCTTTGACCACCCCCAGTATCTGGTTGTCGGCGATACCCGCAGGCAGACTGGTCGGCAGTGAGTAGTCGAGCAATTGGGTCTGAAAAAATAGCTTGCCGCCAGCTTCCTTGTGACCGCTGCTGGCAAGCGGCAAACCGGCGTTGATATCGCTGTCCTGATGCCCTGCCAACGCATCCAGCGAGCGACTTGCCTGGCGCGCGTTGCGTGCCACTTCGCTCATCCCTTTCTTGTGGGCATCGAGCTCTTCAAGGACGATCATCGGCAGAAAAATATCGTGTTCTTCGAAACGGAACAGACTGCTTGGATCGTGCAGCAGCACGTTGGTGTCGAGCACGAAAAGCTTGCTCACACCGGTGGCAGCAACTTTTTTTGCCTTGTTGCTGCCCACCCGGGCTACTGACAGTGTTGCGTGTTGTGGTGCAGCTGTAGCGGCGACTGGCGCTGGCATGGCAATCGTCGGCGTTGCGGCGCTCACTGCCCGGTGCGGTCGCGCCACCCGGCGGGCTACCAGTTCGTAGTCACATTCGGACAACAGTGCAGCGCGTTTGGCAGGAGCAGTTGGCAGTGGCATGAAGTGAAGGGCGGCGAAGCGGGGGGCGGTTCAACAGCAAAAAAACCGCCATGGGTCAGGGCGGCTCGGGAGATAGTGAGGGGGTGAAGAGCCTGACTCAAACGGGTTAAACCAGTTCGGCGACCCGATTGAGTGCTTTCACTGCCTTGATTACTTCGTCCACGTGGCCCGGGACCTTCAGACCGCGCCACTCTTGCTTGAGCGTGCCATCGGGACCAATCAGAAATGTGCTGCGTTCAATGCCCTTGACTTTCTTGCCATACATAATTTTGTTTTTGACGACACCAAACATGTGGCACATTTTTTCTTCCGTGTCGGCGATCAGCTCAAACGGCAATTCAAGTTTGCCTTTGAATTCGTCGTGCGAGCGCATGTTGTCGCGTGATACGCCAAAAACCGTGGCACCAGCCTTGACAAAATCCTTGTACTTGTCACGGAACTGCATCGCTTCGGTGGTGCAGCCAGGGGTGTTGTCCTTGGGGTAGAAATACAGGACGACGGTTTTTCCGAGGTGAGAGGTGTTGGTGACTTTGATGCCGCTGGTGGCCTCTGATTCAAATTCAGGGATGGGTTTATTAACAACAATCGCCATGGTTTTTAAATCTCGTGTGACGGGGTGCGTCCGGCTAGCCTATGACGCGCACTTTTCAGTGACAACGCTCAAGCGCACCCCGGTTCAAAGCGTCATTTTACCCGCAAAATGTGCGTTCTCAACACCGTTTGGTCAAACTAGGGTTGCCCGTTGGGCACTCCGGCGGTGCGGTCAAAGCGGTTGGATGTCGGTGGCCGCAGTGCTTTCCAGCAGCACTGCCAGCACTACATGGCGACCTTCGCCAGCCAGCACGTTGTAGGTTCGGCAAGCGGCCTGGGTATCCATGGTTTCGATGCCGATCTGGAGCCGGATCAAGTCCTGAATCAAGGCCGCAGCGGGAAAGCGCAGCCGTTCACCGCTGCCAAAAATAACCAGCCCGCTGCCCAACGCGGCGAGCTGGGCAAAGTGCTCGGTGCGCAATTCTTCAAAGCGTTGGCAGGGCCATGTGAAGCGCTGACCGCGCGAATCGAGCACGAGGCTGCTGCAAATCCTGCTGTCGCCGATGGCTATCCAGCCCCGGCCGTAGGCGTGGATGAAAGGCGCATCGATGCGGTCGGCCTCAAGTTTCATTTTGCAAATCCGTGGTTGGCGTGCACACCCAGCGCTGTGCGGCGTGGCATGCGCTGGAACTGTGGTTAAATTATAAAAGTCAACACCGATCTGTGGAGGTCATTTGAGAAGCATTAAAAAGTCAGCCAAACTCGCCAACGTCTGCTACGACATTCGAGGCCCCATCATGGATGCCGCGCGTCAGATGGAAGAAGAGGGGCAGCAAATCATCAAGCTCAATATTGGCAACCTGGCCGTGTTTGGCTTTGATGCGCCACAGGAAATCCAGCAAGACATGATCCGCAATCTGCCAAATTCGGCCGGTTACTCGGACAGCAAGGGCATTTTCGCGGCACGCAAGGCGGTGATGCACTACACCCAGCAGCAGGGCATCAAAGGTGTCACGCTCGATGATATTTACCTCGGCAACGGCGCCAGTGAGCTGATTGTGATGGCCACCAATGCGTTGCTCGACAACGGTGATGAGTTGTTGTTGCCGTCGCCGGACTATCCGCTTTGGACGGCGGCGGCGAGCCTCTCGGGCGGAACACCGGTGCATTACCTGTGTGATGAGACACAAGGCTGGATGCCAGACCTGGCTGACATTCAGGCCAAAATCACCCCGCGTACCAAGGGCATTGTCGTCATCAATCCCAACAACCCGACCGGGGCCATTTACAGCGATGAGCTGTTGCAGGCGGTGGTGGCGATCGCGCGTGAACACGGACTGGTGATTTTTGCCGATGAAGTCTATGACAAGATGCTCTACGACGGTGCTCGCCATACGGCGCTGGGGAGTTTGTCTCGTGACGTGCTGACGCTGTCGTTCAATTCGCTCTCCAAGAGTTACCGTTCGTGTGGTTACCGCGCTGGCTGGATGGTCATTTCTGGTGACAAGAAATTGGCCAGTGATTACATTGAAGGCCTCAACATGCTCTCCAACATGCGCCTGTGCTCGAACGTACCCGGCCAGTGGGCGATCCAGACGGCACTGGGGGGTTATCAGAGCATCAACGATCTGGTGTGCGAAGGCGGGCGTTTGCGGCGCCAGCGCGACTTGGCGTACGAGCTGATCTGTGCCATTCCGGGTGTGACTTGCGTCAAGCCGTCGGCCGCCTTGTACATGTTTCCACGCCTTGATCCGGGGCTGTACCCGATTGCCGACGATCAGCAGTTTTTTCTCGAGCTGTTGCAGCAAACCCGTGTCATGCTGGTTCAGGGTACCGGCTTCAACTGGCCGACACCGGACCACTTTCGCATTGTTTTTCTGCCGCACGAAGATGACCTGCGCGAAGCGATCGGACGCTTGGCCGTTTTTTTGGAGGCCTACCGTGGCAGCCATTGCAACTGAAGTCATGAAGCCGATTCAAGCGGGTTTGTTGGGGTTGGGCGTGGTGGGCTCCGGAACGTTGAAGGTGCTGCGGCGCAATCAGGCTGAAATCAAAGGACGCGCGGGTCGCGGCATAGAAATCAGCATGGTGGCAGATCTTGATCTGGCGCGGGCGCAGGCGCAGGCTGGCCCCGGCGTGCGGGTGGTGAGCGATGCGCGCGAGGTCATTGCCAACCCGGACATTGACATCGTGATCGAGCTGATTGGCGGCTGCGGCATTGCCCGCACGTTGGTGCTGGAGGCGATTGCCGCCGGCAAGCACGTGGTGACTGCTAACAAGGCATTGCTGGCGCTGCACGGTACCGAGATTTTTGCCGCTGCCTCGCGCCGCGGTGTGATGGTGGCGTTCGAGGCGGCGGTGGCGGGCGGCATCCCCATCATCAAGGCCCTGCGTGAGGGGCTGACCGCCAACAGCATCGAGTGGGTTGCCGGCATCATCAATGGCACCACCAATTTCATTTTGTCTGAGATGCGTGACAAGGGCCTGGATTTTGACGTGGCGCTGCGTGAAGCGCAGCGACTGGGTTACGCTGAGGCCGATCCGGTATTTGACATTGAAGGCATTGATGCTGCGCACAAGGCCACCTTGATGTCGGCAATTGCGTTTGGCATTGCGGTGCAGTTCGACAAAGCCTATGTCGAAGGCATCAGCAAGCTCAGCGCGGCCGATATCCGCTACGCCGAGCAACTGGGTTATCGCATCAAGTTGCTGGGCATCACCAAGCGGCGCCAGGCTGGCATCGAACTGCGCGTTCATCCCTGCCTGGTGCCGGTCAAGCGCTTGATTGCCAATGTGGAAGGTGCCATGAATGCGGTCATGGTGCAAGGTGATGCCGTCGGCACCACCCTCTATTACGGCAAGGGCGCGGGCTCTGAGCCGACTGCCAGCTCGGTGATTGCGGATCTGGTGGACATCACCCGGCTGCACACCGCCGATGCGGCGCAGCGCGTGCCGCATCTGGCTTTTCAGCCCAACGCCATGAGCGATTTGCGCGTGCTGCCCATGGCCGAGGTGATCACCAGCTACTACCTGCGCTTGCGCGTGGCCGATGAAACCGGGGTGCTGGCCAAAGTAACCGGCATTCTGGCCGAGGCCGGCATCAGCATCGATGCCGTGCTACAGCGCGAAGCCGATGACGTGCCGGCCAGCGGCGCGAGCAAGGTGGCGCAGACCGATGTCATCATTTTGACGCATGATTGTGTCGAAGCCAAAATGAACCAGGCCATCGCGCAAATGCAATCACTGCCGACGGTGCTGGAACCCATTACACGCATTCGCAAAGAGGAACTGGCGGGATGAAATATTTATCCACCCGCGGCGACCCCAGCCGTAAAAGTTTTTGTGAAATCCTGCTCGAAGGACTGGCACCGGACGGTGGCTTGTACTTGCCCGAGGTCTATCCGCAGATCGACGCGGCGACGCTGGCGCGTTGGCGCGGTGTTTACCGGCAGCAGGGTTACAGCGCGCTGGCGTTTGAAATTTTGTCGCTCTACATCGACGACATCCCGGCTGCGGCACTGCGCTCGATTTGTGATAAAACCTATCACGCTGCGGTGTTTGGCAGCGAGCTGATCGTTCCGCTGCGCCCGCTGGAGCCGGGGCTGTGGCTGCAAGCGCTGGCCAACGGCCCGACGCTGGCGTTCAAAGACCTGGCCATGCAGTTGCTGGGCAATTTGTTCGAGTATGAGCTGGCGCGCCGCGGCAGCTACCTCAATATTCTGGGTGCGACCAGCGGTGATACCGGCAGCGCGGCCGAATATGCCATGCGCGGCAAACAAAACATACGGGTTTTCATGACCAGCCCGCTGGGTCGCATGAGCGAATTCCAGCAGGCCCAGATGTTCAGCCTGATGGATGCCAATATCCACAATATCGCCATTGAAGGTGTTTTTGACGATTGCCAGGATCTGGTCAAGGCTGTCAGTAGTGATCTGGAGTTCAAACGCTGCTTCCACATTGGCAGCGTCAACTCGATCAACTGGGCGCGCTTGTTGGCGCAAGTGGTGTATTACTTTGCGGGCTACTTCCAGGCTACGGAGAACGCCAGCGTGGCGGCGGACGAGCAGGGCGGGCAAAAAGTCAGCTTCACCGTTCCCAGTGGCAATTTTGGCAACGTTTGCGCTGGCCACATTGCTCGCATGATGGGGCTGCCGATTGCCCGGCTGGTGGTCGCAACGAACGAAAACGACGTGCTTGACGAGTTTTTCAGAACCGGCGTTTACCGCGTTCGCTCCAGCGCCGAGACGTTCGAGACATCGAGCCCATCGATGGACATCTCCAAAGCCAGCAATTTTGAACGCTTTGTCTTTGACCTGCTCGGACGTGACAGCGCGCGTGTCAAAACGCTGTTTGCCGACACGCTCAGCCGCGTTGGCGCTTTTGATTTGAGCGTGCACCCGGCGTTCAGTCAATTGACACGGCGGTTCGGTTTTGTCAGCGGCCGCAGCTCGCATCAGGACCGCCTGGCCACTATCAAAGACAGCTTTGAGCGCTTTGACACCATGATCGACCCGCACACCGCAGATGCGGTCAAGGTGGCGCGCGAGCACCTGCAAAGTGAGGTGCCGATGATCGCGCTCGAGACTGCGCTGCCGGTCAAGTTCTCAGCCACACTGGTGCAAGCCATTGGACGCGAACCACAGCGGCCAGCGCGGTTTGCGGGGCTCGAACAGCAACCCAGGCGGGTGCAACGCATGGCTGCTGATGTGACCATCCTCAAGACCTATATCGGCGGGCACTGCGCATGAAAGTCGTCGGTTTTGCCGGTTTTTCCGGTTCCGGAAAAACGTTTTTGCTTGAGCGACTGATCGCCGAGTTGCGACGGCGCGGACTGCGCGTCTCGGTGGTCAAGCACGCCCACCACCGTTTTGACATCGACCAGGTTGGCAAGGACAGCTATCGCCATCGCGAAGCCGGTGCTTTCGAAGTGGTGGTGGCATCGAACAAGCGGCTGGCGTTGATGCGCGAGTTTGCTGCCGAACAGCAGCTCAGCGTTCATCAACTGATCGCTGAGCTCGACCCGGCCGTCGATTGGGTGCTGGTAGAGGGTTACAAGGAGGCGGACTTGTTGAAGATCGAAGTCTGGCGGATGCCATCCTCGCCCACAGTGCGTTATCCGGACGATCCTTTCGTGGTTGCCATTGCCACCGATTCGCCACAGCAGTTGCCGCGGGCCACGGCGTTGCCGGTGCTCGATCTAAACGACGCTGCGGCGTTGGCCGATTGGCTGCTGGCGCGGCAACAGCGCTTTGACTACCCCTCGGAGCTGACGCAGTGAAGACGGCTGCACCGCGCAAGCCGCTGCGCTCGCTCGATCAGGCCTTGTTCGAATTGTTGGATCAAGTGACTGTGATTGATTCCCAGGAACTGGTCTCAACCTTTGACGGCGATCGTCGCGTGCTGGCGCAAGACTTGGTTGCGGCGCTGAACGTGCCGGCGCTGGACAACAGTTCCATGGATGGTTATGCCGTTCGCTGCACCGACGTGCACCAGGCCTGGACGCAGAGTAGGGCGGTCGAGTTGCCGTTGTCGCAGCGCATCGCGGCCGGCGATTGCGGTGCGGCGCTACAGCCGGGCACGGCGGCACGTATCTTTACCGGCGCACCGCTACCGGCCGGAGCCGATGCCGTGCTGATGCAGGAGGACTGTGAAACTTGCACCCTGCCTGATGCCCGGGTCGGCGTGCGCATCAAGGCGCTGCCAACGCCGGGACAGTGGATTCGCCGAGCCGGTGAGGACATCCGCCAAGGCGAGGTCATTTTGCCGCGCGGTCGCCGCTTGACAGCGGCTGAACTCGGATTGGCAGCGAGCATCGGCCTGGACTTTCTGCCGCTGCGCCGCCGCCCCAGGGTGGCACTGTTTTCCACCGGCAACGAACTGGTCATGCCAGGTGCAGTGCCGCCGCAGCAATTGGCACCCGGCTCCATCTACAACTCGAACCGGTTTTTTCTGCGTGCCATGTTGCAGCGCATCGGTTGTGAAGTCAGCGACCTGGGCATCGTACCGGACCGACTCGATGCCACCGTGCAAGCCTTGCGCGCTGCAGCCACTGGCAACGATTTGATTTTGACCAGTGGGGGTGTCTCGGTCGGTGAAGAAGATCACGTCAAACCCGCCGTTGAATCGTTGGGACGGCTCGATTTGTGGCAGATTGCCATCAAGCCGGGCAAGCCGTTTGCCTACGGCCAAGTGCTGGGGGCGCACTTCATTGGCTTGCCAGGCAACCCGGTGTCGAGTTTCGTCACCTTCTTGCTGCTGGTGCGGCCCTTCTTGCTCAAGCTCCAGGGGGCCAGCAAGCTCGACGTTGCGATTGCTTTGGTGCGCGCCAATTTCGACTGGCCACGTGCCGACAAGCGGCGCGAATTTTTGCGTGTCCGGCGCAGCGCCGACGGCGGTGTGGACCTGTTTCCCAACCAGAGTTCGGGTGTCTTGACATCGGCGGTGTGGGGCGACGGGCTGGTGGACAACCCTGGCGGGCAAACCATCGCCCGCGGTGAGATGGTTCAATTCATTTCTTTTTCGGAGCTACTTTCATGAAAGTCAGCGTGAAATATTTTGCTTCGATTCGTGAAGCGATCGGTGTCGCCAGCGAAGCGGTTGAAACTTCGGCGCCAACCATGGCGGCGTTGCGCCAACAGTTGCTCTCGCGCAGCGACCGCCACGCCAGCGCGCTGGCTCGAGGCCAGGTGCTGCGCATGGCATTGAATCAGGTCATGTGCGAGGAATCGGCACCGTTGACCGATGGTGCTGAAGTGGCTTTTTTCCCGCCGGTAACGGGTGGCTAAGCGCATCCGGGTGTTGCATGAATTCATCTTCACCGCTGGCGCGCGTCAGCATTCAAACTGCCGACTTTGATTTGAGCGCCGAAGTGGCTGCGCTGCGCGCGCACGACTCGCGCGTCGGTGCTGTTTGCAGTTTTGTCGGCACCGTACGCGAGCAAACAGCGGGCACCCCCGAGGCGATCAACGCTCTGGAGCTGGAACACTACCCTGGCATGACCGAAAAATCGATCGAAGCCATGATAGAACAGGCGCAGCAACGCTTTGACATCTATGGTGCGCGTGTGATACACCGCGTTGGCCGCTTGCAGCCGCTGGATCAGATCGTGCTGGTGGCAGTGACTTCAGCGCACCGCCACCAAAGCTTTTTGGCCTGCGAGTTTTTGATCGATTATCTGAAAACGCAAGCACCGTTTTGGAAAAATGAGCTGACCGCCAGTGGTTGGCGCTGGGTCGATGCGCGCTCCAGCGACAGCGCCGCGTTGGCGCGCTGGGGCTTGCTGCCAGGCAACTAACCGCGCCCGGTGGACGATGCACCGATAATCCGAGATTATCCATTAGGCGCACCTTCGGTGCTGTTTGGGTGCAAGCGGCGCATTGGCGGCCATTTTTGCCCTTCTTCGTTGTCCATAGCACAAGCTATGGATGCCTCAGTCAGGACAAAACTGCCTCGCCACTGCATCCGCCTGCCCTCCGAACCCTAATGAACAATCTCGGATAATGCAATCCCTCCACTTTCCAACCTGACAGCAACGCAATGGCCCAATACGTATTTTCCATGAACCATCTCGGCAAAATTGTGCCGCCGAAAAAGTTCATTCTCAAAGACATCTCGCTAAGTTTTTTCCCGGGAGCCAAGATTGGCGTGCTCGGCACCAACGGTTCTGGCAAATCGACGCTGCTCAAGATCATGGCCGGTGTGGACAAGGAGTTTGAAGGCGAAGCGATTGCGATGGCCGGGCTCAACATTGGCTATTTGCCGCAGGAGCCCCAACTCGATTCCGCGCAAACCGTGCGTGAGTGCATTGAAGCCGGCATGGGCCATGTGCTGGCGGCGAAAGCGCGACTGGAAGAAATTTATGCCGCTTATGCTGAAGAAGGTGCCGATTTTGAGAAACTCGCTGAAGAGCAGGGCCACCTTGAAGCGATTATTGGCAGTGCCGGCACCGACTCCGAACACCAGCTTGAAATTGCTGCCGATGCGCTGCGCCTGCCGCCTTGGGAGGCCGTGATTGGCGTTCTGTCAGGTGGCGAAAAACGCCGCGTGGCGCTGTGCCGCCTGTTGTTGTCCAAGCCCGACATGCTGCTGCTCGATGAGCCCACCAACCACCTCGATGCGGAATCGGTCGATTGGCTGGAACAGTTTTTGAAACGCTACCCCGGCACGGTGGTCGCGATCACCCATGACCGCTATTTTCTGGACAACGCGGCCGAGTGGATTCTGGAACTCGACCGCGGTGCCGGCATTCCCTACAAAGGCAATTACAGCGCCTGGATGGAACAAAAGCAGGAGCGCCTGGCGCAAGAGCAAAAAGGCGAGGAATCGCGCGCCAAGGCACTCAAGAAAGAGCTTGAGTGGTCGCGCCAGAACCCCAAAGCCCGCCAGGCCAAGAGCAAGGCACGGCTGGCGCGGTTTGAAGAGCTGTCAGATTTTGAATACCAGAAGCGCAATGAGACCAACGAGATTTTTATTCCGGTGGCCGAACGCCTGGGCAATGAAGTCATTGAATTTGTCAATGTCAGTAAATCGTTCGGTGAGCGCTTGCTGATTGACAAGCTCAGCTTCAAGGTGCCGGCTGGCGCTATTGTGGGCATCATTGGTCCCAATGGTGCCGGCAAGTCAACGCTGTTTCGCATGATTTCCGGGCAGCAAAAATCCGACAGTGGCGAAGTCAAAATCGGTGGCACCGTGAAAATGGCGTTTGTTGACCAGAGTCGTGATGAGCTGAGTAACGAGAAAACGGTTTGGGAAGATGTCTCGGGCGGGCTCGACATCCTCAACGTCGGCAAATTCCAGATGGCCAGTCGGGCCTATTGCGGTCGTTTCAACTTCAATGGGGCGGATCAGCAAAAGCGCGTTGGCATGCTCTCCGGCGGCGAACGCGGGCGCTTGCACCTGGCCAAGACCCTGATTGCCGGCGGCAACGTGCTGATGCTCGACGAACCCTCCAACGACCTCGACGTGGAGACGCTGCGTGCGCTGGAAGAAGCATTGCTGGAATTTGCCGGCTCGATCATGGTGATCAGCCACGACCGCTGGTTTCTGGACCGCATTGCCACCCATATCCTGGCCTGCGAGGGCGACAGCCAGTGGACTTTCTTTGATGGCAATTACCATGAGTATGAGGCCGACAAGCGCAAGCGCCTGGGCGAAGAGGGTGCCAAACCCAAGCGCATGCGCTTTAAAGCGCTGAAGTAGCTTGCCAAGTCGCCTTGCCAGGATCGTGGCCTGTCATGGCGAAGTCGGGGCCGGACCACGACTTGCGAGCTGGCCAACAAGGGCTATTGGGGTCGGATCCAGATTCGGGGCTGTGCTTGCGAGCTTGCCAATTTGACTGTACCGAATCGGGCTCTGACCCCGATAACCCGGTGCTCCCTATCGCCTGTGGCATCGAACTGCGTTGCAGTGAT
>JAVHQY010000112.1:0-2880 GCA_036171375.1 Rhodoferax sp. | reverse complement strand
TTGCCGGCAAAATCGGCCGGGTTGCGAACCCGGTAAAAGAGCTGTGAGTCTTCAAAAGCTTCCAGGCCATCGACTTTGAGCGTGCGTGGCTGGAAGGCACCCACACCAGCAGCGATAAAAATAGTTTTTGTCAGAAAACGGGTGCCTCTGGAAGTGGCAACGAAAAACCGGCCATCGGTTTGGCGCTCAACCACGCTCACTTCCTGCCCATAGTGAAAAATGGCACCAAATGGTTCAATCTGTTTGAGCAGGTTGGCAGTGAGTTCACGCCCGGTGCAAACCGGCACCGCGGGAATATCGTAAATCGGCTTGTCGGGGTAGAGCTCAACACACTGGCCGCCGGGATAGGCCAGCGAATCAATCACATGAGCCTTGATTTCCAGCAGGCCCAACTCAAACACCTGGAACAGCCCGACCGGACCGGCACCGACGATGACGGCATCGGCTTCTATGGGGTTTTGATGACTTCGCACAGGAATGCAATTCGGGCAGAGTTAGCGAATCAGGTGCTGGAGCTTGCCAGTCTTGTCCTTCCACTCCTCGGCATCGGGCAGCGGTGACTTGCGCTTGGTGATGGTTTTCCAGCCTGGCAGGCGGGCCAGTTCGGCGTTGATCTTGGTCATGTGCTGCTGGTCTTTTGGCACATCTTCTTCGGCGTAAATGGCATTCACCGGACACTCTGGAATGCACACTGCGCAATCAATGCATTCATCGGGATCAATCGTCAAAAAATTTGGGCCTTCACGAAAACAATCCACGGGGCAAACATCAACGCAATCGGTGTACTTGCACTTGATACAGGATTCGGTGACAACATGAGTCATTTTTGAACTTCGACGAAAGGATGAAAGTGGCAGATTTTAGTGGATAGGCAATTCCACCCGTTCAATCGGGTGAAAAGGCCAACAGCCGCCAACTGCCGCCGAGGCACCACTATTCGGCATTAAACTGATGCTTCATCACCGCAGGCATCCATGTCTTCAGTTTTCAACTTCACTTTCGTTCCCTGGTTCAGGTCGGTCGCGCCCTACATTCACAAGTTTCGCAACCAGACTTTTGTGGTGGCAATTGCGGGCGAGGCGATTGCTGCCGGCAAGCTCCAGCACCTGGCGCAGGATTTGGCAATGATTCAAAGCATGGGCGTAAAAATCGTGCTGGTGCACGGTTTTCGACCGCAGGTCAACGAGCAGCTCAAAGCCAAGGGTCACTGTTCGAGCTATTCCCACGGCATGCGCATTACCGATGAAATCTCGCTCGACTGTGCCCAGGAGGCTGCCGGTCAATTGCGCTACGAGATTGAGGCGGCGTTCAGTCAGGGCTTGCCCAACACGCCGATGGCCGGCTCGACGGTGCGCATGATTTCCGGCAACTTTCTCACCGCGCGCCCGATCGGCATCGTCGATGGCGTTGATTTTCAGTCGTCCGGCCTGGTACGCAAGGTCGATACCGCAGGCATTTTGCGCTCGCTCGACTTTGGTGCCATGGTGCTGCTGTCGCCGTTTGGTTTTTCACCCACCGGTGAAGCCTTCAACCTGACGATGGAAGAAGTTGCCACTTCGGTTGCCATCGCACTGCAAGCCGACAAACTGATCTTCGTCACAGAGGTTCCCGGCATTCGGCTGCATCCCGAGCTGCCAGAGGCGGTTGACAACCCGATCAATACCGAGCTGCCGCTGGTGCAGGCCGAGAAAATGTTGGCTGATTTGCCCGCTGCCAATCACCCCACCGACACCGCTTTTTATTTGCAGCACTGCGTGCAGGCCTGCAAGGGCGGAGTTGAGCGCAGCCACATCATTCCGTTTGCCGTCGATGGTTCAATCTTGCTGGAAGTGTACGTGCACGATGGCATCGGTACCATGGTGGTGGATGAAAAACTCGAAAGTCTGCGCGAGGCTTCGGTCGATGATGCCGGCGGCATTTTGCAACTGATCGAGCCGTTCGAAAAAGACGGCACACTGGTCAAGCGCAGCCGCACAGAAATTGAACGTGATATCGGGCTCTATACGGTGATCGAACACGATGGTGTGATTTTTGCCTGCGCCGCTCTGTACCCGTACCCGGAGGCGCGCACGGCGGAGATGGCGGCGCTCACGGTCTCACCCCAGGTGCAAGGCGAGGGTGACGGCGAGCGCATCCTAAAACGAATTGAGCAGCGTGCCAGGGCTGCCGGTCTGGCCAGCATCTTCGTGCTCACCACGCGCACCACCCACTGGTTCCTGAAACGCGGTTTTGAGCTGGTGGATCCGGACTGGCTGCCCGATGCGCGCAAACGCAAATACAACTGGGATCGCAAGAGCCAGGTGCTGGTGAAAAAGCTCTGAGATTCGGCACCACGCCCGCTCAGGCCGCGCAACGCGGGCGAGTCAGACCTGGCGCGATTTGGCTTGGCAGACGATCAAGCCCAGCGCAAGCAGCGCGAAAGCCACAAAGAAGACGAATGACCAATTGGCCAGCGAGCCGCCCAAAAAGCTCCAGTCAACCTTGCTGCAATCGCCGCTACCCTTGAAAATCATCGGTATGGCGCGCTGCAATGGAAAGCTTTCGATCATTCCATAAAAATCACGGCCGCAACTTTGAAACTCGGGTGGATACCACTGCAACCAGCTTTGTCGAGCGGCAACATAAGCACCGAAGCCGGCGCTACACAGCAGCAACGCCGCCGCCGTCAGGTGAACTCTGCGCTGTCGGCCCACGGCACCTGCAACGGCGAAAATTCCCACCGCAATCACGGCGTAGCGCTGAACGATGCACATCGGGCAAGGTTCAACGCCCAGGGCGTGTTGCAAGTATTGCCCGAAGGCGAGCATGCACAGGCACACGATGCCCAGCAGGGAAAAAATACGCCGTGGATGGCGATCCAGCCAGACCGTCACGGATGCC
>JAVHQY010000111.1:0-2910 GCA_036171375.1 Rhodoferax sp. | reverse complement strand
AGGATCGGTGCTGACCTCAATAACAGCACCAACCAATGATCCGTCAGCAACGCTGATGCGCTGAGCAAATGCATGGCCTGTAGCGCTGTAGCCGTTTACATCCCGGGGGCTCATGTCGTTCCACACCACCATGTAATTGGTGCCGTCAAAGGAAACAGCAACGGGGTTGTCGCTCGGTGCCGTACTAGCGTTGATTGAAATCTCATTGAGCAGTACACCGCCTGGAGTCACAAATCGGCCCCGCACCTCGTAGTCTTTGGAGTCTTCACCCCAGACGACAAAGAAGTTTTCGCCGTTGGTTGTCACACCGCTGCGGGCACCAAAACCACCGCTGATACGAAATTCAGCGCCCAAAGTACCATCGGGGGCAATGAGACGGCCGGCGATGTAACGATTGGTCGAGTCTTCCCCCAGCTGGGGGTTGATCAGGCGAGTGTATGTCAGCAAGTATTTGCCACCCGCGTAGGCCAGCATGCTCACACCATCGAAATATATGCCCGGAGTTGTCAACGTCAAATCCGATCCAACCGGCACCCCGGCGGTGCTGATGAAACGGCCATGCACCGCAAAAGGACTTGAGCTGTTTTTGATTCCCTGATCGTCTTCCCATACCACCAAATAGTTGGTGCCATCAAATGCCACGCCGGCGGCACAGCAGGATTGGCCGTTCGTGCCGAGCGCGATGGGCGAACCAATCCGGGTGCCGTCGTGTGAGACCAACTGGGCTGCCACCCTGGCAACAGTCGGATCACTTCCCAGGGCGACAAGAAAATTGTTGCCATCGGAAGCACTGCTGATCCCGGCCCAACCGCTGGCAACTGAAAACTTGGTCCCGACCGGCCCGGCGGTCTGGGCTGAGGCAGTAAGACAAGGCAGCCCACCGACGGCTAGCACCAAAACGGCCACCACGCTGCGCCATGGGAGCGCCCATTCGATACCCGAACACAACAGACGGGAACAGGCGCACAGTACCTGCTGCGCTGAAAACCAAAATTTGCTCATGATTTTTACCTCAATCGGAGGGCAATCCGTCCCTCATCGGCTGCCAGGCAATGATGAACTTGACCTGGCAAAACTCTGAGCCAACACCATCCTCGAAAAGGAGTCCACGTGGGTCAGCATAATCCCTACGATTGATAAGGTCAATACCTCCAACCAAATTGAGTGCGGCCGTTGACCCGTGTCGATCTCGGCGGTTGGCACATACGGCACAATAGGATTTATGTCTATCCCTGCGCCCACCACACTGTTTGAAGTCAGCCACCTGAGCAAACATTATGGCGACACTATCGTCGTCGATGATTTGTCGTTCCAGATTGCGGCCGGCGAATGTCTTGGCATCATTGGTCCCAACGGTGCCGGCAAAACCACAACGATCCGCATGGGTCTTGGGCTAAGCGTTCCCGCAGCGGGCCAGATCAACTATTTTTTGCAGCCGGGCGGGCCGACGCTGCAAATGCCGCGCGATGCGCTGGCGATCAAGGCGCAGCTCGGCGTGGTCAGTCAGATCGACACGCTGGATCCCGATTTTTCGTGTGCCGAAAATCTGTTGGTCTATGGGCGCTATTTCGGCATGAAAGACGCGCAAATCCGCGAGCGTATTCCGGCGCTGCTGGAATTTGCCTCGCTCACGCACAAAGCCGCTGCCAAGCCTGGCGAACTCTCGGGGGGTATGAAACGCCGGCTGAGTTTGGCGCGCGCACTGGTGAACAACCCGCGCCTGTTGCTGCTTGATGAGCCCACCACCGGGCTTGATCCGCAAGCGCGTCACCTGATGTGGGAGCGCCTGCAACTGCTGCTGCAAGAGGGCAAATCGATCCTGCTGACGACGCATTTCATGGACGAGGCCGAACGCCTGTGTTCGCGCCTGCTGGTGCTTGACCATGGCAAGGAAATTGCGCAGGGCAAGCCGCGTGATTTGATCAAGCAGCATCTTGAACGCGATGTGGTGGAAGTCTTTGGCAGCGGCGCGCTGACCCTGGTCAACTCGCACTTGAAAGCGCTGGCCGCTCGCGTCGAAGTCAGCGGCGAGACCGCATTTTTTTACACCGACAACGCAGCACCGCTGCTACGGGAACTGGCCGCTTATCCGCAACTTCGCACGCTGCACCGGCCCGCCAATCTTGAGGACCTGTTTCTCAAACTCACGGGCCGGCAAATCCGGCAGGACGCATGATTGCACCCATCAATCGATCCGGCCAGCTCAGCGTCTGGCGTGCACCGGAACTCTCGATGCGCTGGTGGCCGGTGTTTCTGCGCAACCTGCTGGTCTGGCGCAAGCTCGCCATTCCAAGTCTGGTGGGCAATATTGCCGAGCCGCTGATGTGGCTGGTGGCTTTCGGCTACGGCATGGGCGCGCTGGTGGGACAGGTCACGCTGCCTGGAGCACAGGGCGCGGTGCAAGTGCCCTACATTCTTTTTCTGGCCAGTGGCTCGATCTGCATGAGCGCCATGAACGCCGCCAGTTTTGAGGCGCTGTACTCAGCGTTTTCGCGCATGCACGTACAAAAAACCTGGGACGGCATCATGAACGCACCGATCAACCTCGACGACATCGTGCTGGCCGAGATGCTGTGGGCGGCTTTCAAGTCGCTGTTTACCGTCACCGCCATTCTGGGCGTGATGCTTGGCCTGGGCATCAGCTACAGCCCCAAACTGCTGGTGGCCTGGCCGGTGTTGCTGGGCGTGGGCGTGACTTTCAGTTGCATTGCACTGATCTTCAATGCGCTGGCTCAGGGCTACGATTTTTTCACCTATTACTTCACGCTGTTTCTGACACCCATGATGTTTTTGAGCGGCATTTTTTTTCCGCTCGAACAATTGCCGGTGTTGGTACAAACCATCTCAAGCTGGTTGCCACTGACCAACGCGGTCGAACTGGTGCGCCCACTCTTTATGGATCAATGGCCG
>JAVHQY010000110.1:0-2938 GCA_036171375.1 Rhodoferax sp. | reverse complement strand
GTTTTGCCATCCGCGAAGGCGGCAAGACGGTCGGTGCCGGTGTCGTGGCTAAAGTTATTGCGTAAATTGGGGGACAGATTAAGGAACACTATGGCTACCAAACAAAAAATCCGTATTCGTCTGAAAGCGTTTGACTACAAGTTGATCGACCAGTCAGCCAGCGAAATTGTCGATACCGCCAAGCGCACCGGGGCGATTGTCAAAGGCCCGGTGCCGCTGCCCACCCGCATGCGGCGTTTTGATATCCTGCGCTCGCCGCACGTCAACAAGACCAGCCGCGACCAGTTTGAAATTCGCACCCATCAACGTCTGATGGACATCGTCGATCCCACCGACAAGACGGTCGATGCCCTGATGAAGCTGGATCTGCCAGCCGGCGTGGATGTCGAGATCAAGTTGCAGTAAACCAGTCGGCGCAGTCGTCATTGGCTGCGCTATAATCGCCAGCCTCGCCCGCTATGGGACGGGGTTTTATCAACAGTCTCTCACGCCAAAACACGTCAGCCAATTGAAGTTGTCGTGGTGAGAGTAACGGAGAAAATAATGAGTCTGAGCAACTCCCTGGGGTTGCTGGGCCGCAAGGTAGGCATGATGCGCCTGTTCACCGATGATGGGGATTCAGTTCCTGTCACGGTGGTGGATGTGTCAAACAACCGAGTGACCCAGGTCAAAACCCAAGAAGTCGATGGCTATGTTGCCTTGCAGCTGACTTTTGGCGCGCGGAAAGCTTCGCGTGTCAACAAACCCAGCGCAGGCCATCTGGCCAAAGCCGGCGTTCAAGCCGGTGAAATCATCCAGGAATTCCGCATCAGTGCCGACGTGGCTGCGCAGTACCAGGCCGGTGCCGCAGTGCCTGTGACCGCGGTGTTTTCTGCCGGTCAAAAAGTTGACGTGCAGGGAACCACCATCGGCAAGGGCTTTGCCGGTACCATCAAGCGCCACCACATGAAGTCGCAACGGGCATCGCACGGCAACAGCCGTTCGCACAATGTTCCGGGCTCGATCGGCATGGCGCAGGATCCGGGTCGCGTGTTTCCTGGCAAACGCATGACTGGCCACTTGGGTGTCGATACGGTCACGACGCAAAACCTCGATGTGATCCGCGTTGACGCAACGCGCCAGTTGCTGATGATCAAAGGGGCGATTCCCGGTTCAGCCGGTGGTTTTGTCACCGTTCGCCCGGCGGTCAAGGCCAAGGCAGAAATTGTTACCGCGAAAGGAGCGAACTGATGCAGCTCGAACTCCTCAATGACCAGGGTCAGGCCACGTCAAAATTTGACGCGCCAGAAACCGTTTTTGGTCGCGCCTACAACGAAGATCTGGTGCACCAGATGGTGGTCGCTTTTCAGGCCAATGCCCGCCAGGGCACACGCGCCCAGAAAGACCGCGAACAGGTGCGTCACTCGACCAAAAAACCGTTCAAACAAAAAGGCACCGGACGCGCGCGCGCCGGCATGACCTCGTCGCCGCTGTGGCGCGGCGGCGGACGCATCTTCCCGAACCTGCCGTTCGAGAATTTCACGCAAAAAATCAACAAGAAGATGTACCGTGCCGGCATGGCTGCCATCCTCTCGCAACTGGCGCGCGAAGGCCGTCTGGCGGTGGTTGATTCGCTCAAGGCCGACTCGCCCAAGACCAAACCGCTGGCCGCCAAGTTCAAAGCCATGAACCTGCCCTCGGTGATGGTGATTGCTGACGAGGTGGATGAAAACATGTACCTGGCATCACGCAATCTGGCCAACGTACTGGTGGTGGAGCCGCGCTATGCCGATCCGCTGTCGCTGGTTCATTACCGCAAGGTGCTGGTCACCAAAGCGGCGGTGGATCAACTCAAGGAGATGTTCGCATGAGCCGCATTTCAAATAGTTCAACCTTCCAGGAAGGTCGCCTGATGCAGGTGCTGGTGGCTCCTCTCGTCTCGGAAAAGGCCACCATGGTCGGCGAGAAGAGCAACACCGTCACTTTCAAGGTGTTGCAAGACGCGACCAAAGGTGAGATCAAGGCCGCTGTCGAGCTGATGTTCAAGGTTGAGGTCAAGGGTGTCTCGGTGCTCAACACCAAGGGCAAGACCAAACGCTTTGGCAAATCGGTCGGTCGGCGCGACAACGTGCGCAAAGCCTACGTCACGCTCAAGGCTGGTCAAGAGCTTAACCTTGCCGGGGAGGCTGCGTAATCATGGCTGTCATCAAAACGAAACCCACTTCGCCTGGCCGTCGCGGCATGGTGAAGATTTCCCGCGAGCATTTGCACAAGGGCGAGCCGGTGGCGAGCCTGCTGGAGCCTCAATTCCAGCACGCTGGCCGCAACAACAATGGTCACATTACCACGCGTCATAAAGGCGGCGGGCACAAGCACCATTACCGTGTGGTCGATTTCCTGCGCAACAAAGACGGTGTGCCGGCCAAGATCGAGCGTATCGAATACGACCCGAACCGGTCCGCGCACCTGGCGCTGGTGTGCTACGCCGACGGTGAACGACGTTACATCATTGCACCGCGCGGGCTCGAAGTTGGCGCCTCCATCATGAGTGGCTCCGAGGCACCGATTCGCGTTGGCAACACCTTGCCGATCCGCAATATCCCGGTGGGCTCGGTGGTGCACTGCATTGAGCTGCAGGTAGGCAAGGGAGCCCAGGTGGTTCGATCCGCCGGCGCATCTGCCACCCTGCTGGCGCGCGAAGGCACTTACGCGCAGGTTCGTATGCGCTCGGGTGAAGTGCGCAAGATTCACATCGATTGCCGTGCCACTTTGGGCCAGGTCGCCAATGAAGAGCACAGTCTGCGTCAACTCGGCAAGGCGGGGGCCACCCGTTGGCGTGGCATTCGTCCCACCGTTCGCGGTGTTGTCATGAATCCGGTGGATCACCCCCATGGCGGTGGTGAGGGCAAGACCGGCGAAGGCCGTCATCCAGTCGATCCTTGGGGTAATCTGACCAAGG
>JAVHQY010000109.1:0-2940 GCA_036171375.1 Rhodoferax sp. | reverse complement strand
CCGGTGGTGCAAAAATTCTGACCGGCGGCAGTTGCGAGCGTGCACTTCTTGAGCCGACCGTCCTGACGGGGGTGTCGGACACGATGCGCGTAGTCTGCCAGGAAATATTCGCCCCGGTGGTGTCAATCAGCGAATTTGATCAGCTCGATGAGGCAATAGCCCAGGCCAATGCACAGCCCTTTGGCCTGTCCGTTGGTTTGTTTACCTCTAATTTGCACACAGCCTTCTCGGCCGCGCGGGCACTGCGTTTCGGCGGCATTCACATCAATGAAGCGTCAAGCGCTCGGGTCGATGTGATGCCGTTCGGCGGTGTCAAGGACAGCGGCTACGGCCGTGAAGGTCCGGCCTATGCCATACGCGAAATGACCGAGGAACGTCTGGTCACGATCGCTTATTGATTCCGCTCACCATGCGCATCGTCATTCCGGATGATTACCAGGACTGTGTACGCCATCTCCAATGCTTTGCTGCGCTGAGGCAACATGACGTGACTGTGTTCAATGACACAGCCAAAGACCTGGCAACCCTGGCACAGCGCTTGGCAGGCGCGCAAGCACTGGTACTGACGCGGGAAAGAACCCGGATCACAGCCGAATTACTGGACCAGTTACCACAACTGCAAATCATCTGTCAGACCGGAAAACTCGCCGGTCACATCGATCTGGCAGCCTGTAGCGAACGCGGCATCGCGGTCACCGAAAGTAGCGGCACCGGCGCAGCCACGGCAGAGTTAACCTGGGCACTGATATTGGCCAGCCGCAGACATCTGGTATCGGAAGTAACCCGTCTTCAGGCCGGTCTTTGGCAAGGCTCGATCGGTCAGCAACTGCGTGGTGATCGTCTGGGCGTATGGAGCTACGGTCGAATCGGGCAACAAGTTGCAGCCTATGGCAAGGCGTTCGGCATGCAGGTTTGGGTATGGGGTGGGTCGGCTTCAAGATCCAAGGCACAGGCTGACGGCTTCGAGCTTGCGCCGTCACTGCACGCCTTTTTCGCAGACAGCGATGTCATCAGCCTGCATATTCGCCTGACTGGCGCAACGACTGCGATCGTGGGCCAGGACGATCTGGCCAGAATGAAACCCAGCGCCTTGTTGGTCAACACCAGTCGGGCTGAATTGATTGCGCCGGGTGCATTGGTACAGGCGCTGCAACGGGGTCGGCCAGGGTTTGCCGCAGTCGATGTCTTTGAGGAAGAACCCGTTCTTGGTGCGCACCATCCGTTGTTACAGCTGAGCAATGCACTTTGCACACCACATCTGGGCTATGTCGAAACCGATAATTACGAGCGTTATTTTGGACAGGCATTTGACTCCATCAATCACTTTGCCTTGGGCAAAGCAATGGGCCTCAACAGCGTGGTGCCCCGTCGGCCATAGACGTGCAATCCCCAAGGCGCGATTTGCAGCCAATAGCGTGGCTATTGGCAATCAATGCCACACCTGCGTCTGCTCCGGCTTTGACACCGTCGCATCGGCCATCCATTGCGGCCAAACATCCAATGGCCAGCGGGCCACGCAATAGGCTTGATGCACGATGCCAAGCCATTGACGCAGCGCCAGCGCCGAAAAGCTAACACTGGCCATGTGCCCCGCCGAATCCACGAACGTAAGTTGCACCTGCTCGACATTGCCACTGATGTTCACCGAACACACCAACCAGGCCTTGCTGTCTGGCATCATTTGCACCGGCGCTTGCGGCAGCAATTGGGACTGCGCCGATTGCTGCGCGAAACCCAGCAACAAGTCAGCGTGCGGCATGCCGCCCTGCTGCTGCTCCAGCCCCAGCATCAACTGCACCACCAAGCGATCGAGCAGCCGACGTGTCAACCACAACACCTGCGCCGATTGGTTGGCCACCTCGCCGGTGATACGAATGCGGTCTTCGCTGTCAACATAGTCGGTTGTCAGACGTTGCAGTTCAATCATTTTTCTGCCTTCATCCTTGCGTCGTGCCCAGGCACAGGTGGATGCCTGCCCTTAGCGCGTCTGCGTCGCCGAAGTGATGGTGATGTCGGCCAGCGGCACATCATTGATGGCGTTCACCGAACCGGTCGGTGCCGCACCGATGGCATCGACCACATCCAGGCCGCTGATCACTTTACCAAAAACGGCGTAACCCGGGTTGCTGGCATCCTGATAATCGAGCACCGGGTTGTCCACCAGATTAATGTAGAACTCGGACGTGGCCGAGTTCGGGTCAGGCGTTCTGGCCATGGCCAGCGTGCCCCGCGTGTTGGACAGGCCCTTGTTCGTCTCCAGCGCGATCGGTGCCAGTTGGCCGGTCTTCTTCACCAAACCAGCGCTATAGCCGCCGGCCTGCACCACAAAAGCGGCAATCACGCGATGAAACAGCGTGCCGGTATAAAAGCCTGTGCTCACGTAGCTCAAGAAATTGTTCACCGTGGCTGGCACCACGTCCGGATTGAGCTCCAGCAGCAGCGTGCCCTGAGAGGTCACCACAGTCACCTGCGGCTGTGGCACCGTCAGTGTGGTGGCAAACAGCAGCTCGCCGCTGGCGGCCTTGATGCTGATCGGCAGCGCGCCGGTGGCGCTGACCGAGCAATTCAAAATGGCGGCATTGGGCGTGCTGGATGGACTGAAGCTGGGGTTGGTGCAGCTTGCGGTGTCGGCAAGCATGTCGCTGCGCAAGTATTTGCCCGCCACGTAGATGACGGCCTGGTGCCCGTATTTGAGGCTTTGCGCCTGGATCTGCGACACCGACGGCGCTGCGCCGCCGCCACCGCCACCGCCGCAGGCACTCAACAACACGGCCAGAAGGATGAGAAGAATTCTTTTGTACATGGCGTGGGATTATCCAGGATGACCGCAGCAGGCAGGCGGCCGGTTGCGCAACAGGCCGCAGTGAAGCCTGTCAACTTAGTGGCTTGCCCTGGTATTGATCGGCAGTCACCAAGCCTTGCACCCACTGGATCTGCCTT
>JAVHQY010000108.1:11465-13874 GCA_036171375.1 Rhodoferax sp. | reverse complement strand
TCGCCGCGCACATGGCCGCTTTTGGACAGCGTGTAGGCACCCGCCATCATGAAGAGGGTGCCGTAGAGCATCACCATGATGTCAAAGGCCCACGGGTGCGGATGGTCCAGCGCGTAACGCGAGAACACCTCCCAGGAGATCATCAAAGTCAGCGCCACGATCAGCCAGGAAAAAGCCTGGCCGACAAAGGTGCTGATCTTGTCAACGGTAATCAATAGTTTCTGCATTGCCTTGCCTACTTAAAAAATCAGCCATCCGGCCTTTGCGCGGATGGCTGATGATAGCTTTAGAGCACCGATCAGGCTTTTTTGTCTGCGCCTTTCTTGACTCCAAAGAAATGGTTGGCCGCCATGCGCCGGCCCACCACCGTGTCTTGCTCCCATTTCACGGCACGTTCGGCAAATACCTTTTGCGATGCGAGCACTTCCTTGAAGATCGGATTTTCAGCCGATTTCTTGGCAATGATGGCATCCCACAACTTGAGTTGGTCTTGCAGGATCGAGTCCGGTGTCTTGTACATCTTCACTTTGTCTTTGACCTGCAGCTCGATGTAATCCTTGGAGTAGCGGTCAATCGACTTCCACGCCATGTCGGCTGATGCCGCTTCCACGGCGTTGGCAATGATGGCTTTCATTTTTGGCGGCAGCGCGTCGTACTTGGGCCGGTTGAAAGTGATCTCGAAAGTTTCCGCGCTCTGGTGGTAGCTTTGCAGCATGTAAACCTTGGAGACATCGGGGAAGCCGAGCAGACGGTCAGAAGTGGCGTTGTTGAACTCGGCACCGTCGAGCAGGCCACGGTCCAGTGCCGGCACAATTTCACCGCCCGGTAGCGCATTGACGGCCGCGCCCATGGCCGTGAACAGGTCGATTGCCAGACCGTTGGTGCGGAATTTGAGGCCCTTGAAATCCGACGTTTTGGTGATCGGCTTCTTGAACCAGCCCAGCGGCTGCGTGTACATCGGCCCGTACAGGAACGAGATCACGGTGGTGATGCCGATCGACTTGTAGAGCTTGTCCAGCAACTCCTTGCCGCCGCCATACTTGTGCCAGGACAGCAGCATATTGGCATCCATGCCAAAGGCCGGGCCGGAATTCCACAGTGCCAGCGCATTTTGCTTGCCATAGTTGTAGCCCAGCACACCGTGGCCACCGTCGAGCGTGCCTTTGGCCACTGCCTCCAACAGTCCGAACGCCGGCACCACCGCACCGGCTGGCAGCACGTCAATCTTCAAATCGCCACCGGTCATGTCGTTGACCTTTTTGGCGAAGTCAAGGGCGTACTCGTGGAAAATGTCCTTCGACGGCCAGGTGCTTTGCCAACGCATTGAGATCGGCCCGGTTTGTGCGGTGGCGATCATCGGCGCGGCCAGCGCGCCCGCTGCCACGGCAGCACCCTTAAGCAGGTTGCGACGACGTGGGGTTTTCAGTTCAGTCATGCTTTGTCTCCAGTTGGTGGTGAATGAAACGGATCACGTTTCCATCATTCGCGATTTTGGCGGTTTTGGGAATAGGGTTTTTACTAGGAAACGATGTTTTTTTTGGCAAAACACTCCATCCTCCAGTAGCGGTTATGTTACGGCGGCGACGCGATCTGGCGGTAGCGTGCGTTTGGCGATAATCAGCCTATGAGCTTTCTCGCAATCGACGTTGGCAACACGCGCCTGAAGTGGGCGTTGTACGAGCAGGCACGTCCGCGTGGGCGTGTGCTGGCGCAAGGTGTCGAGTTTCTCGACAACATTGACAAACTGGCCGAAGGTATCTGGGCCACGCTGCGCTCGCCACGTCACATGCTGGGCTGCATCGTGGCGGGTGATGCGGTGCGTCGGCGTGTGGAAGAGCAAATGGAAATTTGGGACGTGGGCGCGCAGTGGGTGGTTCCCAGCGCCACCGAAGCCGGACTGGTCAACGGCTACGACCATCCGACCCGGCTCGGCGCGGACCGTTGGGTGGCGATGATTGGTGCCTGGCAACGTGCGCTGGCGCAGGGCCCGGCGCGTCCCATGGTGGTGGTGATGGTCGGCACGGCCGTCACGGTCGATGCCATCGATGTCAGTGGAAAATTTCTCGGCGGCTTTATTCTGCCGGGTCACGGCATCATGTTGCGCGCTCTGGAAACCGGCACCGCCGGTCTGCATGTGCCCACCGGCGAGGTATGCGAGTTCCCCACCAACACCAGCGACGCGCTCACCAGCGGTGGCACCTATGCCATTGCCGGCGCGGTGGATCGCATGGTGCAGCATTTGCGCCGCCGCTGTGGCATCGAACCCAAAACCGTGATGGCCGGTGGTGCTGGCTGGAAAATGGGCCCGAGTATGGCGCAAAGCTATGAGCTGGTGGACAACCTCATTTTTGACGGTCTGCTGGAAATCGCGGCGCGGCGGTTTGCCTGACATCTGAATACCTGGATTGC
>JAVHQY010000108.1:0-11365 GCA_036171375.1 Rhodoferax sp. | reverse complement strand
TCAGCCGCCCAGCCCGGTCACCGCTTGTAGCATGGCCTGGCGCGCCTGGCTGACGATTTTCTCTTTCCAGATATCGTTGTCGGTGTAAAAAACGTCGGTCAACTGCTGTCTGATTTGCTGCGCCAATGTTGCCGGCGCAGTAGGATGGTTGTGCAGCCAATGCTCGCCACGCAGCGCCAACATGATTTGCTCCATCGGCACGGTGCCGTACTCCAGCGCAATGCCGGTGTATTGCGCCTGGGGGCATTCTTCATACAACGCCATCCACATCAGGCCGGTTAAAAAAGCCGAGGTAGAGCTGCCGTCATAAATGGAAGTGACTGGGGTGGCACCGTTGCCGCCCCACCATTGCCGGGCACGCGCCAGTGCCGCCGTATCGTCGCGACAGGCGAAGATGCGCTCACCCACACCCGCCGGGCCAAGACCAGTGTGCAGGTCGATCCACGCCACATCGCGTGCGACGCGAACAAAGTCGCGCAGCACCTGGCGCAATGTCAGGTTGCTCCAGGTCGCAGCCGTGCCGCCAAAAAACAGACCGTCGGCAAACTCATGCTGGCCGCGTGACACTGCCGCTTGAAAAGCTGCCATGCCATGCTTGCCGATGAAATCGTCGATGGCCTGCGTGTTGGCCGCATCGGGCGGCCACTGCGCTGGCAGCAGCAACGGCTGCAGCGCACGGTAGTCCGGGTTGACTGGCAGCGGCTTGGAAAAATCCTGAAAGTTGCGGTTCAGATCGACGTTTTCATGCGTGGCGCGGCGGCGATGCGAAAAGCCATAGGGGTTCAAGCCGTGGATATAGAGCACGGCCACGCCTTGCGCACGCGCCGCTTCGCGCCACGCTGCATCGCACAGCGCAAACACCTGCACACCGCTGCCGCAAAAGCCTTCGACACCGTGGCAAGCGCTGCTGACGATCAGCAGGCGCTGCGCATCGGCCGCGCCATCGAGCACCACGTCCATCGCCAGCTCTTCACCGTCGCGCCCGAGCCGAGGGTGGATATGCGATGTCACTTTGAGTCCGGCCCGTGCGGCTGCGGCCAGAAATTTGCTGCGTGCCTGGGCGTAGCTGGAAGCAAAAGAATCAACAATGCCTGGCAATCTGCGCTCCCTATTTGGCTTGCGCCAGCCATGCTTGCGCCAGCCGCACCCAATAGGTGGCGCCCAGCGCAATCAGCTCGTCGTTGAAGTCGTAGCTGGCGTTGTGCAGCGTGCAAGGACCTTCGCCGTGACCGATGTCCCGATGCGCACCATCGCCGTTACCAATGAAGCAGTAGCAGCCGGGCTTGACTTGCAGCATGTAGGAAAAATCTTCCGCGCCCATGGTCGGCTCCTGCACCAGCACCTTGTTTGCGCCGACGATGCCGGAGAGCACGCCGCGCGCGAAGGCGCTCTCATCGACGCTGTTGGTGGTGGGCGGGTAGTTGCGCACAAACTCGAACTCGCAGCGCATGCTAGAGGCGGCACAAGTGTGCTCGGCCATGGTTTTCATGCGCGCTTCAATCAGGTCGAGCACGTCGGTGCTGAAGGTTCGCACCGTTCCCTGTAGCTCGCAACTGTTGGGAATCACGTTGGTGGCCTCGCCGGCGTGGATCATGGTCACGGAAATCACGCCGGCATCAATCGGTTTCTTGTTGCGGCTGATGATGGTCTGAAAAGACTGCACCAGTTGGCACGCCACCGGCACCGGGTCCAGGCTGAGGTGTGGTGCGGCAGCGTGGCCGCCGCGGCCAACAATGGTGATTTTGAACTCGTTGCTCGAGGCCATGACCGGCCCCGCACTCAGCGCAAATTGCCCGACTTCAAAACCCGGCCAGTTGTGCATGCCAAACACTGCGTCCATTGGAAAACGTTCGAACAGGCCGTCCTTGATCATTTCGCGCCCGCCGCCGCCGCCTTCTTCCGCCGGCTGAAAAATCAGGTAGACCGTGCCATCAAAATCGGGCTTGGCAGCGAGCTGCTGCGCCGCTGCCAGCAGCATCGCCGTGTGGCCGTCGTGACCGCAAGCGTGCATGCGGCCGGGCTCCGTGCTGGCGTGGGCGAAAGTGTTGAGCTCGTGCATCGGCAGCGCGTCCATGTCGGCGCGCAGCCCCAGCGCGCGCGTCGAGTTGCCGCCCTTGATGATGCCTACCACGCCGGTCGTGCCCATGCCGCGGTGTATCGGAATGCCCCAGGCGCTGAGCTGCTTTGCCACCAGCTCGGCCGTGCGCGTTTCCTCGAAACAAAGTTCAGGGTGGGCGTGAATGTCGCGTCGCAAGGCAGCGATGGCAGGCACCTGCGCGACGATGGAATCAATGAGTTTCATGATGAGGTGCTGATGAGGTTCTTCGTGGGCAAGTCTAGCGCCAAGGGGACAGTCGCGTTTTCCCTGAGGTTATTTTGCCCCGCACGGTGTTATCGTGCGGTTCATGTTCGTATTTGTTTTGCGTCGTTTGTTGCAAGCTGCGGTGGTGCTGGTGGTGGTGGCTTTCGTTGCCTTTCTGCTGTTTCAGTACGTGGGTGATCCGGTGGTGTTTCTGCTTGGGCAGGATGCCAAGCCCGACCAGATCGCGCAGCTGCGCACCGACCTCGGTCTGGATCAGCCGTTCTTTGTGCAGTTCTGGCACTTTGCACTGAACGCTGTGCAAGGGGAATTCGGCCTGAGCCTGCGCCAGGGTGCCAAGGTATCGCGCCTGCTGATGGAGCGCTTTCCGGCCACGCTCGAACTCTCACTGGTGGCGGCGGCGCTGGCGCTGCTGATCGGTTTGCCGTTGGGCGTTTACTGCGCACTCAAGCGCGGCAGTTTTTTGAGCCAGCTTTTCATGCTGGGTTCCTTGCTGGGCGTTTCACTGCCCACTTTCCTGATCGGCATTTTGTTGATCCTGTTGTTTTCGGTCGGGCTGGGCTGGCTGCCCAGTTTTGGTCGCGGCGAAGTGGTGCAGCTCGGCCCCTGGAGCAGCGGCCTGCTGACGCTCGATGGCTGGCGCCACATGCTGCTGCCGGCCGTCACGCTGGCGATTTTTCAACTGGCGCTGGTGCTGCGGCTGGTGCGCGCCGAGATGCTCGAAGTCTTGCGTACCGACTACATCCGCTTTGCGCGCGCCCGTGGCTTGAGCAACCGCAGCATTCATTTTGGTCACGCGCTGAAAAATACCCTGGTTCCGGTGATGACCATTACCGGTTTGCAACTGGGCCAGTTGATTGCCTTTGCTATCATCACCGAGACAGTATTTCAGTGGCCCGGCATGGGCCTGCTGTTCATCCAGGCGGTCACTTTTGCCGACGTGCCGGTGATGGCTGCCTATCTGTGCCTGATCGCCCTGATTTTTGTGTTCATCAACCTGGTGGTTGATCTGCTTTATTTTGTGGTGGATCCGCGCTTGCGTGTCAGCCAGGTTCGAGGAAATTGATGCCCACTTCCAGCGCCAGTTCAAACTTCAAAGTGCACGGACAGGCGTACGCGCGCATCGCCGCTTTCCACGCCGACCTCACCGCCTTGCGCCGCGAGCTGCACGCGCAGCCCGAGCTCGGTTTTGAAGAAGTCCGCACTGCTGCGCGTGTGCAAAGCGCGCTGCAGGCTTGCGGTGTCGATGAGATTCACAGCGGCATCGGCAAAACCGGTCTGGTCGCTGTCATTCGTGGCCGGCGCCACAGCAGCCAGAAAATGATCGGCTTGCGCGCCGACATGGACGCGCTGCCAATGCTGGAAAACAACAATTTTGCCTGGAAGTCCGCCAAGGTCGGCCTGATGCACGGCTGCGGCCACGACGGCCACACCACCATGCTGGTCGGAGCCGCGCGTTACCTGGCGCAAACGCGAAATTTTGACGGCACGGCAGTGCTGATTTTCCAGCCCGGCGAAGAAGGTTATGCCGGTGCCCGGGCCATGATTGAAGACGGGCTGTTTGAGCGCTTTGCCGTGCAGTCGGTTTTTGCCATGCACAACTGGCCGGGCATGGCCGCCGGAACCTTCGGCATCAATCCGGGGCCAATGATGGCCGCAGCCGATCGCATCACGATAGCGATCACCGGCAAAGGCGGCCACGGCGCGCACGCCGACCACACCATCGACCCGGTGCTGGTGGCGGGCCACCTCATCACTGCCGTGCAAAGCATCGTCTCGCGCAACGTCTCGCCGCTGGACAACGCCGTCATCAGCCTGTGCGCCATGCACGCCGGCGACCTGGCCGCTTTGAGCGTGATCCCGGAGAGCGCCATTTTGGTCGGCACCGTGCGCAGCTTCAAGACCGCCGTGCAGGACATGATGGAACGCCGCCTGGGCGAGATGTGCCACGCGCTGGCACAGGGCTTTGGTGCCAGCGCCACGCTCACGTACGAGCGCATGTACCCGGCCACCATCAACTCGGCCGCCGAGGCCGGACTGGCTGCCGATGTGGCGCAGAGCCTGGTCGGTGCCGAGCACGTGGTGCGCGATCTCGAGCCCAGCATGGGGGCGGAAGATTTTTCGTTCATGTTGCAGCACAAGCCCGGTGCCTACCTGCGCATTGGCCAGGGCGGCGCGGGCGGTGTCGGCAGTTGCCTGCTGCACAACAGCCACTATGACTTCAACGATGCCATTTTGCCGCTGGGCGCAGCGCTGCACGCCAGCTTGGTCGAGCGTCTCTTGCCGCTGGCCGGGAACTAGATTTTTTGGAATTTTTTACAACAGGAGACAGCGATGAGATTGAATAAAACGACGATGTTGGTGCTGGCTGCGCTGGGCAGCTTGAGTTTGGCTGCAACGGCGGCCACGCTGCGGGTTGCCAATCAGGGCGATGCGCTGGCGATGGACCCGCACTCGCTCAACGAATCCTTGCAGCTCTCGGTGCTGGGCAACGTGTTCGAGCCGCTGGTCACGCGCGACCAGAACTTCAAGCTGGCACCGGCGCTGGCCACCGACTGGAAACAGACCGCACCGACCGTGTGGCGCTTCAATTTGCGCAAAGGTGTGCAGTTTCATGACGGCTCGCCGTTCACTGCCGACGACGTGATCTTCAGCTACGAGCGCTCCAAAGGCGACGGCTCGGATGTGAAAAGCTACGTCGGCCAGATCAAGGAAATCAAGAAGATCAACGACCACACGATTGACTTCATCACTGGCGCACCGTTTCCCATCCTGCCGCAACTTTTTACCAACTGGCTCATCATGAGCAAGAAGTGGTGTGAGGCCAACCAGGCCACCAAACCGGTGGACCGGCGCAAGGGCATCGAAAACGCCGCTTCCTTTCGCGCCAATGGCACTGGCCCGTACCGCCTGCGCGAGCGCCAGCCCGGCGTGCGCTCGACTTTTTCGCGCAACGGCAAATATTGGGCAGCGGTGCCGGGCAATGTCGATGAAGTGATCTTCACCCCGATCGGCAACGATGCCACCCGTGTTGCGGCGCTGCTCTCGGGTGAAATCGATGTGATGGAGCCGGTGCCGGTGCAGGATGTCGAGCGCGTCAAGAGCAATGCCAAGCTCAAGGTCATGCAAGGCCCCGAGTTGCGCGTGATCTACCTGGGGATGGATCAAAAGCGCGACGAGCTGCTGTTTTCCAACGTCAAGGGCAAGAACCCGTTCAAGGACAAGCGCGTACGCCAGGCGTTTTACCAGGCCATCGACATCGACGGCATCCAGAAAACGGTGATGCGCGGTGCGGCCACGCCGGTGGCGCTGCTGTTGCCGCCGCAGGTCAACGGCTTTGATCCCAGCCTGGCCAAACGGCTGCCGTTCGATACGGCGGGAGCCAAGAAATTGCTCACCGAAGCCGGTTACCCGGCCGGCTTTGAAGTCAAGATGAATTGCCCCAACGACCGCTATGTCAACGACGAGCGGATCTGCCAGGCGGTGGCGGCCAACCTGGCCAAGATCGGTGTCAAGATCAACCTTGAAGCCGAAACCAAGGGCACCTATTTTCCGAAAATTCTCAGCCGCAACACCAGCTTTTACATGCTGGGCTGGGTTGCCAGCACGGTCGATGTGCACAACATTCTCTACCCCATCATGTCTTCACCCGGAGAGGGCGGGCGCGGCCAGTTCAACCTGGGCGCCTACAGCAACGCGCAGGTTGATGAGCTGACGCAAAAAATCGGCTCCGAGACCGACCTGAAAAAGCGCAGCGCCATGATCCACGAAGCGCTCAAGATTCATCAAGACGAAATCGGCCATATCCCGTTGCATCAACAAGCACTCAACTGGGGCATGAAGAAAACCGTGGAGATGGTGCAAATGCCCAACAACGACATGATCTGGAAGTTCATCAAGGTCAAACCCTGAGACCGAGCCCGGCGCGCAGCATGAAACGGTGGTGGTTCCGGCTCGGTGACAGTGACCTCGGCTACAGTTTTCGCACCTCGCCGGTGGCGATCGCTGCTGCCGCGGTGGCTTTCATCTGCGTCTTCAGCGCGCTGTTTGCCAACTGGGTGGCACCGCACAACCCGTTTGACCTGATGACGCTGGAGCTTAGCGACGCGCGTCTGCCACCGGCCTGGGACGCGCTGGGCAGCAGCAAGTACCTGCTCGGCACCGACGACCAGGGGCGCGACATTTTTTCGGCACTGATGTTTGGTGCGCGCATCTCGTTGATCGTCGGCCTGGCCTCGGTGGCGCTGTCGGTGCTGCTGGGGGTCACGCTGGGGCTGGTGGCGGGTTTTCTGGGTGGCTGGGTCGATGCCGTGCTGATGCGCCTGTGCGATGTGATGCTGTCGTTTCCGGCGATTCTGGTGGCGCTGCTGATTGCCGGTGTCGGTCGCGCGCTGTTTCCCAACGCCGCTGACGCATTGGCTTTTGTCGTGCTGATTGTTTCCATCACGCTCACCGGTTGGGTGCAGTACGCGCGCACGGTGCGTGGCTCGACGCTGGTCGAGCGGCACAAGGAATACGTGCAGGCAGCGCGCGTCACCGGCGTTGCCAGTGCCCGCATCATGCGTCGCCACGTGTTGCCCAATGTGCTCGGACCGGTGCTGGTGCTGGCCACCATCCAGGTCGCCACCGCCATCATCATCGAAGCCACGCTGTCGTTCCTGGGTGTGGGCGCGCCGCCCACCTCGCCCTCGCTGGGAACGCTGATACGGGTTGGCAACAACTATCTTTTTTCCGGCGAGTGGTGGATCACGGTGTTTCCGGGGCTGATGCTGGTGCTAATCTCGCTCAGCGTCAACCTGCTTGGCGACTGGCTGCGCGACGCGCTCAACCCGCGCTTGCGTTGAAGGCTGTTTCATGCATCCCGGCATGCCTGTCCTGCAAGTCAAAAACCTGGTCGTTGAGTTCCCCCATCGGCACGGAACACTGCGTGCGCTCGATGACATCAGCTTTGCCATTGCGCCGGGAGAAATTCTTGGCGTGGTGGGCGAGTCGGGGGCCGGCAAATCCCTCACCGGTGCCGCCATCATTGGTTTGCTCGAGCCGCCCGGGCGCATCGCGGGCGGGCAGATCTGGCTCGAAGGCGAGCGCATCGACCAGCTCGACGGCGAAGCCATGCGCCACATTCGGGGCAAGCGCATCGGTGCCATTTTTCAGGATCCGCTGACTTCGCTCAACCCGCTCTACACCATCGGCCAGCAGTTGATCGAGACAATTCGGACGCACCTGCCACTGAGTCAAAACCAGGCCCATGAGCGCGCCGTGAGCCTGCTGCAAGACACTGGCATTGCTTCGGCCGCGCAGCGCATGAATCACTATCCGCACCAGTTTTCGGGTGGTATGCGCCAGCGCGTGGTGATCGCTTTGGCACTGGCCGCTGAACCCAAGCTGATCGTCGCCGATGAACCCACCACAGCGCTGGATGTTTCGATTCAGGCGCAAATCATCACCCTGCTCAAGACGGTTTGCAAAAACCACGGCACCAGCGTGATGCTGATCACGCACGACATGGGCGTGATCGCCGAAACCTGCGACCAGGTGGCGGTGTTGTACGCCGGACGGCTGGCTGAAATCGGCCCGGTGCACGCTGTCATCAACCACGGCGCACACCCCTACACGGCGGGCTTGATGGCGGCCATTCCCGACATCACCCAGCAGCGCCAACGGCTGCACCAGATCGACGGTGCGATGCCACGGCTGGGTGCCATTCCTGCTGGCTGCGCTTTTCATCCACGCTGTCCGCAGGCACTGGAGCGTTGCGGCAGCGAGCGTCCTGAACTGCGTCGCGCCGCGGCCAGCCAGACGGCTTGCTGGCTACAGCCAGCACCGTACCAGGCTGACAACGCTGCGCTGGTGGCAACGCCATGACGGCACTGGTGCAGGCACGCGGCCTGGGTACGACGTTTGACGTTTCGCCGCCCTGGCTCAACCGCGTGCTGGAGAACAAAAAGCGCCTGACACTGCGCGCCGTCGATGATGTGAGTTTTACCATAGCCCGCGGTCAGACGCTGGCGCTGGTGGGTGAATCGGGCTGCGGCAAAAGCACGCTGGCCAAAACACTGGTGGGCCTGTACCGGCCCAGCGCGGGCGAGTTTTTCTTTGATGGCATCGACGTGCAGCGCGCTTTTGCCGGCCCGGGTGCGCTGGCGCTGCGCCGGCGCATCCAGATGATTTTTCAGGATCCCTATGCCTCACTCAATCCGCGCTGGACGGTGCACGACATCGTCGGCGAGCCGCTGCTGGAACACGGCCTGAGCCGTGACGCGCAGGAGTTGCGCGAGCGCGTGGGAGCGCTGCTGCGCTCGGTCGGGTTGAGCGCGCTCGACAGCACAAAGTATCCGCACCAGTTTTCGGGTGGGCAGCGCCAACGCATCTCGATTGCCCGCGCGCTGGCCACACAGCCTGAATTTCTGGTTTGCGACGAGCCAACCTCGGCGCTCGACGTGAGCGTGCAGGCGCAAGTGCTCAACCTGATGCAGGATTTGCAGCAGCAGTTGGGCCTGACCTATCTGTTCATCTCGCACAACCTGGCGGTGGTGAATCAGGTGAGCGACCAGGTCGGTGTGATGTACCTGGGCCGCATGGTCGAGATTGCACCCACCCAGCAATTGTTTGCCGCGCCGCGCCACCCCTACACGCGCATGCTGATCGATGCTATCCCCAAACTGCACGACACTGGCCGCGCCCGCACGCCGGTGCAAGGCGAAGTGCCCAACCCCTTGCAGCCGCCCAGCGGCTGTACCTTTCATCCGCGCTGTCCGCACGCCAGTGCGCGCTGCCGCAGCCAGTCGCCCCGGCTGCAGACTTGTGCCGGTGGCCAAGTGGCCTGTCACGCCGTTGAAGAAAACCGGATCTGAAAACCATGTCCCACACCACGCCAGCTTCTGCCCACACCGTGCTCGGTGCCTGCCCGCACGACTGCCCCGACACCTGCTCGATGCTGACCACTGTGGTGGACGGCGTGGCGGTCAAGGTGCAGGGCAATCCCGACCATGCGCACACGCACGGGGCGCTGTGCACCAAGGTGTCGCGTTACACCGAGCGCACTTACCACCCGCAGCGCGTGTTGCAGCCGCTCAAGAGAAGCGGGCCCAAGGGCAGCGGGCAATTCGAGCCGGTGAGCTGGTCAGATGCGATTGAAGCGATTGCGGCGCGGCTCAAGGCGATCGAATCCCGCAGCGGCGCGCCGGCCATCGTTCCCTACAGCTATGCGGGCACCATGGGACTGGTGCAGGGCGAAAGCATGGCGGCGCGGTTTTTCAACCGCCTGGGTGCTTCCAGCCTGGAGCGCACCATCTGCTCCACCGCCGGCGGCGAGGGGCTTAACCACACACTGGGCGGCAAGCTGGGAATGCGCGTCGAGTTTTTTGCCCAGTCCAAATTGATCCTGATCTGGGGCAACAACGCCATCAACAGCAACCTGCATTTCTGGCGCTACGCCCAGATTGCCAAACGCGCCGGTGCCAAACTGATTTGCATCGACCCGCGGCGCAGCGAAACCGCCGACAAGTGCCACGAGCACATCGCACTGCTGCCCGGCACCGACGGCGCGCTGGCGCTGGCGATGATGCACGAGCTGATCAAAAACGACTGGCTCGACCACGATTACCTGGAACGCTACACGCTGGGCTGGGAGCAAATGCGCGAGCGTGCCTTGCAGTGGAGCCCGCAGCGTGCGGCCGAGGTGTGCGCCATCCCGGTGGCGCAGATCCGCGCGCTGGCGCGTGACTACGGCGCTTTTGCCAATGCCCAGGGCGCGGCGGCGATACGCCTGAACTACGGCATGCAGCGCGTGCACGGCGGCGGCAACGCGGTGCGGCTGATTGCCGCGCTGCCTGCGCTGATCGGTGCCTGGCGCCAGCGCGCCGGTGGCGTGCTGCTGTCCAGCTCAGGCAATTTTCCGATTCAAAAAGACACCCTCCAGCGGCCCGATCTGCTGGTGGGTCGTACGCCGCGCAGCATCAACATGAGCCGCATCGGCGACGCTTTGCGCACGCCCGCCAGCGCTGAATTTGGCCCGGCCATTGAAGCCATGATCGTCTATAACAGCAACCCGCTGGCGATTGCGCCAGAGTCAAACAAAGTGCAGCAGGGTTTTGCCCGCAGCGATTTGTTCACCGTGGTGCTGGAGCATTTTCAGACCGACACCGCCGACTATGCAGACTACGTTTTGCCCGCCACCACCCAGCTCGAACACTGGGACGTGCATTCCAGTTACGGCCACACCGATGTGCTGCTGAACCGGCCCGCCATTGCGCCGCTGGGCCAGGCCAAACCCAACACGCAGATTTTTCGCGAACTGGCGCGCGCCATGGGATTTGTTGAGCCCTGTTTTGCCGACGACGACCAGGCGCTGTGCCGGCAAGCGTTTGGCGATGCGGTCGATTTTGATGCGCTGTTGCAGCACGGCTTTGTCACCCTGACCACGCCGGAAGCACCTTTTGCCCACGGCAACTTTCCCACGCCGTCGGGCAAGTGCGAATTTTTCAGCGCGCGCCTGGCCGCGCTGGGGCAGGGTGGCCTGGCCGACCACGTTGCCAACTATGAGCCGCCCGACCCGCAGTCTGACTGCCCGCTGGCGCTGGTCTCACCGCCGACGCGGCACTTTTTGAATTCCACTTTTGTCAACGTGCCAAGCCTGCGCGAAGAAGAAGTCGAGCCGCTGCTGGAGATGCACCCGCAAGACGCGGCCCAGCGCGGTCTGCACGATGGTGAGCCGGTGCGCGTCTTCAACCCGCGCGGCAGCTACCAGTGCAAATTGCAAATCAGCGATCGTGCCCGAGCCGGTGTGGTCAACGCGCTGGGCGTGTGGTGGCGCAAATTCTGCGTCGATGGCCACAATGTCAACCAGCTCACCAGCCAGCAGCTCACCGACCTCGGTGCCGGCCCCACTTTCTACGACTGCCGGGTGCAGGTGCAGCGCGCCGCCTGAACGCCCCGCGCGTCATTGCGAGGAACGCAGTGACGCGGCAATCCATGCATCCAGCCACTGCCACTTCTGGCTACACGTGCCCAGCCAAACGCAGCGCTGCCCGCAGGTTGTCATTG
>JAVHQY010000107.1:0-2983 GCA_036171375.1 Rhodoferax sp. | reverse complement strand
AGCGCTTTGGCCGGGTGGACCGTATCGGCTCACCCAATGCGCGCATCCAGTTGGTAAACTACTGGCCCGATATCAGCCTCGATGAGTACATCCGCTTGAAAGAGCGGGTCGAAAGCCGCATGATGATTGCCGACGTGACCGCTACGGGCGATGACAACGTCCTGTCTGCCCAGTCCAACGATGTGGCCTATCGCAAGGAGCAATTGCGCCGCCTGCAAGAAGAAGTTATTGAAATGGAAGACCTCAAAACTGGGGTGTCCATCACCGACTTGGGACTCAACGACTTCCGCATGGACCTGCTGAACTACGTCAAAGCCAATGGCGACCTGTCCCGCCTGCCCAATGGCTTGCATGCCGTGGTGCCCGCCAATGTGGAAAAGGGCCTGTTGCCCGGCGTTATTTTCACCTTGCGCAACCGCGCTTTGAGTGCCACGTCGGGTATGTCGGGTGTGGCCATCCCACAGAAAAACCGGCTTCACCCCTACTACCTTGTCTATATCGGCATGGACGGTGCCGTGATTGCCGACCACTCTGAAGTCAAAAGTTTGTTGGACCTGGCCCGAACCGCGTGCAAAGGCCGGGTTGAGCCGGTGCCAGACGTGTTCGAGCCCTTCAACAAAGCCACCGACGATGGCCGCAACATGAAGGTGTACTCCACCTTGCTGGATCAGGCCATCCACTCCATGATTGAGCGCCAGCAGGAGCAGGAGGTGGACAGCCTGTTTTCGCCGGGCAAAACCAGCGCTTTGACCCAGAATTTGACCGGAATTGACGACTTCGAACTGGTCAGCTTTTTGGTGATTCAGAACCCATGACAGCCAACCCGGTCGCATTGTTTGCCTGGCCATCACAAGCTGCAGTGGCCCGGCCCGTGTCCAAGGCCAAAATCTATGCCCACGCCAAACCCACCGCCTCTTTGCGTGCGCTGTTTGTCGATCATGTTGAGAGCATCACGTGGGCCTACAAACTGGCCCCCGAGACCATCAACCTGCCCGCCAAACCGGACGTGCCGGAAATTGAAGTGTTTGAAATTGCGTTGAAGCGGCCGAACCTCAATCATGCGGTACTGCGATGCATCGACAAGGCTATCCCGTTCCCCATTCTGTTTGTTTTGCGGCATGACGGCCACAGCCAAGCCGTTGCAGCCTATAAGCGCCCCAGTGATGCGGCCAGTGGTGAATGGGTGGTGGGTGATTACCATGCGGCACCGTGGCAAAAAGATGGTGCTGCCCGCCCCGGCTTGCCGGTGGCGCTGGATTTGCAGGGCCTGTACGAACGGCTTTTGCGCCAACACCTGGCAATTCCAGCCCGCGCTGGCGAGTCCTTGCGTGAGCAACTGGATCGGTTGTCGCTCTTGTCCGCCAAGCAAACGGCAGCGGCCAAGCTGGAAACGCGCCTTGCCCTGACAAAACAGTTCAACCGCAAGGTCGCCTTAAATGCCGAGCTTCGCGACCTTCGAAAAATTGTCATCGAACTGACCAAGTAATTTTGCTCCACCATGAACGCGAAAATTCGTACAAACGTGGTGTAAACACAATAAAATCATTGACTTATGATATATAAAAAGCAAGATTATTTTGCGTATTCGACCGAGTCCCAGCGCGTGCGTGCCAACCTGGAGCAAACTTATGCGGCGTGGGTCGATGCTCGGCGTGAGCTGGAAGCTATGCCCGTCTCCATGTACTGGAGCAGCAAAGACGGTGCGGATTACCTCTGCATCAAACAAACGTCCCAAGACAATGGCAGCAGCGTAGGGCGCCGTAGCCCACCGCTAGAGGCCCAGTACAACAGCCACGTGGAAAACAAAGCGCGGCTAAAAGAGCGCATTCACGCCCTTGGCGCGCAATTGACCGAGCGCGCTGGTTTGTACCGCCGCCTACGCCTGCCATCCATCCCGGATCGTCAGGCTGAAATATTGCGCAAACTCGACATTGAAGGCCTGCTGGGTAGCGACTTGATGGTCGTTGGCACCAATGCCTTCATCGCTTACGAACTGGCGTGCGGCGCCAGATTTCCCACGGGCAACGAAGAAACCGAAGACTTTGACATGGCCTGGTGTCGCGGCACCAAAGCATCGCTGTTGGGAAACACCACGCACGCTACAGGCAAAAAGACCTTGTTTGCCGTGCTCAAAAGCCTGGACTCCAGCTACCAGATCAACCCGCGCAAACCCTATCAGGCGGTGAACCAATCGGGTTACGAAGTTGAATTGTTGGCTGCGCCCAGCACGCATCCGTTGCCAAAATTTGAGCCCTTCGAGCCAATGGTGACCCTGATCGAACAAGAGTGGCTGCTCTTGGGGCTGCCTTTGAGCGTGGTGGTGGCCACTGTGCGGGGGCGCGCCTGCCCGTTGTATGTGCCCGACCCCCGCTGGATGGCGCTGCACAAACTTTGGTTGGCAAAAAAGCCAGAAAGAAACCCGGCCAAGAAACCGAAAGACCAGCGCCAGGGTGAAGTGCTGCTCGATGCCACCTGGTTCTTCCTGAGCGACAGCCATCCTCTTGACATTGATTTTGTGCTGTCTTTGCCAGAAGAACTCCAACCCCATTTCAATGCCTGGTGCGAAAGTCGACACTATGTGCCACAAGACGGACTTGGGCTGCTTGCCTCTTGAACAAAACCAATACTTCAATAGCTATATTGTTAATAGCTGCTAACGCATATTCCACGTGTGCTACAAGCCAATTTTACCATGAATAAACTAAAAATGCACAGCCCCAACCTGACTCAGGCCAATATCGAAAAGCTGGCCGAGCTTTTCCCGAACTGCGTGGCCGAAGCGAGCGGTGCGGATGGCGTGCTGAAACGCAGCATCGACTTTGACCAGTTGCGCCAGGAGCTGTCCACGTCCCTCGTGGAAGGCCCGCAGGAGCGTTACCAACTCAATTGGCCCGGCAAACGCGAGGCACTGCTGACAGCCAATGCGCCCATTGCCAAGACGCTACGCCCATGCCGGGAAGAGAGCGTGGACTTTGACACCACG
>JAVHQY010000106.1:10751-14046 GCA_036171375.1 Rhodoferax sp. | reverse complement strand
AAACTTACTTCCCGCCCGGCACCTTGCCTTGCACGCCCTTGACGAAGAAGTTCAGGCCACCCAGAAATTTGTCATCGGCCACGCTGTCTTTGGCGATCTGCACTTTGCCGGTGTTGTCGGTGATCGGGCCTTTCCAGATCGCAAAGCTGCCGTCGGCCAAACCCTTTTTGACTTCTTCAACTTTGGCCTTGGTCTCGGCAGGAACGTCTTCAGCAATAGAAACAATGTCGATCGCACCTTCTTTCACGCCCCACCAGGTGTGACCACCGCCCGCCCATTTGCCTTCCAGCGCTTCCTTGGTGGCCTTGATGTAGTACGGGCCCCAATTGATGATGCTCGATGCCAGATGCGCCTTGGGGCCATAAGCGGTCATGTCCGAATCCCAACCGAAAGCGCGTTTGCCCTTGGCCTCAGCGGTTTTCAGCACGGCCGGTGAATCGGTGTTCTGGAACAGCACGTCAGCGCCGCCGTTGATCAAGCTGGTGGCGGCTTCGGTTTCTTTCGGCGGGTCAAACCAGCCGTTCACCCAGACCACTTTGGTCTTGATTTTGGGGTTGCTCAACTGCGCGCCCAGCGTGAAGCTGTTGATGTTGCGGATCACTTCCGGGATCGGCACCGATGCCACCACGCCCAGGGTGTTGCTCTTGGTCATTTTGCCGGCAATCACGCCGGCCATGAAAGCCCCCTCATACGTGCGGCTGTCGTAGGTGCGCATGTTGTCGGCCTGCTTGTAACCGGTGGCATGCTCGAACTTCACGCCTTTGCTGTCGGCCGCCACTTTGAGCATCGGCTCCATGTAGCCAAAGGTGGTGCCAAAAATTAGCTTGTTGCCCTGGCCGACCATATCGCGCAGCACGCGTTCGGCATCAGCCGCTTCGGGCACATTTTCGACAAACGAGGTCTTGACCTTGTCGCCAAATTCTTTCTCCAGCGCCTTGCGCCCGTTGTCATGGGCAAAAGTCCAGCCACCGTCGCCGACCGGGCCGACGTAGGCAAAAGCAATTTTCAAAGGCTCCGCCTTGGCCACGGCGGCCGATGCGGCCGGCGCCGGTGCGGGTGCAGCTTCTTCTTTCTTGCCGCAGCCCACCAGCGCGACACCAGCCAAGGCGGTGAGGGCAGTCAGCTTCAAGAGCGAGCGTTTTTGCAAATCGGTCATGTCAATTCCTTTTCTTGCAGGGGGGGGGTTAAGACAGGGTTGTGAAAGCGGCATTATGAACCTCAAAAATCAGCCACCCGGATAAAACGGTTTGCCCAGCGAGGCCGGCATGTTGATGCGAATCCATTGCGGATTGCGTGAAATCAGCGCCAGCACCAGAATCGTTGACAGGTAGGGCAGCATGGCCAAAAATTGACTCGGCACCTCGACCCCGATGCCTTGTAAGTGAAATTGCAACATCGTCACGCCGCCAAACAGGTAAGCACCCAGCAACACCCGCGCCGGCCGCCAGGTGGCAAAGGTGGTCAGCGCCAACGCAATCCAGCCCTTGCCCGAGACCATGCCCTCCACCCACAACGGCGTATAGACGATCGAGATATAGGCACCGGCCAGGCCGCACAGGGCACCACCCGCCACCACCGCGCCCAGGCGAATGCGTCGCACCGGATAGCCCAACGCATGGGCCGAGTCCGGGTTTTCGCCAATGCAGCGCAGCACCAAACCGGCTCGGGTGCGGTACAGAAACCAGATCAAGGCCAAGGCGAAAAAAATCGTCAGATAAACCAGCGGGTGCTGGCGAAACAAGGCCGACCCGAGCAGCGGGATGTCAGCCAGATAAGGAATGGCGAAGCTGGGGCGTGGCGGAATTTTTTCCTGCACATAAGCGACACCGACAAAGGCCGAAAAACCGGCACCAAACAGGCTCAGCGCAAGACCGGTGGCGTACTGGTTGGCGTTGAGCCAGATCACCAGCAGGCCAAACACCAGCGCCAGCACGGCACCCGCGCCGATGCCAGCAACAAACCCCAGCGTGTCACTGCCGCTGTGCACCACGGCGGCGAAACCGGCCACTGCGGCGCACAGCATCATGCCCTCGGCCCCCAGGTTCACAATGCCGACCCGTTCGTTGATCAGCAACCCCAGCGAGGCCAGCGCCAGCACCGTTCCGGCGTTGAGCGTGGCAGCAATCAGCAGTGCGTAGGATTCCATCATCGCTGCCACCGGAAGCGGTAGTTGACCAAGGTGTCGCAAGCCAGCAGCGCAAACAGCAGCAAGCCCTGAAACACCCCAGTGAGCGATTTGGGCAAGCCCAGGCGTGATTGCGCCAGCTCGCCGCCGATGTAGAACATGCTCATCAAAATGCTGGCCAACACCATGCCCAGCGGGTGCAGCCGCCCCACGTAGGCGACGATGATGGCGGCAAAGCCATAGCCGGCCGGAACGTAGGGGGTCAATTGGCCGATCGGGCCGGCCACTTCCAGCGCACCTGCCAGCCCGGCCAGGCCACCCGACACCAGCAGTGCCAGCCACAGGGCATGGCGCGAGGAAAAACCGGCGTAGCGCGCCGCCGCCGGTGCCAGGCCACCGACTTGCTGGGCAAAACCGGCTGGCGTGCGAAACAAAAATAGCCAACTGCCCAACACCCCAAGCAGCGCCAGAAAAATGCCGATGCTCACGCGCGAGCCTTCGATCAGGCGCGGGATGCGGGTCGTCAAATCAAAGGTGCGGGTCTGGGGAAAGTTATAGCCCTGCGGGTCCTTCCATGGCCCGGAGACCAGGTAGCCCAGCACCAGTACCGCCACATAGACCAGCATCAGGCTGACCAGTATCTCGTTGGCGTTGAAGCGGTCACGCAGGTAGGCCGTCAGACTGGCCCAGGCCATGCCGCCCAGCACACCGGCCAGGATGATCGGCAGCACGATCCAATGGCTGGTTCCCGGTCCGGCTTGCAAAGCCACAGCGCTGGCCGTGATGGCACCGAGCACATACTGCCCTTCGGCACCGATGTTCCAGACGTTGGCGCGAAACGCCACTGCCAGCCCCAACGCAATCAACAGCAGGGGGGTGGCCTTCACCGCCAGCTCGCCCAACGCGTAGGTGTTGCGCAACGGTTCCCAAAAGAATACCCGCAAACCAGCCACTGGATCTTTTCCCAACAGCGTAAAAAGCGCCACGCCCAGCGCCACCGTCACCAGCAGCGCCAACAGCGGCGATGCGTAGCGCCACCAGCGTGAGGGCTCAGGGCGGGCTTCAAGCTTCAATCTCATGACAGTACGACTACACCAAATGATGCAAGAAAAGCGTCATTGCGAACAAAGTGAAGCAATCCATGACTTCCGAATGCATGGACTGCCGCGC
>JAVHQY010000106.1:0-10651 GCA_036171375.1 Rhodoferax sp. | reverse complement strand
GCTCGCAGAGACGAAATCGGGTTCAAGGTCCGTCTGTGTTATCGGACGGATTCGGGCGGCTTGCCATGACGATGCCTGGCAATGTCTATTCACGTTAAGCATCGAACAACCCGCTCATCCACTGGCCCATTTTTTCGACACTGGCCTGAGCCGTGGGTAGCGACGGCGAGAGACGACCGCGCGACATCACCACCAACCGGTCACACAGTTCGAACAGCTCGTCGAGTTCCTCACTGACCACCAACACCGCGCAGCCAGCATCGCGCAACTGCAACAGCTCGGAGCGAATCTGCGCTGCAGCACCCACATCGACACCCCAGGTCGGCTGCGCCACCAGCAGCAACCGGGGATCGGCATCAATTTCACGCCCGACGATGAATTTTTGCAAATTGCCACCCGACAGCGATTCCGCCGGGGCACGCACGCTGGAGGCCTTGACGTGAAAGCGGTCGATAATTTTTCTGGCCTGCTGCTCGAGTTTGCCGACCCGAATCCAGCCCCCGGCCAGGCCCGGATGTGCGACCGATTCACGCCGCGTCAACAGCACATTGTGGGTCAGGCTCAGCGACGGCACCGCGCCGCGGCCAAGCCGCTCCGCCGGAACAAAATGCAGGCCAAGGCGGCGGCGCGCGCCCGGATGCAGGCGTGAGACATCGACCGCGCCGATGTGGATCGATGCTGGCGCGCTGCGCACATCTTCGCCCGACAATGCCGCCACCAACTCCGTCTGACCATTGCCCGAGACACCGGCAATACCGAGCACCTCGCCGCTGCGGACTTCGAGCGAAACATCCTGCAAGTCAACGCCAAACTGCTCCGAGCGCGCCAGCGTCAGATGCTGCACCCGCAGCAGCGGCATCCCGGCTTGTTGCGGCCGGTGCTGGAGCTCAGGCGGTGTCACACCGATCATCATTTTTGACAATGAGGCATTGCTCTGCTGCGACGGGTCGCAACTGCCGGTGACGCGCCCGGCGCGCAGCACCGTGCAGCGGTTGCACAGCGAGCGGATTTCGTGCAACTTGTGGCTGATGTACAAAATGCTACAACCCTCGCTGGCCAGTTTTCGCAACACCACAAACAACTTATCGACCGCCTGCGGTGTCAGCACCGAAGTCGGTTCATCCAGAATCAGCAATTGCGGCTCGGTGAGCAAAGCGCGAATGATCTCGACGCGCTGCATCTCGCCGACGCTGAGCGTGTGCAGCAGTCGACTGGGATCAATCTCCAGGCCGTACTGCGCCGCTTTGGCGTTGATGCCGCGGCTGACTTGCTGCAAGCTGGTGGAGCGGTTCAGACCCAGCCAGACGTTCTCGGCCACGGTCAGGGTATCAAACAAACTGAAATGCTGAAATACCATGGCGATACCCAGCGCGCGGGCCTGGCGCGGACTGTGAACCCGCACCGGCTGGCCGTTGAAAGCGATGCTGCCAGCGTCCGGTTTGACAGCACCGTAGATGATTTTCATCAGCGTGGATTTACCGGCACCGTTTTCCCCCAACACCGCGTGAATATCACCCGCCAGCACGCGCAAACTCACGTCGCTGTTGGCCAGCACACCAGGATAGCTTTTGCTGATGCCTTCGAGTTGCAGTCGGGGAATGGTCATGGAAGAGTGAGCGCTTTGCACGGGCCAGGCCGCAATGTACCATCCCGCCGCGCCGAACTGGCCGGCAGTGCTTTGTTAGCGCTGGAAATCAGGCTCCGGCAAGCAGACGCAGGCCACCCGGATCGACCAGGTTGAGCGTGCGTCCCGAGCCGCTGATGAGCCGACGCTCGCGCAAATGCCGCAGTACCCGTGACAGCGTCTCGGGCGCAATGCCGAGCTGCGCTGCCAGCGCCTGCTTGCGCTGCCCCAACGGCACTGCCAGCCGACCCTTGTCTGATGTCTGCGCGTGGCGCAGCAGCCACTCGGCGCAGCGTGCCTGGGCATCCTTGGCAACCCGGCTCACGGCCAGCTCGGTTTGCTGACGATGCGCCAGCGCCACATCGTGCAAGACCGCTTGCGCCGAATCCGTCATGGCCCCCAGCGAACGCTGAAATTCCGCCACCGGCACACAACGCACCACTACGCTGCCTTCTGTCACCACATCAACCACATCAGGCAGGCACAACACCGCCGAAGTGGCTTCCAGCCAGCATGGGCCCTCACGCAGCCCGAGCTGATGCAGCATCAAACCGCCTTCAATTACGCCCAACACGACGCGACCCGCCTCCAGGTAGGCAACCCAGGGCGAAATCTCGCCCCGTCTGAGCACGGGAACACCGCTCGCAAAGGTTTGGCGAGGTGCAGTGGACGGAATTTCTTGCGCTGCGAACATTGTTTCGATGTTGCCTCGCTTCGTCTGCGGCGACCTTGAGCAACATCAAACAATCTTTAAGAAGTCTTTACAAAACCAGCAAAGCCCGAAAATCATTGACGTTTGTGTACGTGGGACCGGTATGGAGCAGATCATCCAGAGCCGAAAAATAGCCCCAGGCATCGTTACGTTCAAGATAAGCCTCGATCTTCATGCCCCGTGCCGCGGCCCGGCTCAAAGTGTCTGGATCGACCCAGACACCGGCATTGTCTTCGCTGCCATCGATGCCGTCGGTATCGGCCGCCAACGCATAAACGCCGTTCTGTCCCGCCAGTGCCTGCGCCAGACCGAGACAAAATTCGCCGCAACGCCCGCCGCGCCCGGGCACGGTGCCAGGTCGCTGCGGGCGCAGGCTGACGCTGGTCTCGCCGCCGCTGAGCAGTACGCAGGGGCGCTGAAACGGCTGGCCGCGCTGCGCCACCGCACGTGCCAGCGCAGCGTGCACCCTGCCCACCTCACGCGCCTCACCCTGCATCTCGTCGCTCAGGATATAAGCCGCAATGCCAGCCGCACGGGCACTGGCCGCGGCCGCTTCAAGCGACTGCTGCGGCGTGGCAATCAAGTGCAGCTGGTGCCCGATAAACGCCGGGTCGCCCGGCTTGGGCGTTTCCAGCGCACCGCACAACAGCGCCTGCCGCACTGGCGCGGGCAGTGCAATCTGGTAACGCTCCAAAATGGACAACGCATCGGCGCAGCCAGTCGGATCAGCCACGCTGGGGCCGCTGGCAATGGTGGCCGGGTCATCGCCGGGGATGTCGCTGATCGCCAGCGTCACGACCCGAGCCGGCGCGCACGCCTGCGCCAAACGCCCGCCCTTGATGCCAGAGAGGTGCTTGCGCACACAGTTCATTTCGGCAATGTTGGCACCGCAGCGCAACAGTGCCTGGTTGATACGCTGCTTGTCTTGCAGCGTCAAACCCGGTGCCGGCAGCGTCAACAACGCCGAGCCGCCACCTGAGATCAGGCACAGCACCAGGTCATCTCTGGTCAAGCCCCGGGTCAACGCCAGCATGCGCCCGGCGGCCGCCAGACCCGCCGCATCGGGTATCGGATGCGCCGCTTCGACCACCTCAATGCGTTGCTTCAGGCCCTCGGGGCGCGGTGGAATATGCCCATAGCGCGTCACCACCAGACCGGACAGTGCGCACTCTTGCGGCCACAGGGCTTCGAGCGCCTGCGCCATGGCGGCGGCCGCTTTGCCGGCACCCAGCACCAGCGTTCGGCCACTGCGGCCCGGCGGTGTCGGCAAAAAAGCTGCCAGGCTGTTGCGCGGCAGTGCACGCTGCACCGCCGCCATGAACAGCACGCGCAAAAACTCACGCGGCTGCTGGGTGGGATCTGGCGTTTGCTTTGGCATGAAGCCGCAGCCTACTCGCCCAGGTAAGCGGCGCGCACCTTGGGGTCGGTGAGCATCTGCCTGGCCGCACCCGACATGGTGACCAGGCCCGACTCCATCACGTAACCACGGTCGGCAATGGCCAGCGCCCGGCTGGCGTTTTGCTCAACCAGGAAAATGGTCACGCCCTGGGCGTGGACATCGCGCACGACTTCAAAAATCTTGTCCACCATGATCGGCGCCAGCCCCATCGAGGGCTCGTCCATCAGCAGCACTTGCGGCCGGCTCATAAGCGCGCGGCCAATCGCCAGCATCTGCTGCTCGCCACCGGAGAGCGTTCCGGCAAGCTGCGCGCTGCGTTCCTTGAGGCGCGGAAAAATGGTAAACACTTTCTCCACGTCAACCGCGATTTCAGCCTTGTCACTGCGAATGTAGGCACCCATCTGCAAGTTTTCGACCGTGCTCATGCGGGCGAAAATGCCGCGGCCTTCGGGCACCATCGCCAAGCCCTGCTTGACCAGATCCCAAGGGCCCTGACCGCGAATGCTCTTGCCCATGTATTCGATGTCACCGTCGTTGATCGGCAGCGAGCCGGTGATGGCTTTCATGGTGGTCGTCTTGCCGGCACCGTTGGAGCCGATCAGCGACACCAACTCTCCTTCATAAACTTCAAAACTGATGCCCTTGACAGCCTGAATGCCGCCATAAGCGACCTTGAGGTCACTCACCTTGAGAAGAATTTTGGCCATCTTATTTCCCGCTTGTGCCCAGATAGGCTTCAATCACCACCGGATTTTTCTGCACATCCGCTGGCGTTCCTTCGGCGATCTGCTTGCCATAGTCCAGCACCGTAACGCGGTCACACAGGCCCATCACCAGTTTCACGTCATGCTCGATGAGCAAAATGGTGCGGTTGTCGTTGCGAATCTTGTCAATCAATTCGCGCAGCATCACTTTTTCGGTTGCGTTCATGCCGGCTGCTGGCTCGTCCAGCGCGATGAGCTGCGGGTCGGTGGCCAGAGCACGGGCAATCTCCAGTCGGCGCTGGTCGCCGTAGCTCAGCGTGCGCGCCTTGTAATCGGCCAACTGGCCAATGCCGACGTATTCGAGCAGCTCGTGCGAGCGCGCGGCGATGGCGGCTTCTTCGGCCTGGAAGCCAGGCAAGTGGAAAATGGCACCCAGCAGGCCAGAGTGCGTGCGTACGTGCCGCCCCACCATGACGTTTTCCAGCGCCGTCATTTCGGCAAACAGGCGGATGTTCTGGAACGTGCGGGCAATGCCAGCCTTGGCGACTTCGTGCACCGCGCTGGGTCGATACGGCTTGCCGGCCAGTTCGAAGCTGCCACTGTCGGGCGCGTAAAGACCGGTGAGAACGTTAAAAAACGTCGTCTTGCCGGCACCATTGGGGCCGATCAGGCCATACACCTGGCCGCGCGTAATCTTGATGCCAACCCCGCTCAGAGCTTGCAAACCACCAAAGCGTTTGGAAACGTTGGTGACGTTAAGTACGGTGTCTGTCATGTTCAGTCCCGGGGTTTCGCATTTTGCAGTGACTTTCCATGGTCCGGCGAGGGCCACAAGCCGCTGGGGCGCATCAACATGACAACAATCATGGCCAGGGCGATCAGCAGTTGGCGCAGAATTGCCGAGTCGAGCCGCCCCCCTGTCATGCCCTGCAATGGTCCCGCCACGTAACGCAGCACTTCGGGCAAAGCCGACAGCAGCAAAGCACCCAGGATCACGCCCGGCAGATGACCGATGCCACCGAGCACCACCATCGACACAATCATCACCGACTCCATCAAACTGAACGACTCGGGCGAAACAAAACCCTGAAAGGAGGCGAACATGGCACCTGAGACGCCGCCGAAAGTGGCACCCATGCCAAACGCCAGCAGTTTGAGGTTGCGGGTATTGATGCCCATCGCCTTGGCGGCAATCTCGTCTTCACGAATCGCCATCCAGGCGCGGCCAACGCGCGACATTTGCAAGCGGTGTGAAATCCCCACGCTAAACAGCACCAAGGCCAAAAACAAGTAGTAATACAGCGTCACCGAAACCACTTCAAAGCCGCCAATATGAAAACCCTTGCCCAGGTTCAAACCGAAGAAACTCAGGGCATCGATCTGGTTGATCCCCTTGGGGCCGTTGGTGATGTTGACCGGGGCATCCAGGTTGTTCAGAAAAATACGAATAATCTCGCCGAAACCCAAAGTCACAATCGCCAGATAGTCACCGCGCAAACGCAGCGTGGGTGCGCCCAACAGCACGCCAAACAGCCCCGCCAACCCGGCCGAGGCGGGGATCACGATCCACAATGGCATGTGCATGCCTTGCGGGAAAATCGCCGCAATCCAGGCAAACGTCTCGGTCAGTTGCGGTGAAGCCAGCAGCGCGTACATGTAGGCACCAATGGCAAAAAAAGCGACATAGCCCAGATCCAGCAGGCCCGCATAGCCGACCACGATATTGAGCCCCAGCGCCAGCAAAACGTAGAGTAACGCCATGTCAACAATGCGCACCCAGGCGTTGCCAAAGCTTTGCAAAACCAGTGGCAGGATCAACAGCGCCAGCGCCGCAACGATGAGGGCAATGATTGGTTTTTGTTTCATATATATCCCCCCAGCTCTCATGCTCGATCCGCCACGCGCTCACCGAGCAGCCCTGAAGGTCGCAGCGTCAAGACGATGATCAAAACAATGAAGGCAAAAATATCGGAATAGTTGCTGCCCAGCACGCCACCGGTGAGGGGGCCGATATAACCCGCACCGAGCGACTCGATCAGTCCGAGCAAAATTCCGCCCACCACCGCGCCGGCCAGGTTGCCAATGCCACCAAACACCGCCGCCGTAAAAGCTTTCAGGCCGGGCAGGAAGCCCATCGTGTGCTGCACCGTGCCATAGTTGGCGGCCAACATCACGCCGGCGACCGCCGCCAGTACCGCACCGATGACAAACGTGGCTGAAATCACCACGTCGGGCTTGACCCCCATCAGTGCCGCCACGCGCGGACTCTCGGCCGTCGCGCGCATGGCGCGTCCGAGCCGGGTGTAGTTCACCACCCACATCAGCAGCGCCAACGACAACACAGTGGTGGCCAGAATCAGAATCTGGGTAACAGTAATCACCGCGCCACCAATCTCAAACGGCACGCTTGGCAGCAGTGTTGGATAGGGCTTGTAATTGGGCTTCCAGATGATCATGGCCAGCGTCTGTAACAACAGCGACATGCCAATGGCGGTAATCAACGGTGCCAGTTTTGGGCTGTTGCGCAGCGGCCGGTAAGCAACTTTTTCAATCACAAAATTGAGCACCGCTGCCACCACGCAAGCAATGATCAGCGACAGCAGCAAAATGATCCAGCCCGGCGCGGAGGGCATGGCCTCTTGCATCAAGCCAATGATGGTCCAACTGGTGAGAGCACCGACCATCAACACTTCGCCATGGGCGAAATTGATCAAACCGATGATGCCGTACACCATGGTGTAGCCCAACGCCACCAGGGCGTAAACGCTACCCAACACCAGACCATTGATGATCTGCTGCAAAAAAATATCCATAAAACCTTCTCCAATGGGTAATGGACGTTTGGCTCAGTCCATGCCACGGCCTTGTGAGCCCGACTCTTTCAACTGCCAACAGATTGCCGACCAGACGGCATGGATGCGGGGTCGCCGACAAAATGGGTGGCGCGATTGTATCGAAGGCGAAGACACCTACGGGACCTGGCTCCTATGGGTTTACCCTAGTTCAGGCCAGGTCACACGCGACCTGATTGCCACATGGCAAAGCGCGCAACTCGGGTCTTTGCACAGCGCAGGCACCGACGGCTTTCGGGCAGCGGGTTCTGAAGCTGCAGCCCGACGGCGGGGTCATCGGTGAGGGCAAATCACCGGGCAACAATTGCAATGTCTTGTGTCGCTCCAGGCGCGGGTCGGGCAACGGAATGGCGCTGAGCAGGGCCTGCGTGTAAGGGTGGCAGGGTTGGCGGTAAATGGCCTCCTTGCCAGCGAGCTCCATGGTGCGGCCCAGGTACATCACCAGCACGCGATGGCTGATGTGCTTGACCACCGCCAGATCGTGCGCAATAAACATCAGCGCCAGCCCCATTTGCGCTTGCAGTTCCATCAGCAAGTTGATGATTTGCGCCTGGATCGACACGTCCAGCGCCGACACCGGCTCGTCGCAAATGACCAGTTTGGGCTCGAGCACCAGCGCGCGGGCGATGCCAATGCGCTGGCACTGGCCGCCCGAGAACTCATGCGGATAGCGGTTGATTTGTGACTCGGTCAAACCCACTTTATCCATCATGGCGCGAACTTTTTGCATGGTGTCGTGCTGACTGAGCTGTGACCAGTGGGTATGCAGCGGCTCGGCAATGATTTGCCCCACGGTCATGCGCGGGTTGAGCGATGCCAGCGGATCCTGAAAAATCATTTGCACGCTTTTGCGGATGTCCTGCCACACCGGTGCCTTGGCCCCGTGCATCTCATGGCCTTGCCAGACAATGCTGCCGGCCGTGGCCGGAATCAGGTTCAGCATGGCACGCGCCAACGTCGATTTGCCGCAGCCCGACTCGCCCACGATGCCCAGCGTTTCGCCGGCAAAAATATCAAACGACACACCATCGACGGCTTTGAGCAGGCGATTCTCCATCCACGGCCAGGGCGAATCCACCGCCAGGCTGAAATGCACTTTCAGGTCACGAATGGACAACAGGGCAGTGGGCGTGCTCACAGGCGGAGCTCCCTGGCGTAGGCCCTGACTTCGGCAGCGCTTTGGTGACAGGCGCGCAGCACGGCGTTTTCGCCAGCGCTCAACACCGGCGCGGTGGTTTGGCAGCGCGGCTCGGCGAGCGTGCAACGCTCAGAAAATGGGCAACCCTTGGGCAAATGTGCCATGTTCGGCGGTGCTCCGGGGATCGCCACCAACGCATGATCGGCTTGTTCGATGCGCGGCACGGCACCGAGCAAGCCCACCGTGTAAGGATGGGTCGGCTGGTAAAAAATATCTTCCGCCCGACCCTGCTCCATGACACGCCCGCCGTAGAGCACCATCACTTGGTCGCACAACCCGGCCACCACGCCCAGGTCATGCGTGATCATCACGATCGCCGTGCCTTTGTCGCGCTGCAAGTCACGCAGCAGCGCAATGATTTGCGCTTGCACCGTCACGTCCAGCGCCGTGGTGGGTTCGTCGGCGATCAGCACGTCGGGCTCGCACAGCAGCGCCATGGCGATCATCACGCGCTGGCGCATGCCACCGGAGAACTCGTGCGGATAGAGCGCAATGCGCTTGGCCGCTTCCGGGATTTTCACCGCATCGAGCGCCTGCACGGCACGCGCACAAGCATCGCGGTGGCTCAACCCCTTGTGAAACTCGAGCACTTCAGTCAGCTGGCGCTCAATCGTCAGATACGGGTTGAGCGAGGTCATGGGGTCCTGGAAAATCATCGCCACGCGATTGCCCCGAATCCGGTTCAGCGCATCGGTTTGCAGGCTCAGCAGGTCCCGCCCGTCAAAGCGCGCTTCGCCGCTGGCGCTGCCGTTGCTGGCGAGCAGACCCATGATGGAGAGCACCGCCTGGCTTTTGCCGGAACCACTCTCGCCGACGATGCCCAGCGTCTGGCCACGCTCAAGCGCAAAACTGATTCCGTTCACAGCCGTAACGGGACCATCCGGCGTGGCAAATTGAACATTCAGGTTGTTGACTTCGAGTAGCGACATTTTTAGCGTTCTTTGGGATCGAGCGCGTCGCGCAAACCGTCACCAATGAAATTGAAACAATACAAAGTGACACACAGCAAGCCGGCCGGAAAAAGCAAAATCCAGGGCGAGACTTCCATCACCCGCGCGCCATCTTCAATCAACACGCCCCAGCTGGTCATCGGCTCCTGAATTCCCAGCCCCAGAAACGACAGCACCGACTCGGTCAGGATCACACCGGGTACCGTCACCGTGGTGTAAATCACCACCACGCCCAGCAGGTTGGGAACAATGTGGGCAAAAATGATGCGCCGGGTGGAAACCCCCATGGCGCGTGCAGCTTCGACATATTCCATCGATCGCAGCGACAGCGTCTGGCCGCGCACCACACGCGCCATGTCCATCCAGGAAAACACCGTGATGGTGATCACCACCAGGTAAAACTCGCGCCCCAGAATCGTCACCAGCAAAATGGCGATGAGCAAATACGGGATGGCGTACATCATGTCCACCACCCGCATCATCACGGCATCGATCTTGCCACCGAGGAAACCGGCCGTGGCACCCCAGGCGATGCCCAGCGAAACCGATGCCAGTGTGGCAAGCAAGCCGACCGTGAGCGAGATCCGGCCGCCGATCAAGGAGCGCACCAGCAGATCGCGCCCGGCTTCATCGGTGCCCCAGAAATGCGCGTTTTTGAGTGTCGGTGCGACACTCATCGCATCCCAGTCGGCGCTGTCAAAAGCATGCGGCAGCAACCAGGGTCCGACGATGCAGGCCAGCGCTATGAAAGTCAGCAGCGCCAGACTGACCAGCGCTGCGCGGTTGCGCAGGAAACGCCGCCGTGCGTCGCTCCAGAGGCTGCGGCCGACCGGCTCACTGGCCAGCGGATCACTGGCGTTGGCGGCCTTGGTCAGCAATTGCGTTTTTTCTTGGGAATTCAACATGGCATCAATTCACAGCAAGCCGGGTTTCGCCCTGGCAGGCGAGCTGTTTTGTTTGGCTGTGCGCCAGGCAGCGCTTGCCAACAAGGGTTTTTGGCAAAACCCCAAGTCCAGGGGTTGGATCCAAATTCGGGGCGCGACAGTCGCGCGGGACAAAAAGGGTTTTTGGGGTCGGATCCCAATTCGGGGCTGTGCTTGCGAGCTGGCCTCGTAAGCGCCACCGATTTGGGCTCTGACCCCAATAACCCGGGCTGCTCAGAATATGCGCTTGCCAGCGCGGGGCAAGCCGGGTCTCGCCCCGGCAGGCGAG
>JAVHQY010000105.1:0-3019 GCA_036171375.1 Rhodoferax sp. | reverse complement strand
AACCCACCTGAAAGGTGGGCTTTGTGTTTAATGCACGGCAGCGTATAGACAACGGATATACGTTACGCCACAACTCGTATATCTAATGTGTATTCGTGAATAGGAGAAGCCCATGTGCGACGCCGCCATCAATCTGCGGGCCCTGCCCGAGCAACGTGACCTGATCGATCAGGCCGCCAGTCTGCTCGGTAAGAACCGTTCGGACTTCATGCTGGAGGCCGCCTGTGAAAGGGCGCAGGCGGTTGTGCTTAATCAGGTGTTCTTCAGTCTGGACGCCGACAAGTTCAAGCGATTCACAGAAATGCTCGATGCACCGCCAAACCCCAACCCCGGGCTTGAGCGCCTAATGGCCGTTAAGGCACCTTGGAGCGCCGGCGGGGCGTGAGCCTGCAGCTCAGTTCGCCGCAGCCGCTGGCCACGGTCCGTCAACTGGATGACTTTGCTCGTGGCGAGGCGGTACTTGATGATTGGCTCAAACGCCGCGCTCTAGCCAACCAGTTTAGCGGCGCCAGCCGTACCTTTGTCGTGGCCGATCCCGATCAATACGTTTTCGGCTACTACGCAATGGCGGCGGGCGCTGTCTCACACCAGGCCGCCACCAGCGCCGCGCGCCGCAACATGCCAGACCCGGTTCCGGTGATGGTTCTCGCCCGGCTGGCCGTCGATTACCGCGCACAAGGACTCAAGCTGGGCGGAGCGCTGCTGCAGGACGCGGTTAATCGGGCGGTGATGGTTTCGCAGAACGCCGGTGTTCGGGCCCTGCTGGTACACGCGCTGCACGCCCGCGCCAAGGAGTTCTACGAGCACTACGGTTTTCAGGCATCGCCGCTTCATCCGATGACGCTGATGCTGCGGCTGAACACGGTTAAACCATGAAGCGGAAGTCTTGCGCTCGCGCGGACGACGAAGTGGGGGCAATGCTCAATGCACTCGCCGATGACATCAACCACCGACCCGACATCCGTCGCCCCGTCCCAGTCGAGCTTTTCGACCGCATTCGATCACTCGTCGGTGACGTCGAAGTCGATCTCGGTCAGCCACTGCAACCCGAGCTTGGTGACGCGGACATGCCCGGCAACACTCCACACTGGCTTACAAATCGCCGACGCAGTTCCTGGAGAACTGGCTCAGTGCGCAAAAGCAGGAAAAACCGGTAGCATGAAACTCCCCTTTTGGCAGACGAAAAGTGAAGCTCACAATCCCAAAACCCGGAATCGAACCTGCGTCCGTTCGATGGCTCAGGCAGAGGGTTCGGCGGCCACCTCATTTTCGGCGGCGGGGTTGGTGAGCCGCCGTATCGTCAAGGCACAACGCTGTTCAATCAAGGCATTGATTTGCTCAACCACGGCATTGCCGGCAAAGCCGCGTCCCGGGTCAGACTGGAGCTTGCGCGCAGTGCCTGGCAGTAATTTTGCCAACTCCAGAATGCGCCGTTTGGCCTGTGCCTTGGTTAATCCTACGCCTTCGGCGAACTGGTCCCAGTGCCGCGCCAGGACTTCGCTGAACTTGTACTTGCTGCCGATCTTCATCGCCATCTTCTCCGTCAGTGTTGGATACACCGCTGTCGAGAGCATGTCGTAGAACGGTGCCAGGACGGGTGTCTTGCCTGAATACAGCAGTGAGAAATTCTTGGCGTGGGCATCATGATTGCCGATCAGCGCATTGAAGATCACGTAGTCGAACAAGCGCAGCACCTGCGGCGCACTGGGGCGCGTCGCATGGCGCACCAGATCGAAGCATTGGGCCAGATCGGGGCCACCTTCGTTTTGGTATTTCATTTCGGGCACCACACCCAGTGCCTGGCAGAAATCCTCTTGATGAAGGCGTTGCCGGTGCCCCCGAGCATCCATAAATCGGTCGTAGCGCTCAACCAGCAGGAATCGGCGATCCAAAACAACGTGAACTTTTGATTTTGCCGGCTTGATTTGCATGGCCTCAGCCAGTGCCATGCAAAATCCTTCGTTGACCACGCTATCCTCAACGGCGTGGATAGCGGGTTTCAGGACGTGGGAGCTAGGCGTGCCATTGAGGGGCAGCCCAATGCGTGCGCCATCGAACACCACCGGTAGTTTGTCCTGGGCACCCGCCAATGAAAGCCGCAAGCCGTCTTTGCCGGCCAGCATGGGGCGACGCGGCAATTCATCCAGGATGGCAACGACTTCTTTGTCGCTCAGCCATTGAACGTCATCATTGCGGGTAGGCACGGGCAAAACCTGCCCAGGCTCAAGGAATGTCACGGCCCCGGCGCATTCGCCACCAATGTGGTCCAGCAGCGCAAAGTCGTTCTGGCCAGAAATCTGGAACTGCTGCGCGATCAGGCGGCGCATCTGCCCTTCTGGCAGCAGGCCGGCAAAGAAGGGGCGAGTCTTGCGATCGTCGAACGGCTCTGCTTCCAGTGGCAGCGAGGCGGACAAGGCAACGACGTCTGGCCGCGCCAGCCAGCCGGATGCATAGCAAAAACTCAGCCGGCCATCGACCAGCGACAAGGTGCCGACACGGTCGGCGAATAACCAGACTTCCAGCTCATGCGCCATGGTCGTTGCCCTTGTGTTGGCCTTCGGCAGCAATGGATGGCAATCCGCTCAGTTGGAGCTCTCCACCCAAGGCATCAATGACGCGCAGCACGTGTTCCAGTCGCAAGGTGGGCTTGCCTGCTTCAAGATCAACGATGAAGCGCACGCCAACCCCTGCCGCCAGGGCTAACTGGGGCTGCGTCAGCCCGAGCTGCTTGCGAGCGGCACGCAGTGCATCGCCGAGTTGTTGAGGTAATCGAATGGATGTCATGGTTCACTTGATTTCCCGTTCGGGAAATTATTAACCACAACTGGCCTCTGTGCAAGCGATATTTCCCGATCGGGAATGTTGCGTGTGCTTAGGCCATGGTTTGGTCATATATTTCCCGATCAGGAAACTAACGGTAAATTTGCATCCCAAATAGACACCCATTTACATCCAATCTGGTGGGGAACGGACAAAAAAATCCCAACCGGATAAGGGTTGGGATTTCACATTATGGTGG
>JAVHQY010000104.1:0-14197 GCA_036171375.1 Rhodoferax sp. | reverse complement strand
GACCCCAATTTCGCTACGACTTCAATGACCGCCAACGTGCCGTGGCGTTTGTACTTCCTTTGTTTATGGACGCGGCCAAATAAGGCTCCCCTTCGGTTTTTGGGGTCAGAGCCCAAATTCGCCGAGCCTTGGGCTCGCCCGCAGGGGACGGCGCTTTGCGCCGTAGCGTGGACTTGGGGTTTTGCCAAATTGGTGTCTGACCCCAATAACCAAAGGGGCGGGGGGGATTGAGTGGGGCCAAGAATGAAAACGGATACATTCTTTTCAGCCTCTGCAACGCAGTTCGATGCCACAGCCGATCCGGAACACCGGGTTATCGGGGTCAGAGCCCAATTCGGTGACGCTTGATTGGCCAGCTCGAACGCATAGCCCCGAATCGGGATCCGACCCCAATAACCCTCAAGGGTCGGCTCGAAGTTCCGACCCGCGAAATCGGGGCACGGATTATCGGGGTCAGAGCCCAATTCGGTGATGCTTGATCGGCCAGCTCGACCGCTGTGCCACGAATTGGGATCCGATGCTAATTTCGCTAGCCCACAATCATCAAAGTCCAACGTGCCTGCGCGCGTGTACTTCCTTTGTTTACAGACGCGGCCAAATAGGGTATTGGCTCCCTTTCCTGCCCGGCGGGGCGGGAAAGGGCGGGGGGATAGAGTGGGGCCAAAAATGAAAACGAATAGATTCATATCAAAGCCTGCAACGCAGTTCGATGCCACAGCCGACGCGGAACACCGGGTTATCGGGGCACAGGCTATCGGGGCACAGGCTATCGGGGCACGGGTTATCGGGGCACGGGTTATCGGGGTCAGAGCCCAATTCGGTGATGCTTGATTGGCAAGCTCGCAAGCCGAATCCCGAATTGGGATCCGACCCCAATAACCCGACCCCGATTTCGTGCATTGGCGCCTGGCGACAAAGGGTGGGCGTGTTCGCATTCGCTCGCTGCTGGGTAGCAATTGTCAAGCGGTCAACTGCCGGGTCTGGCTTCAGACCACGACGTTGACCAGGCGACCCGGGACGATGATGATTTTGCGGGGTTTGAGACCGGGAGCGAATTTGTGGAAAACTTCGCTCGCTATCGCCAGCCGTTCGATCTCGGCTTTGGATGCGCGCGCGCTCACTGTGATGGCGCCGCGCAGTTTGCCGTTGATTTGCAGCATCAGCTCGAGTTCGTCTTGTTGCAGCGCGTCGGCATCGACCTGCGGCCAGGGTGCGTCGAGCAAGTCGCCCAGCACCGCGGCGTAGCCCAGCTCGCTCCACAGGCCGTGCGTGATGTGCGGCGTGACCGGGTACAGGCAGCGCAACAAAATGCCAAAGCACTCGACCTGGGCGTTTTGCGCGCCGCTGCCGCCAGCTTTGAAGTTCTCCAGCGCGTTGATCATTTTCATGGCACCCGACACCACCGTGTTGTACTGCATGCGCTGGTAGTCGTAATCGACTTGTTTGAGCACCGAGTGAATTTCACGCCGCAGCGCTTTGGCTGGCGCGCCAAATTCAACGCCCGCGCCCGGCTGCGGGGATGCCAGCGCAGCCGGCACCGCCGCCGCTGTGGCAAGCTGGTGGCCGTAATTCCACACCCGGCGCAAAAAGCGGTAGCTGCCCTCGACGGCGGCATCGTTCCACTCCAGCGTGGCTTCCGGTGGCGCCGTGAACATGGTGTACAGGCGCGCCGTATCGGCACCGTATTTTTCGATCAGGTCCTGCGGGTCAACGCCGTTGTTCTTGCTCTTGCTCATGGTGCCCACACCTTCGTAGGTGATGGCAGTGCCGGCGCTCAGATCGCCCACGGCGACTTTGAGCGTGGCGCTGGTGGGCTTGCCGGCTTCGTCGAAGCGCTGCTCGACATCCTTGGGCCAGAAGTAATCCTTGCCGCCCTTGCCGGTCTTGCGCGAGTAAATATGGTTGAGCACCATGCCCTGCGTCAGCAGCCGGGTAAACGGCTCGTCGATCGTCACCAGCCCCAGGTCACGCATGACCTTGGTCCAGAAACGCGCGTACAGCAGATGCAGGATGGCGTGCTCGATGCCGCCGATGTACTGGTCCATCGGCATCCAGTAGCGGGCACCGTCGGCCACCATCGCCTGCGCATTTTGCGGGTCGCAGTAGCGCATGTAATACCAGGAACTGTCAACGAAAGTGTCCATGGTGTCGGTCTCGCGCCGCGCTGGCGCGCCACACAGCGGGCACACCACGCCGGCGTGAAAGGCGGCGTGTTTGAGCAGCGGGTTGCCCGAGCCGTCGGGCACGCAGTCCAGCGGCAGCAGCACCGGCAGATCTTTTTCCGGCACCGGCACGGCACCGTGTTGTTCGCAGTGAATGATCGGGATCGGCGTGCCCCAGTAGCGCTGGCGGCTGACGCCCCAATCGCGCAGGCGCCAGGTGGTTTTGAGCTCGCCCAGCCCGGCCAGCCCCAGTTTGTGTGCCACGGCAACGACGGCTTGCTGGCACGTCATGCCGCTGAAGCTGCCCGAATTGATGACCACGCCGTGTTCCTTGTCGGCGTACCAGTCCTGCCAACGCGCGTAATCAAACTGCTGGCCATCGACGTGCACCACCTGCTTAATCAGCAGGCCGTATTTTTTGGCAAAAGCAAAATCACGCTCGTCGTGCGCCGGCACGCCCATCACGGCACCGTCGCCGTAACCCATCAAAACGTAATTGCCGACCCACAATTCCACCTGTGCCTGCGTCAGCGGGTGCGTCACAAAAAGGCCGGTGGCCAGGCCTTTTTTCTCTTGCAGGGAAAGCTCGGCTTCGGTGGTGCCGCCGCTCTTGCACTGGGCAATGAAGGCGGTCAGCGCCGGATTGCCCAGCGCTGCCTGTGCCGCCAGCGGGTGCTCCGGCGCGACGGCGCAGAAGGTCACCCCCTTGATGGTGTCGGCGCGGGTGGTGAAGACGTACATGCGCCCGCCGCCGATGAGTTCGCCGGCGCTGTTGCGAATGTGGTGGGTAAACGCAAAGCGCACGCCTTCGCTCTTGCCGATCCAGTTTTCCTGCATCAGCTTGACCCGCTCGGGCCAGCCCGGCAAGCCCGTTTTGACCTGCTCCAGCAGTTCCTCAGCGTAATCGGTGATCTTGAGATAGTAGCCCGGGATCTCGCGCTTTTCGACCACGGCGCCGGTACGCCAGCCCTTGCCGTCGATCACCTGCTCATTGGCCAGCACGGTCTGATCGACCGGATCCCAGTTGACCACCTGGGTCTTGCGGTAGGCGATGCCTTTTTCCAGCATCTTCAGGAACAGCCACTGGTTCCATTTGTAATATTCGGGCGTGCAGGTGGTGACTTCGCGGCTCCAGTCGATCGCCAGTCCCATCGCCTGCATCTGGCGCTTCATGGTGGCGATGTTGTCAAACGTCCACTGCGCCGGTGGCACACCGTTTTTGAGTGCGGCGTTTTCAGCCGGCAGGCCAAAAGCGTCCCAGCCCATCGGCATCAGCACGTTGTAGCCCTTCATGCGCAGCGAGCGCGTGAGCATGTCGTTGATGGTGTAGTTGCGCACATGGCCCATGTGCAGTTTGCCGCTCGGGTAAGGCAGCATGGAACAGGCGTAGAACTTTTGCTTCGGCTGCCCCAGGGCATCACAGGCGTTTTCGTTGACGCGGTAGGCATCGAGCGCGTGCCAGTGTTGCTGGGCAGCGGTTTCAACGGCGAGCGGCTGGTAATGTTCTTGCATGGCGATGGCACCAAATGAAGGGTTTTGATTCTAGGGTTTGGGCGTTGCCGGCTGTGCGGTGACAAAACCGATCCGGTTAAGCCCGGCTTTTTGCGCCACTTCCATCACTTGCACGATACGCCCATAAGGCACGCTGGCATCGGCGCGCAACTGCACTTCGGTTTGCGCGTTGGCGCGCGCCGTGCTCTCCAGGCGCTGCGCCAATTGCGCCAGCTCGAGCGGCTGCTCGTTGAGAAAAGTCTGCCCGGCCGGGTTGACCGTGAGTGTGACAAAAGCGGGCGCGGTGTTGGTTTGGGCAGCATCGGCGCGCGGCAGATCGAGCTTGATGGCGCTGGTCAGCAACGGTGCCGTGAGCATGAAAATGACCACCAGCACCAGCATCACATCGACCAGCGGTGTCATGTTGATGTCGCTCATGGGTGTGGCACCCTGACTGCGCTCAAGACGGCCGAAAGACATTGTGTCAGTCCGGCCACAGGCTGCGTTGGCTGGCGAGCTCGCGCAGGTCGCGGGCAAAGCCTTCAAGCGTGGCTTCGATGCGCGCGATGGAGCGCCCCAACACGTTGTAGGCCAGCACTGCCGGAATGGCCACCACCAGGCCAGCAGCGGTCATGACCAGCGCCTCGCCCACCGGGCCCGATATTTTGTCGATGCTGACCTGGCCGGCACCTGAAATTGCAATCAGCGCGTGATAAATGCCCCACACCGTACCGAGCAGCCCGACGAACGGCGCCGTGCTGCCCACGGTGGCCAGCAGAACCTGGCCGAATTGCAGCTTGCCCAGCGTTTGCTGTAGCGCTTCGCGCAGCACGCGCGTGAGCTGCTGGGCCTGGTTACCAGCGCTGGCCAGACTGTGGTCGGTGCAGAGCCGGGTGGCGTGCAGCAGCGGCAGCACCAGGTGCTGACTGTCAAAAGCCTGCAGTTTGACCAGCGCCTGTGCCACCGATGATGATTGCCAGAACGCCGCCAGTGAACGCGCGACATCGATCCGGGCGCGATGTAGAAACCAGCCCTGGCGCAGGATCACGACCCAACTGCTGACCGACATCGCCAGCAGCAGAAAAATCACCCCGCGCCCGAGCGCGTCGCTGCGCCAGAACAAATACTCAAAGTTCAACCTAGATTCCTCAGTTGGACGCGCCCGAGTGGGCCGCTGGTGGCGCGTCTGGGTAGGCACGACGACGCAGCGGGCTCCTGCCCGCAAGGAGGAGCAACACCCCCAGGCGCGTCGCCAGTGGCTCAATCGGGTGCGTAGCGCTCTCACCCAGTAGGTGATCTTGGTCGAAGCTGAAATAGTCAATGGCCATAAGCACTTATTGAAGAAAACAAGCGGTCAACTGAGGAATCTAGGTTCATGCCAGCCCGAGCACGTCAAACATGTCAAAGAGGCCGCTGGTTTTGTCGCTGAGAAAGCGCAGCGCCCGCAGGCTGCCCTGGGCGTAGGTCGCGCGGCTGGAAGATTTGTGACTGATCTCAATGCGCTCGCCGCTGCCGGCAAACAGCACCGTGTGGTCGCCGACGATGTCGCCGCCACGAATCGAGCTAAAGCCGATGCTGGTGGCGCTGCGTTCAGCGCTGATGCCATGGCGGTCATAGACGGCGCAATCGGCCAGCTTGCGGCCGCTGGCCTGGGCGATCACTTCGCCCATTTTCAGCGCCGTGCCCGAGGGCGCATCGACCTTGTGGCGGTGGTGCGCTTCAATGATCTCAATGTCGTAGTCGCTGGCCAGCGACTGCGCTGCCAGCGCCAGCAACTTGAGCGTCACATTCACGCCCACGCTCATGTTGGGTGCCAGCACGATGGCGATGTCGCGCGCCGCAGCGCTGATCTCCTCGCGCTGTGCAGGGTTAAAACCGGTGGTGCCGATGACCATCCGGATGCCCCTTTCACGGCACAGGCGCAAGTGCGCCAGGGTGCCCTCGGGCCGGGTGAAATCGATCAGTGTGGCAGCGCCTTGCAAGCCCTGGCGCAGATCTGCCGTGACGGGCACGCCGCTGGTGTGGCCAAGAAACGCCATCGCGTCGGCTCCCAGGCCGGCGCTGGCTGGTTGTTCGAGCGCGCCCACCAGTTGGCAGTCCGGTGCCTCAGAGATGGCTTCGATCAACATCCGCCCCATGCGCCCGCCGGCACCGGCAACGGCAACTTGGTGAATCAGGTTTTGGGTCATGCTGGAGTGGCTGATTGGCACAGCGGGCTCAGGCGCGCTGGTGTGGCTGGGTGATTCTGTGTTGGCGGCGCGGGTCAATGGTTGACCGGCTCCAGCGGCGGGTAACTGGCCGGCACTTGCGGTGCCGGTTTGGCGGCTTCGGTCTTGGCCGGTGGCGGCAATTGCTTGATCGCCTCCGGGCTCATTTCCAGCACCGGCACTTTGCCGGTGCTGCGACCCGAGTCCAGCGAAGCGACAAACTCGGCTTCGGTGGGCAGTTCATCGGCTTCGATCCGCTCCAGCACATCGGCCTTGAAAAATGTCGTCACCCGGCGCGCCTGCGCTGCCAGTCCCTGGCGTTTGAAAGTGAAAACATAATCCCAGCGGTCGGCGTGAAAAACGCTGACCAACAGCGGCGTGCCAAGAATGTCGCGCACTTGCGTGCGGCTCATGCCGGGCTTGATGGCCGCGACCTGTTCGCGCGATACAAAATTGCCCTGCACAATGTCGATCTTGTACGGCGTGACCACACCGGCGATATGGCTGGTGGCGCTGTTGAGGCTGCTGCAGGCGAACAGACTGGCACTGGCAGCCAGCGCCAGACAGAAACCAGCATGACGAGGTTGAAGGGCAAACATGACGTGCGATCCAGTGTGGCGATATGATGCGTTCATTGTACTGGTTGCGCTTGCGCAGCCGGGCGGCTCCCCAGCCAGCAAGGGAATGGACGATGGCCCCAATCAACGAGCTAAAAAGCACCGGACTCAAGACCACATTACCGCGCCTGAAGATTCTTGAAATCTTTCAAAAGGGCAGCCAGCGGCACATGACGGCGGAGGATGTTCATCGCGTTTTGCAGACCGAGCACTCCGACCTGGGCCTGGCGACGGTGTACCGCGTGCTGGCGCAATTCGAGCGCGCTGAAATCCTGCTGCGCAGCCACTTCGAGAGTGGCAAGGCGGTGTATGAACTCAACGAAGGCCAGCACCACGACCACCTGGTGTGCCTGGATTGCGGCAAGGTGGAGGAGTTTTACGACCGCGAAATTGAAAAGCGTCAACAACTGGTTGCCCGGAACAAGGGCTTTGCCATCGACGACCATGCGCTCAGCCTCTACGCCCACTGCATCCGCGCCGACTGCCCGCAGCGGATGACGGCTGCGGCGACCGACTGAAGCCGGGCTCAGTCAGTGTTGCCCGCAGCCATTGCCTTGCGGTGGCGTTCGGCGAAGTCCTGGTAGGTGTCGATACCGCGCATCTGCAAAATGGTGTTTCTGACGGCGGCTTCCACCAGCACCGCGATATTGCGCCCGGCCACCACCTGGATCACCACTTTGCGCACCGGCACGCCCAGCACGTCCTGCGTCAGCGGCTCGTTGGGCAGGCGCTCGTAATCACGCTCCATGGTTTCACGGCGCACCAGGTGCACGATGAGCTTAAGGCGCATTTTCCGCCGCACCGCGGTTTCACCAAAAATAACCCGGATGTCGAGCAGCCCGATGCCGCGCAACTCCAGCAGGTTGATCAGCAGCGCCGGGCAGCGGCCTTCAATGGTGTCTTGGTTGATGCGGTAGAGATCGACGGCATCGTCGGCCACCAGTCCGTTGCCGCGCGAAATCAGTTCCAGCCCAAGCTCGCTTTTGCCCAGACCCGATTCCCCGGTGATCAGTACGCCCATGCCCAGAATATCCATGAACACGCCGTGCATCGAGGCGCGATCGGCGAAGTGTTTGGAGAGGTAGGCCCTGAGCACATCATTGACCAGCGCTGATGAGCCGGGCGCAGCGAACATCGGAATTTGCGCCTGTTCGCACATCGACAGCAGCGCGCCGGGTGCGACCTGGCCGTCGGCCAGCACCAGCACCGGCGGCTCCAGCGTCACGATGCGGGCAAGGCGCCGGGCGCAGTCTTCGGCGGTGGCGTTGGTGAGGTAGGCAATTTCGCGCTCGCCCAGAATCTGCACCCGGTAGGGGTGGATGTAGTTCAGGTAACCGACCAGATCGGCACCCGAGCGCGCGGCGCGCACCGCAACCTCGTCAAAGCGCCGCTCAGACGCGCCCAGCCCGGCCAGCCACTCCCACTTGAGCGTGGCACGGAATTCCTCGAACAGTACGTCGGCACTGATAACGGTGGGTTTCATGATCAGTTCACGGCGGCGGGCTGCCAATCGACGATCAGGCGATGCAGATCGACGGCATCGTCCGGGTGTTCAAGCTTTTCGCGCAAGTTGGCATCGCTGAGCATTTCAGCAATTTCAGCCAGGATCTCCAGATGCTTCTGGGTGGCAGCCTCGGGCACCAGCAAAAAAACGAGCAGTCCAACCGGCTGCTCATCCGGCGCTTCAAAGCCGATCGGTTGCGCCAGTTGCAACACCGCTGCCATGGGCGACTTGAGGCCCTTGATGCGGCCGTGCGGAATGGCCACGCCATGGCCCAGTCCGGTGGAGCCCAGACGCTCACGCGAAAAAAGGCTGTCAGTGACCAGCGAGCGACTCAGGCCGTGCAGGTTCTCGAACAGCAGGCCGGCTTCTTCAAACGCCCTTTTTTTGCTGGTGGCGGCAATGCCCACAAGCACTTGGGACGCTGGCAGTATGGATGCAAGACGATTCATTGGAGCGCGATTATGACCTTTTTTCCGGCGCTGACACAAAAAAAGCCGTCCACTCCAGGGGACGGCTTCGGGGGGCGGTCAATGGCCCGGTTGCTGGGTCACTTTATGCGGCTGCGGCGGCCAGTCGCTTGGGTGCTTCGTGGTGATGGCTTTGCAGCCGACCTTTGTGTTGCACCACGCGCCGATCGAGAATATCGATCAGCTCGTCAATGGCGGCATAGAGATCGGCATTTGAGCACTCAGCGAACATGTCGATGCCTTTGACGTGCACCGTGCATTCGGCGCTCTGTCGCAAATCCTTTTCTGTCTGTTTTTCCACAGTCAATAGCACTTTGACATCAACGACCTGATCAAAATGACGTTTTATTCGCGCCAGCTTGCTGGTGACGTAACTGCGCAGGGCGGGCGTAATCTCGAGGTGGTGACCGCTGATCGTCAAATTCATATAAAGCCTCCTGTTGCTCTACCGGTTGAAAAGACTGCCTGCCAGAGGCCGGCAGCACATGAAAAAACTCGCTTCTTCGAGACCCACTATGCCGCGGAAGAAAAAGAAATGCAATTAATTTATTTTTTCTACCTTACTACAGGCACGGGTTTAAGCTCAGCAACGCTGAACCCTCACCCACCTGGTCACCGGGGGCGTACAGCAGCTCGGCCACCACGCCGTCGCGCGGCGCGACGATGGTGTGCTCCATTTTCATCGCCTCCATCACCGCCAGCGGCTGGCCGCTTTTGACCGTGTCACCGACGGCGACCGCAAACGACACCAGCTTGCCCGGCATTGGGGCCGTCAGACGACCGCCTTCATCGGCGCTTTGACCAGCATGGGCCAGTGCATCCAGCGCAGTGATCTGGCTGGCACCCTGCGCGCTGAAAATGTGAAACAGCGCGCCGTGACGATAGACGTTGACGATCTCGCGCCGCTCGCCGATGCGCACATCCAGACCGTGCGCCAGCGTCGTGAACGAAAAGCTCGCCGGTTCAAGGCCCAGCGTCAATTGCAGTGCGCCGTCGTGCAGTGTGATCAGTTGCACGCTGTGGCTTTGGCTGCCAAACTGGAAATCAAAACGGCGTGTGCTTGGCCCGTGCGAGCGCCAGCCATCACCGCGTTGCCAGGGATCGAGCCAGCCCTGCAGGTGGGCAGCTTGCTGTTCGCGTTGTTGTTCGACTTGCAGCGTGTGGGCAATGGCGCTGGCCAGCGCCAGCGTCAGCCCCACTTTTTCCTGCTGGAACAAGTTGACCGCTTCACGCTCAATCAGCGCGGTATCAAGGTCGGCTTGCACGAACGAGCGGCTCTGCGCTACATGGCGCAGGAACTGGACGTTGGTGTGCAGACCCACGATGTGGGTGCGCGCCAGCGCCGCGTCGAGCCGCGAGAGCGCCTGCTCACGGGTTTCGCCGTGCACGATCAGCTTGGCCAGCATCGAGTCATAAAACGGGCTGATGGTATCGGCTTCGCACACGCCCGAATCGAACCGTGGTTGTGCTGCGCCGGCGCTGCTGCCGTCTTGCTGCGATGGCACAAATTCGACGTGCGCCGGCAGTTGATACACCTGCAGGGTTCCGGTTGCGGGCAGGTAGTCGTGGTCGGGGTTTTCGGCGCAAATGCGCGCTTCGATGGCGTGACCGTTGATGCCGAGCTGATCCTGGCGCAGCGGCAGCTCCTCGTTGGCGGCGACGCGTAACTGCCACTCCACCAGGTCCTGCCCGGTGATGGCTTCGGTGACCGGATGCTCTACTTGCAAGCGGGTGTTCATTTCCATGAAAAAGAAATTCATCTCGCTGCCGCGCTGTTCGACGATGAATTCAACTGTTCCGGCACCGACATAATTCACCGCGCGGGCTGCGGCCAGCGCAGCCTGGCCCATTTGCTCGCGCAGCGCAGGTGTGAGCCCGGGGGCGGGTGCTTCTTCCAGCACTTTTTGATGCCGGCGCTGCACCGAGCAGTCGCGCTCGAACAGATGGACATAGTTGCCGTGGTTGTCGCCAAAGACCTGGATTTCGATGTGGCGTGGGCGCTCAATGTATTTTTCGATCAGCACTGCGTCGTTGCCAAAACTGCTTTGCGCTTCGCGCTGACAACTTGCCAGCGCCGCGGCAAAATCGCCGGACCGATCGACGCGGCGCATCCCCTTGCCGCCGCCGCCGGCACTGGCCTTGATCAGCACCGGGTAACCGATGGAGTCGGCTTCGCGTTGCAGCAGCGCTGCGTCCTGACTCTCGCCATGGTAGCCCGGAATCAGTGGCACACCGGCCAAGGCCATCAGGCGTTTGGATTCGGCTTTGAGCCCCATCGCCTGCATGGCCGCCGCCGGCGGCCCGATAAAGACCAAGCCAGCCTCCAGACAGGCCTGCGCAAAGGCCGGGTTTTCGCTGAGAAAACCGTAGCCTGGATGAATCGCTTGTGCGCCCGTGGCAATGGCCGCCTCAATCAGCTTGTCCCAGCGCAAATAGCTCTCTTTGGGTGCGCTCGGCCCGATGTAAACGGCTTCATCGCAGGCGCTGACGTGCTTGGCGTTGGCATCGGCATCAGAATAGACCGCGACTGTCTTGACGGCCAGCCGCGCGGCGGTGGCCGCCACACGGCAAGCGATCTCGCCGCGATTGGCGATCAATATTTTCTTGAACATCATGCAATCAGCCAGTTGGGTTTGCGCTTTTGCAAAAATGACTGCACGCCTTCGCGTCCTTCCGGGCTGGCGCGCACGTTGCCGATGGCCGAGACGGTGCGCTCAATCAGTGCCGCTTCAATCTCGCGTCCGGCCACGTCCTGCAGCAGCGCTTTGCATTGGCGCACGGCATTGGGCCCGACGCTGAGCAAGGCCTGGCTCAGCTCGGAAACTTTGGCATCGAGTTCGGCCGCGTTGACGACTTCGTGCACGAAGCCGATGCGCAGCGCTTCCTGGGCGCTGAAGCGCTCGGCCGTCAGGAAATAGCGGTGCGCTGCGCGCGCGCCCATGGCGCGCACCACGTACGGGCTGATCGTGGCTGGATACAGGCCCAGCTTGACTTCACTGAGACAAAATTTGGCGCTCGCTACGCTCACCGCCATGTCGCAACACGCCACCAACCCGATGCCGCCGGCATAGACATCGCCCTGAATGCGTGCCACGGTGGGCTTTGGGCAGGCGTAGATGACGCGCATCATCTCGGCCATCTTGGCGGCATCGGCCAGGTTCTCTGCGGGCGTGTAGTCGGCCATGCGGCGCATCCAGTTGAGGTCGGCACCGGCGCAAAAAGCTGCTCCCTCGGCCGCCAGCACAATGGCGCGCACCTGTGGGTCGGCACCGAGTTGCGTGAAGGCCTGCGTGATCTCGGCAATCACGTCGTCGTTGAAGGCGTTGCGAACATCGGGGCGGTTGAGCGTGACTCGCGCCAGCGCGCCGGTTTCAATTTTCAATGTGGTCATGGGACAGTCTCTTGCAAGCTACATGCGAAACAAACCAAAGTGCGTGTCTTCCACCGGCCGGTTCTGGCTGGCGCTCAGGCCCAGCGCCAGGATGCGTCGGGTGTCAGCCGGGTCGATGATGCCATCGTCCCACAGCCGCGCCGTGGCGTAGTAGGGATGGCCCTGGCGTTCGTATTGGTCGCGAATTGGCGCTTTGAAAGCCTCTTCTTCTTCGGCGCTCCATTGCCCGCCCTTGGCCTCGATGCCGTCGCGCCGCACCGTAGCGAGCACGCTGGCGGCCTGCTCGCCGCCCATCACCGAGATGCGCGCGTTGGGCCACATCCACAAAAAGCGCGGACTGTAGGCGCGGCCGCACATGCCGTAGTTGCCGGCACCAAAACTGCCACCGATGATGATGGTGAACTTGGGCACGGCAGCGGTCGCCACGGCAGTGACCATCTTGGCACCGTTGCGCGCGATGCCTTCGTTTTCATACTTGCGACCGACCATGAAACCGGTGATGTTCTGCAAAAAAACCAGCGGGATTTTGCGCTGGCAGCAGAGTTCAACAAAGTGCGCGCCCTTGAGCGCCGACTCGCTGAACAAAATGCCGTTGTTGGCAACGATACCCACCGGCATGCCCTCGATGTGGGCAAAGCCACACACCAGCGTGGTGCCAAAGCGCGACTTGAATTCGTGCAGCTCGCTGCCATCGACGATGCGGGCAATGATTTCGCGCACGTCGTAGGGCTGGCGCGTGTTGACCGGAATGATGCCGTAGAGTTCTTCCACCGGGTACAGCGGCGGCCGCGCCGGTTGTGTGCCACGCACTGCCGCTTTGGCATGGTTCAAGTGGCGCACCGCCAGGCGCGCCAGCGCCAGCGCATGCAGATCGTTTTGCGCCAGATGGTCGGCCACGCCGGACAGGCGGGTGTGCACGTCGCCGCCACCAAGATCTTCGGCGCTGACGACTTCGCCGGTGGCGGCTTTCACCAGCGGCGGCCCACCGAGAAAAATCGTTCCCTGGTTCTTGACGATGATGGTCTCATCGCTCATGGCCGGCACATAAGCGCCGCCCGCCGTGCAACTGCCCATCACCACCGCGATTTGCGCCAGCCCCTGGGCGCTCATGTTGGCCTGGTTGAAAAAAATGCGGCCAAAATGATCGCGGTCGGGAAACACATCGTCCTGCGTCGGCAGATTGGCACCGCCCGAATCCACCAGATAGACGCAGTGCAAATGGTTTTGCTGCGCAATTTCCTGCGCCCGCAAATGTTTCTTCACCGTGATCGGGTAGTAGCTGCCGCCTTTGACGGTGGCATCGTTGCAGACGATCATGCACTCCACCCCCTCGATGCGGCCGATACCGGTGATGACACCGCCACTGGGCGCGCTGTCGCTGCCGTCGCGGTCCGGGTACAAGCCCATGCCGGCCAGCGGCGAGAGTTCCAGAAACGGCATACCCGGGTCGAGCAGCATTTGCACCCGCTCGCGCGGCAGCAATTTGCCGCGCGCCGTGTGTTTGGCGCGCGCCGCTTCGCCGCCGCCCAGCGCGGCTTTGGCCAGCTGCAGGTTGAGGTCTTGCACCAGCGCGCGCATGGCGCTGGCATTGCCAGCAAAATCCTTGGATCGCGCGTTGAGCTTGGATTCCAGAACAGGCATGATGGACTCGAATTGGTTGACGTTTACGTAAACGTCAATTGTGACAGATTGCTGATTTAGGCCTTCGGTCGATGCCGTGCCTTGTGCGCTGCCAGTGGTTCTACCGGCGCACCAGCCTGGGACCAGGCGCTAAAACCGCCGTCGATGTGGGCCACGTTGCGCATGCCCATGTCTTGCAGGGTTTTGGTCGCCAGCGCGCTGCGCCAGCCGGCACCGCAAAACAGCACATACTCTTTGGCTTCATCGCCAAACACCGGCTTGTAATAGGGCGAGGCCGGATCGACCCAGAATTCGAGCATCCCGCGCGGCGCGTTGATGCAACCCGGCACGGTGCCCTCGCGCTCGAGTTCGCGCACATCGCGAATGTCCACGATTTGCAGCGTGGGATCGTCCAGCCGCGCTTGCACCTGCGCGACCGAATAGGTCTTGACCTGCGCCATCGCTTCATTGACAAGCTGGCGGAATCCTTTGGTGATAGGCATATCTTCTCCTTGTAGCTTTGATGCTGTTGAAGCAATTGATTGTTCCAGAAATGCAGCCCTACCCAAATCCGTTTAAGCTGACCGGGGGATCCGGCCGCCGGGGCACTCAGCTCCGCGGCTGTCCCCCGGCCTGCGGCCTCCTCCTTTATGCCGCTGCGCTAAGTGCCCCAGCGGCCTGATCTAGTTGGTGTGCGACCTGTGCCGCTTTGGGACCACCCACGACCGAAACATAAAC
>JAVHQY010000103.1:0-3053 GCA_036171375.1 Rhodoferax sp. | reverse complement strand
CGCAAACGTGTTGGTCTCGGGGGACAAACGCGGTGTGCTGGCGCTCAAGCGTCACGGCGCTTGCCGCATCCTCAGCGTCAAACAGTTTGTCAGCGAATTGGGATGATCCAAGCGCAATGAAATCAAAATTTGTTGCGCCTGGGGTGCCTTGCACCTCCGAGAGTGCGCACGTGCTGGCGCAGCAAAAAGAAACCCGGAGGCGTTGCCGCCTCCGGGTTTCTTATGAGTGCATGTAGGTGTTGGCACTCGCGTTGTAGTCAGCTGGGGCTGTGATTCCGTCCTGCGCTACGGCGAAGGCAAAATAGACGCTGGGTGAGCCGACAAAGCCGTCCATCGTCTCCGTCTTACCAGTGGCCAGGTTGCTCCTCTGCCACAGACGGTTGGTGGAGCAGCTTGGTGGCCGGAGAGACGATTTCAGATCTGCGGCAACTTTGTCATAACTGCCCTTTGATCAAACCTTGCCAAGCTTCACACTGATACCAGCCTGGCGACCCAGCTTGACAAGGCGCTGCACCAGTGATGCCTTGGGCTCGCTGATGTCCATGGCAGCAACGCAACGGTCGAGCCAGGCGGGAGTCCTCAAAACACGCTCCGTGGCTTTCGCAAGATCACGCTTGATGCTCACACCGTAGGCCAGTTCAGCTTTCGCCAATGCACGCTGTAGCAAGTGCCGGTCAGCATCCATCATCGCCAAGTCAATGATGTCCCGGCTAAAAGTCGCCGCGTCGAGCCACCGGTCAGAATTTGCCAGCAGCTTTTCGGCTGCAAGATCGAGCTGGCTCAAATGCGCAACGCCACAAATTCGATCCGTGTCGGCCGGGGTTCCAAGCTTGATCCGACCCTCAAAAACAATTTCCAGCTTCATGGATATGCCCTCAACTTCTATCCGTCCGCGAACCCCATACTGATCGGCTCTGACCTCGGCCACCTGAGCGATCACGCCGCCTGGTTTGGCAAGTGACTTGAAGCCGCCGACCCCAGTGAGCAGCGCGCGCATTTCCCGGTAGCCGTCGATCCCGGAGATCAAAAAATCCATATCGTTGGACTGCCGATATTCACCATGCAGCAAGGCAAGTGCCGTACCACCACCGAAATAGCAGCCCAATTTATCGAGCAAAGCAGCATCCAGATTCTGCAAAACCTGCGCAATGTGCTGATGATGCACCCTCTTAAACTCCATAGGCACCTCTTGCGGCGGCATCTTCCAGCGCCGCCAGCAAGCCAGACTCGTCAACCGTCAATTTGTCCCGATCAAGATAGCGGCGATTCGCTTCATACAAGCCTAAAGCTTCTGCTTGAGTCAATTCAAAGCCGTCTTTGATGTGCCATGCAATTTGGCGCAGTTGCGGATAACGCTCAATTTGAATTCGCTCAGGAATGGCTGTGAATTTGCAGCTTTGGTCGGGCTGGTTTGGCTTGGGTGTGGTCGATGCCAGGTTGCTACCGTCAACTTCTCTCGCACGCAATTGAATATCCAGACCCAGCACTTGCGCCGCGTTGAGATAAGAACCCAGCGTTACCGACGGCTGGGCGTTTTCCAAACGGTGCCAAGTCACACGCGACATTCCGGCGACGTGTGCCGCCACGACCGAACTGACACCCAACTCCAGACGCCGCTGCCGAATCTGGCGGGCAAGTGCAAGCAACATAGGCTGGGCGGCATCGCTGGTTAACGGGGCTTTGGCTGGCATGATGTATCTCATTCTATGCATCAATAGCCGCTCGTCAAGAAGAACGAGAACCCTGAAAAGAAAACAACCCAGCAGAATCAGAGGCCAGACGGATGCAATACCCACGATCCCGGTCGGGACCGTTCGCCCCGACCCGTCTGACAACTTCCTGCTGTCCATGGCGCAAGGCTGCGGCGCAGAAGTGCTGGTCTCAGGTGCCAAACGCGGTGTGCTGGCGCTAAAGAGTCGCGGCGCTTGCCGCATCCTCAGCGTCAACCAGTTTGTCAGCGAGCTGGGTCTATCCCAAACCGAGTGAAATTAATCCAGTTTCAAAAAACCAATTCAGCCGAAGTGCCGACACGGCTGCCGGCACGGGCCTGAAATCGCCCTACTTCTTCTTGTAAAGCGCAGCGTTTTTGGCGGCATCCTTGTACGGCTGCTTGGCGATGATCCGTTGACGTATCGCCGAATACTTGTCTTGGGTGAGTACTTTGTTGCTCACCAGCCAGGCTTTGCTGCCATAGGGGCGACCGGCAATGATCTTGGCGGCGTCGGCCTCGGTGATGCCAGGTAGTTTTTTCAACTCCGCTGCGCTGGCGCCGTTGATGTCCACCAGCCTGATCTTGGCGCTGGACTTGGGTTTGGCTGCGGCGGACTTGTCGGTCTTGGCGACAGCTTTGGCGCTGGTCTTGGCTTGACTGGCGGCCGGTTTGCTGGCCTCCGCCTTGGCATCTGCGGCCAGTGAGGTGTTGGCGCTGAGCAGCAAAGCCGCCGCAGCCAACGCGATCGTGATCGTGATCGTGATCAAATTTTGTTTCATGATTTTCCTTGTGAAAGTTGTGCGAAATCACACTGCACCAGACACGCATTGGCGGGCTTCTCTTTCCACGCACAGTCCGGTCTTTGCGACCCCAGTGTGAACTGACCAAAAAAACCAGCCCGGTTACGTCTCCGTAGCCGGGCTGGTTTGCTGCTTAATCCAGCATTCTGATGGGGTTGTCAGACAGGCATTGCGCCCATCTGCAACCAGCCGTCCACCTTAGTGGGAAGCATCAACGCCGCTGGTGATCGCGCTACTGGCCTTTGAGTGCACCGTCTTCACATCAACGCCCAGCGTCGATGCGGGACCGTGGCACAGTATGCAGGTCTCAACGCCACCGGTCTTCAGACCAGTGCTGGTCACGCCCGTACCGCCGCTGATTTGCAGATTCATGTGCGCTACGGTTGTCGCTGCATCATGGCAAGTCACGCAGGAGCGGCTGTTGGGCACGTTTCTCCAGTTGGCAGCATCCTTGGCAGCCGCATTGGTTTCAACGTGGCACGCCTGGCAGTTCTGCACCAGACCAGGGAAGCCAGCGTTGGGCGAGCTGGAACCAAAGGAAG
>JAVHQY010000102.1:0-14577 GCA_036171375.1 Rhodoferax sp. | reverse complement strand
ACAAGCTTGCATCGGCGCGCCGGTTTGATCAGGTGGTAGTGGCCACCTCTGGGGAAATGGGAGGGTGTTGCCAGTCGGGTTGGAGACGCTCTCATTTTTAGCATGCCCGAGGTGATGGGTCATTTCGGTTTCAAGGGCTCGCTCCACCAGTTTTTTGGTGAGTTGTTTGAGCAGGCCGTTCTCGCCTATGAGGTCTTCGGGCTTTTTGTAGTTGGCCAACAGGTTGTCGATCAGTTCGTTTGTTACGGTCATTTCGCTTCTTTACAGCCGAACTGCTGGACTACGCACGACTGCGGCCGTTGGCGGACGCATCGCTGCAAACCAGCTTGGTGTTTTGAGGGGATCGAAGAAGCAGGACCAAGGCGGCCAGGCCCGTGCAGATCAAGACTGCGTCGAAGGTGGGATACTTGGTCCGAACCGTTTCCTTTGCGCCGGCGGGTGCTGCGCCGGAGCAGGCCCAACCGATCCATCATGACCACCGGCACAAACCCTATTTCCAGAGCAACCCAGCGCTCCATATTGCTGCTGTCGTTTGCCACTTTTTCCAGCATGGCGGCGCAGCGCATTTGTGATGCCATGCTGCCTGAACTCTCCCGTGTGTTTGCGGTCAGCCTGGCGCAGGCGGCGCAGGTGGTGTGGCTGTTTGCCGTGGTCTATGGCGTGGCGCAACTTTTTTACGGCCCGCTGGGCGATCGCCTGGGCAAGTTCCGCATCGTCACCGCTGCCACGCTGGTGTGCAGCGCTGGCAGCCTGTTGGCAGCGCTCGCCACTGATCTTGCTTCGCTGGTGCTGGCGCGCATGCTGGTGGCCCTGGGAGCGGCTGCCATCATTCCGCTGTCCATGGCCTGGGTGGGAGACACGGTGACCGGCGAGCGGCTGCAAGAGACCTTGGCGCGGGTCGGGCTGGGCACCACGCTGGGAATCGGCGGCGGCCAATTGACGGGTGGCTTGTTGACCGACTGGCTGGGCTGGCGCTGGGCTTTTGTCTTCATGACGCTGCTGTTTGGATTGGTTGCTGCCCTGCTGTACGCCGACGGCCGACGCCAGCCGCCCGCAGCGATCACGCCTGCCAGCCACAACGTGCGCCTGGGCTTTGTGGTGCCGGCCTTGCGCATACTCACCGGTTCGTGGTCACGCGTCGTGTTGCTGGTGGCCTTTGTCGAAGGCGCGGCCGGTTTTGGTGTGCTGGCGCTGTGGGCATCGCACTTGCACAACGCGCGCGGCCTGTCACTGACCGCATCGGGCGCCGCAGTGGCGCTGTTTGGCCTGGGTGGCATGCTCTATATGGCGCTGGCGCGGCCGCTGATTGCGCGTTTTGGCGAGCAGGGCCTGAGCTGGACCGGCGTGCGTCTGCTGCTGCCGTGCGTGCTGGTGGTGGCCTTCGTTCCCTACTGGTGGCTGATCGTCGTGGCCTGCTTGCTGGGCGGCTTTGGATTTTTCATGTTTCACAACACCATGCAGGCCAACGCCACCCGAATGGCACCGGCAGCACGCGGCACCGCCGTGTCGCTGTTTGTTGCCACACTGTTCCTGGGTCAGTCGCTGGGCGTTTTGCTGGCCGCACATCTGATCGAGCGCATCGGCTCCGGCGCGGTGATTGCGCTGGGTGGCGGCGTGATGCTGGTGCTCGGCGGTGTGTTCGCCCGAGCGCTGCGCCAACGCGACGCGCTGGAAAAAGAATCGCCAAACGGCGATATCAACCAGCCGACTTGACCGCCAGCACCGGGCAGGACACGGTCAGCAAAAGCTCCTGCGCCACGCTGCCCATGATGAGCTTGCCCACCGGCGAGCGCTTTCTCAGACCGATGACCAGTACCGACGCAGGCAAGGATTCCACCAGCGCCTGAATTTCCTCGACCGCATTTTTGCCACGCACAAACTGCTTGCACTCGGCGTTCAGACCGCTGTTGGCAACCAGTTGCTGCACGCGCTCATAGTCCTGCGCATCGGCCAGCGTGGGGTCTTCCTTGCTGCCACCCGGACCAGCGTTGACCACCAGCAGGCGCTCATTGCGGCGCTTGGCGATTTCAATACCTTTTTCCAGCGCCGCCTGTCCCTCGGGACGCGGCACATAAGCAACCAATATCGTCATCATTTTTCTCCTTTTGATTGGCAGATTAACAGATTTGACACCCTGCCGGTGCGTGCGAGAAAGATTCACTCTATTTCACTGCTCCAGCAAGTCAATGATGCAGATCAAATGCGGCGCACCCATCTGCCATCGTGCGCTGTTCGAGCAATGCCGGCGGCGGCAAAATCCGTTATGCTTCGCCCCCAAGGCCAGCGCTGCGGCGATCCCGCAAGTCAGGCCGCATTGTCGGCTCCAATTGCGGCTACCCGCCAAGCTTTGAGCCGATTTCCAGGAACCCGATGCAGGACACAAACCTGCAAGGAGATTTTGCCAATGCCACACTGTGAACCACTTCACCTGCATGTGCCTGAGCCCACCGGGCGACCCGGCCATGACACCGATTTTTCTTACCTCCCGCTGTCCGCCGCCGGCGCTGTGCGCCGACCCGAGATCGACGTGCAGGCGGCACAAACCAGCGACCTGGCTTTTTCGCTGATTCGTGTGCTTGACGACGGCGGGCGTGCTGTCGGGCCGTGGGCCCCCGCGGCCGATGCCGATCTGTTGCGCCGCGGCCTGCGCGCCATGATGAAAACGCGCGCCTTTGATGCGCGCATGGTGCTGGCGCAGCGGCAGAAAAAAATGTCTTTTTATATGCAGTGCCTGGGCGAGGAGGCGATCGCCTGCGCCTACGCTCTTGCGCTGCGCCAGGGTGACATGTGCTTTCCCACTTACCGCCAGCAGGGCCTGTTGCTGGCACGCGAGGATGTCTCGATGGTCGAGATGATTTGCCAGCTTTACTCCAACGAGCGTGATCCGATCAAGGGCCGCCAGTTGCCAGTGATGTATTCGTACAAGGACAAGGGGTTTTTCTCGATCTCGGGCAACCTGGCCACGCAAGTGATCCAGGCGGTGGGCTGGGGCATGGCCTCGGCCATCAAGGGCGACAGCAAAGTGGCATCGGCCTGGATCGGCGACGGTGCCACCGCCGAGGCCGACTTTCACACCGGGCTGACTTTTGCCCACGTCTATCGGGCACCGGTCATCTTGAACGTGGTCAACAATCAGTGGGCGATTTCCACTTTTCAGGCCATTGCCGGCGGCGAAGGCACCACCTTTGCAGCGCGTGGCGTTGGTTGCGGCATCGCCTCCCTGCGCGTCGATGGCAACGATTTTCTGGCGGTTTACGCCGCCAGCCAATGGGCGCTGGAGCGCGCCCGCTGCAACTGCGGGCCGACACTGATCGAATGGGTCACCTACCGCGCCGGGCCGCACTCCACGTCGGATGACCCGAGCAAATACCGCCCTGCCAACGATGCCGCGCGCTTTCCGCTGGGCGACCCGATTGCGCGCCTGAAACAGCATTTGATCGCGTTGGGCGAGTGGTCTGAGGCGCAGCACGAAGCGACGCAAAAAGAGCTCGAAGCCGAAGTCGTGGCGGCGCAGAAAGAAGCCGAGCGCTACGGCACGCTGGCCAATGGCCATGTGCAAAGCGCCGCCGCCATGTTTGAAGACGTGTATAAAGAAATGCCGGCGCACCTGCGCCGGCAGCGCCAACAGTTGGGAGTCTAAGAAATGAAAAACAGCAAGACTCCGATGACTATGATCCAGGCGCTGCGCTCCGCCATGGACGTGATGCTTGAGCGCGACGACAACGTGGTGGTCTATGGCCAGGACGTGGGCTACTTTGGCGGCGTTTTCCGCTGCACCGAAGGGCTGCAGAAAAAATACGGCAGCGCGCGCGTTTTTGACACGCCGATCTCCGAAGGCGGCATCGTCGGCAGCGCGGTGGGCATGGGTGCCTACGGTTTGCGCCCGGTGGTCGAGATCCAGTTTGCCGATTATTTTTATCCGGCCAGCGACCAGATCGTCTCCGAAGCGGCGCGCCTGCGCTACCGCTCGGTCGGCGACTTCACGGCACCGATCACCATTCGCATGCCTTGCGGCGGCGGCATTTACGGCGGCCAGACGCACAGCCAAAGCCCGGAAGCGTTGTTCACCCAGGTCTGCGGCCTGCGCACCGTGATGCCGTCCAACCCCTACGATGCCAAAGGCTTGCTGATCGCCTCGATAGAGAACGACGACCCGGTGATTTTTCTCGAACCCAAGCGCCTCTACAACGGGCCCTTCGATGGCCACCACGAACAGCCGGTAGTGCCCTGGTCCAAACATCCGCTGGGGCTGGTGCCCGAAGGCTATTACACCGTGCCACTGGATTCGGCCGCCGTCACCCGCGCCGGATCGGCGTTGACCGTGATCACCTACGGCACCATGGTGCACGTGGCGCAAGCGGCAGCGATGGAAAGCGGCATCGATGCCGAAATCATCGACCTGCGCAGCCTGTGGCCGCTGGACCTCGACAGCATCGTCGCCTCGGTCAAAAAAACCGGCCGCTGTGTCGTGGTGCACGAAGCCACGCGCACCTGCGGCCTGGGCGCGGAGTTGGTGTCGCTGATTCAGGAACACTGTTTCTACCACCTGGAAGCGCCGATCGAGCGCGTCACCGGTTGGGACACGCCCTACCCGCACGCGCAGGAGTGGGATTATTTTCCGGGGCCGACCAGAGTGGCAGCGGCCTACCAACGCGTGCTGGAGGCCTGAGCCATGGGAACTCAAATCATCAAGATGCCCGATATTGGCGAAGGCATTGCCGAAGTCGAACTGGTGGCATGGTATGTGAAGGTCGGTGACCAGGTCGCGGAAGACCAGATTCTGGCCGACGTGATGACCGACAAGGCCACGGTTGAAATACCGTCTTCGGTCGCTGGCACCGTGCTGGCACTGGGCGGTAATGTCGGCCAGGTGCTGGCAGTCGGTTCAGAGCTGGTGCGGCTGGAAGTCGCCGGTGCCGGCAACCTCAAACACTCTGCGGCCGCAGCGCCGCCACCAATCGCTGCCAGCCCAACCGCAACGCCGCCAGCCGCGGTGGCGGTGGCAAAACCAGCGCCACTGGCAGCGCCGACAACGCCTGCCAACGTGGCAGTACCCGCCGCCAAAGCCGTGCCAACCACCACCAGCGCACAACGCGCTGGCGTACCGGCTCCGCACGCGCTGCAAGCCGGCGAAAAACCGATTGCTTCACCAGCAGTGCGCCGGCGCGCCTGGGACCTGGGCATCGAGCTGCAATACGTCTGCGGCTCGGGCCTGGCCGGTCGCATCCTGCACGCCGACCTGGAAGCCTACGCGGCGCGCGCAGCGCGTGCAGCACCGGTGGGCACGGCGGGCAGCGACCAACGCTACGCGCAACGCAACGTCGAAGAAGCCATTGCCGTCATTGGCCTGCGCCGCAAGATTGCGCAAAAAATGCAGGACTCCAAACGCCGCATTCCGCATTTCACTTATGTCGAAGAAATCGATGTCACCGAACTGGAGGCGTTACGTGGCCAACTCAACGCCAAGCACGGCGCGCAGCGCGGTCGCCTGACGCTGTTGCCTTTCATCGCCCGCGCGCTGGTGCTGGCGGTGCGCGATTTTCCGCAAATCAATGCCCGCTACGACGACGAGGCCGCAGTGGTCACGCGCTACGCCGCCGTGCACCTTGGCATTGCCACACAAACCGCTGGCGGCCTGATGGTGCCGGTGCTGCAACACGCCGAAACGCTGGATCTATGGTCGTGCGCGGCCGAGATATCCCGCTTGAGCGAGGCCACACGCAGCGGCAAAGCCTCGCGTGAAGAATTGACGGGATCAACCATCACCATCACCAGTCTGGGCGCTTTGGGCGGCATCGTCAGCACACCTGTCATCAACCACCCCGAAGTGGCCATCGTCGGTGTCAACCGCATGGTCGAGCGGCCGATGATGCGCGGTGGTGCCGTGGTGGCGCGCCAGATGATGAACCTGTCAAGCTCGTTCGACCATCGCGTCGTCGATGGCATGCACGGCGCGGAGTTTGTTCAATTGCTGCGCGGCTACCTGGAAAGCCCCGCCACCTTGTTTGTGGAGTGAGCATCCTAGATCCCCCAGTTAACCGCTTGGTTTTTCAACAACGCATTATGAGAATTCTCTTTTTCAACTTCGACGTTTTTCATCTAATGGGTGACAGCGCTACGTACCCGATTGAGCCACTGGCAACGCGCCTGGGGTCGTTGCTCCTTCTAGCAAACAGCGGTCTGCGTCGTCGTCGCCTCTACCCAGGCACGCCGCCAGCAGCCCACTCGGACACGTCCAACTGAGGAATCTAGGATGACCATGGAAACACAACAAACAACCCTGCTCATCATCGGTGGCGGCCCCGGCGGCTATGTGGCCGCCATCCGCGCCGGCCAACTGGGCATCGCCACCACGCTGATTGAGGGCGAACAGCTCGGCGGCACCTGTCTGAACGTCGGCTGCATTCCGTCCAAGGCGCTGCTACACGCGGCCCAGGCGTTTCACCAGGCCCAACACTTTGCGGGTCAATCGCCGCTGGGAATCAAGGTCGATGCGCCGCGCCTCGACGTGGCGCAAACGGTGCGCTGGAAAGACGGCGTGGTGCGCAAACTCACCGGCGGTGTGGCCGCGCTGCTCAAAAAGAACGGCGTCAAAGTCATCAAGGGTCACGCCCGTGTGGTCGATGGCAAGAGCGCCGAAATCACTTACCACCAAGCTACAGCCGCGGCAAACTCAGGCGCTGCACCGCTGCGCATCCGCTGCGAGCATTTGCTGCTGGCCGCCGGTTCGGTCGAAGTGGCGCTGCCGGGAATGGCGCTGGGTGGGCGCGTGATCTCCTCCACCCAGGCGCTCTCGCCCTCAGTGATACCCAAGCGCCTGCTGGTGGTGGGTGCTGGCTACATCGGCCTGGAGCTGGGCATCGCCTACTGCAAGCTCGGCGCTGAAGTGACGATGGTCGAAGCGCTCGATCGCATCCTGCCGCTGTACGACGACGAACTGGTCAAGCCGGTGAACGCGTCGCTGCGCAAGCTCGGCGTGCAACTGCAGCTGGGCTGCAAAGTGCAGGGGATGAACGTCGCCGGTGATGCGGTGCGAATCACCGACGCGCAGGGCCAGGAGTCAGAGTTGCCTGCGGACCAGGTGCTGGTGGCCATTGGTCGTGCACCGCGCACCCAGGGTTGGGGTCTGGAGAACCTGCTGCTGGATATGAATGCGCGCGCCGTCAAAGTTGACGACCAGTGCCGCACTTCGATGCGCAACGTCTGGGCGATTGGCGACTTGACCGGCGAGCCGATGCTGGCGCACCGCGCCATGGCGCAAGGCGAAATGGTGGCCGAGATCATCGCCGGCCACAAGCGCCACTTTGCACCGGCAGCGATTGCGGCCGTGTGCTTTACCGATCCCGAAATCGTCAGCGCCGGCTATTCACCGCAATCGGCAGAAAAAGCCGGCCTCGACTGCATCCACGCCAGCTTCCCGTTTGCGGCCAATGGCCGCGCCATGACGCTCGAAGCCGGCGACGGTTTTGTGCGCGTGGTCGCGCGCCGCGACAACCACCTGATCGTCGGCTGGCAAGCGGTGGGCGTGGGCGTGTCGGAGCTCAGCACCGCGTTTTCGCACTCGCTGGAAATGGGCGCCTGTCTGGAAGACGTGGCGCACACCATCCACGCCCACCCGACCCTGGGCGAAGCGGTGCAGGAAGCAGCACTGCGCGCGCTCGGTCAGGCGATACATATCTGATGCCTCAGCGCACCGGGTTTTCCAGGGTGCCGATGCCGTCGATTTCAAGCCGCACCAGGTCACCCGATTTGAGGTAGCGGGGTGGCTTGAAGCCGATGCCAACACCCACCGGCGTGCCGGTGGCGATGATGTCGCCGGGGTACAGCGTGATGCCGGCGCTGACGGTTTCGATCAGTGTGGCAATGTTGAAAATCAGGTCGCTGGTGTTGGCATTCTGACGCAGCTCACCGTTGACAAAGCAGCGCACATTGGTCTTGTTCCCATCGAATTCATCGGCGCTCACCAACCACGGCCCCAGCGGACAGAAGGTGTCAAACGACTTGCCCAGAAACCACTGCGAGTGGCGGCTTTGCCAGTCGCGTGCGGTCACGTCATTAAGGATGGTGTAGCCCCAGACATGCGCCGGCGCATCCTTGGCGGCAATGCCTTTGCCACCGCGACCAATGATGACGGCCAGCTCGACTTCGTAGTCGATGGCATCGGAGACACCGAGCGGAATCTGAATGGCTTCGTTGGGACCAATCACCGATTCGGGCACCTTGGTGAAATAGATTGGCACTTTTGGAATGTCGCCGGCAGCCGCGCTGCTGTCAAAGCCGCTGCCGGCAAACTCGCGCGCGTGCGCGTGGTAATTTTTTCCGACACACAAAATATTACGCCGTGGCTTTGGCAGCGGGGCCATCAACTTGACGGCGCTGAGTTCGATCTCGTCCAGCGTTGGCGGCAGTGCTGAACCGGCTGCCAACGCTTCCAGCAGCGGCAAGGCACCCAGCGCACGCAGCGGCAGCGGCAAATCGAAGGGTTGTATGGTTTTGAGGTCGGCCGAGACTTGTCCGACCCCGGCCTGACCGTGGTATTGATAGCTTGCAATTTTCATGGCGGATGAGAGTGAGTGAGGGTTAAACGTTGGCGACTGGCCTTGGCGCGCAAGGGTTTCTCCGCATGGCCAACCAACGCTGGAATGCTAGCATGACGGCAGTCGAACTTTACTTGCAAGGAAAATGATGAAACGTCGCAACGCCCTGATCGCCAGCCTAATTCTTTCAGCCAGCAGCTGGTGCCTGGCGCAGTCCGCCTGGCCCAGCAAAGCCATCACCATGATCGTCCCGTTTCCACCCGGTGGCCTGGCCGACCTGGTGGCGCGACCGGTGGCCGAAGCCATGTCGCGCAACCTGGGACAGCCAGTGGTGATTGAAAACAAGTCCGGTGCCGGCGGTGGCATTGGCATGGGCCTGGCGGCGAAAGCCAAACCCGATGGCTACACCGTGCTGTTGGCGCTGTCATCCTTGACGGTGATTCCTGAAGCCGACGTAGTGCTGGCGCGCGCGCCGATGTATGCGCTGGCGGATTTGCGCCCGATCGCGCGCTTCACCGCCGACCCAACGGTGCTGGCCGTGCGCGCCGATGCGCCCTGGAAAACGGTGCAAGACTTTGTCGCCGATGCAAAAAAACGCCCGGGGGCCATCAACTACGGTTCCTCGGGTAACTACGGCACCATGCACGTGCCGATGGAAATTCTTGCGCAAACGGCCGGAGTCAAAATGACCCACGTGCCATTCACCGGTGCCGGCCCGTCGGTGGTGGCTTTGCTCGGTGGCCAGATCGATGCCGTCTCCAGTGGTCCCGCCACCGTGCTGCAGCACATCAAGGCCGGCAAGCTGCGCGTCCTGGCGCACTGGGGCAATGCCAGGTTGGCGGCACTGCCCGAAGTGCCAAGTCTGAAGGAATCCGGTTTTGATGCCGAGTATGCGCAGTGGTCGGGGTTGTTCATTCCCAGCGCCACGCCCGAGCCGGTGGCGCAGCGCCTGCGTGCGGCCGCCAAATTCGCGGCACAAGATGCCCGGGTGATCGAGGTCATTCGCAACGCGGGCAGCCCGGTGCTGTATCAGGACTCGGCTGATTTTGAGAAATACGTGCAGACGGATGCCAAACGCATGGTGGCGGTGGTCAAGCGCATCGGCAAACTCAACTGATTCAGGGCGCACACCATCATGAATTTCAAACAGAAAATTCTCGCCGCGCTGACGCTTGGTTTGCTCGCGCTGGCTGGCAGCACGCCAGTTTGGGCGCAGGGTGCCAACTACCCCAGCCGCAGCGTCAAAATCATCGTGCCGTTTGCGCCCGGCGGATCGGCGGACGTTTACGCGCGCTTCATCGCGCAGCGCCTGCAGGACGCTCTGGGTCAATCGTTTGTGGTGGACAACAAGCCAGGTGCCGGCTCCGTGATCGGCACCGACGTGGCGGCCAAGTCAGCTCCCGATGGCTACACGCTGTTGATGATGTCCAACGCCCACACGGTCAACGAAACGTTGCTCAACAACAAACCGTTTCAACTGCTGCGCGATTTCACTCCGATAGCACCGGTCAATTCGTCTGATCTGGTGCTGGTGGCACATCCGTCCCTGGCAGCAAACAACCCCAAAGAGCTGCTGCAACTGGCCAAGGCCAAACCGGGCAAACTTAACTACGCTTCCAGCGGCCCGGGAACGCCGTACCACATGGCCGGCGAACTGTTCAAAAGCATGGCGGGCATCTATCTGGTGCACATTCCCTACCGCGGCAGTTCCGGCGCACGCAGCGATGTGATTGGCGGCCAGGTCGATCTGATGTTTGACGCGGTGACCACCATGGTCGAGCAAATCAAGGCGGGCAAGGTCAAGGCCATCGCCACCACCGGGCGAACCCGCTCCGACGTGCTGCCCAATGTTCCCACCCTGAGCGAAGCCGGTGTGCCGGGCTACGAAGCCACCATCTGGCTCGGTCTGATGGCACCCAAAGGAACACCGGCGGCGGTGGTCAACAAGCTCAACGAAGCCGTGTCCAAAATTGCCAGCCAGCCCGACGTGAAGCAACTCTGGCTCAAGCAGGGTGCCGTGCCGCTGCTGATGACACCGGCCGCATTTGACGGCTACCTGCGCCAGGATATTGCCAAGTGGGCGCGCGTCATCAAGAGCGCCGGCATCAAAGCCGACTGAGCCTTGCACAGACCATGACAGTTTTGCATCTGCTCAGCGGCGGCGCAGCGCAGGGACTGATCGGGCAGCTTGCAGATCAAGTCAAAGCGCATTGCGACTGCAGCATCGAAGGCGAGTTCGGTGCCGTCGGGCTGATGAAGGAACGCCTGCTCGCTGGCCAGCCCTGCGATCTGGTGATCCTGACCCAAGCACTGATCGAGCAGCTCAGCGCCAGCGGTCACCTGCTGGCGGGCAGTGCCCGCGCGGTGGGCGTGGTGCGCACCGGCGTGGCGGTCAAGAGCGGGCAGGGCCAACCCAGGCTGGACAGCGCGCAAGACCTCAAGGCGGCGCTGTTGGCGGCCGATGGCATTTATTTTCCTGATCCGGTCAAAGCCACTGCCGGCATTCACTTCATGAAGGTGCTCAAGAGCCTCGGACTCGATGTTGAACTGGCAGCACGGCTGCACGCCTTTGCCAACGGCAACGCTGCCATGACGGCCATGGCCAACGCCAGCGCCGGCAAGCTGATCGGCTGCACCCAGGTGACGGAAATCCTCTTCACGCCCGGTGTGGAACTGGTGGCCGCGCTGCCCAAGGAGTTTGAGCTGGCCACCGTTTACACCGCAGCGGTCTGCCAAGCGGCCGCGCAGCCGCAGGCGGCCGCCGATCTGATCCGCATCCTGACCAGCCTAGAGGCCGCCGGCCTGCGCCAGTCGGTCGGGTTTGAAGACCGGTAAGCTGGTTACACCAGCAACGCGTTGACCCGTTTGACATAAGCGGCCGGGTCGGCGGGCAGACCACCTTCGGCCAGCAAGGCCTGGTCAAACAGGATGTGCGCCAGCTCAAAGAAGTGCACGGAGCCATCGAGCTTTTTCACCAGCGGGTGCTCGGCGTTGACTTCCAGCACCGGTTTGACATCGGGTGCGCTTTGGCCGGCCTGCTTGAGCATGCGCGCGAGCTGCGTGCTCATGCCGTTGTCCTTGACCACCAGGCACGCCGGGCTGTCCACCAGCCGAGTGGTGACGCGCACGTCTTCGGCCTTGTCCTTGAGCGCTTCCTTGAGTTTGGCCAACAGCGGCTTGAACGCTTCGGCGGCTTCTTCGGCGGCTTTCTTTTCGGTCTCGTCTTGCAACTTGCCCAGATCAACCGCGCCTTTGGCAACGCTTTGCAGCGGCGTGCCGTCAAATTCATTCAGAAAATTGAGTGCCCATTCGTCAACGCGATCGCTCATCAGCAGCACTTCAATGCCTTTTTTCTTGAACACTTCAAGCTGCGGGCTGTTTTTGGCAGCAGCCAGCGTGTCGGCGGTGATGTAGTAAATCGCCTCCTGGCCCTCTTTCATGCGCGCTTTGTAGTCGGCAAAGCTCACGCTCACGCTGTCACTGGTGCTGGAGGCAAAGCGCAACAGTTTGGCCAAACGCTCCTTGTTACCAAAGTCTTCGCCCAGACCTTCCTTGAGCACGGCACCAAATTCGGTGTAGAACTTGCTGTACTTGCCGACGCTCTTTTCCGCCTGGGCTTTTTCTTCGGCACTGAGCACGTCGGTCACGCCGTCGGCAAGCGGCTGCGGCAACTGGTCGTGCGCGGCCAGGTCTTCGAGCATTCCCAACACGCGTTTGGTGCAGCCATCGCGGATGGCTTTGACATCGCGACTTTCCTGTAGCAACTCGCGGCTCACGTTGAGCGGCAAGTCCGCAGAATCAACCACACCTTTGACAAAGCGCAGGTAGGTGGGCAGCAGCGCTTCAGCATCGTCCATGATGAAAACGCGCTTCACATAGAGCTTGACCCCGGCCGCTTTGTCGCGGTTGAACAGATCAAACGGCGCTTTCGCCGGAAGGTAGAGCAGTTGCGTGTATTCGGTGCTGCCTTCAACGCGGTTGTGCGTGTAGGCCAGCGGCGCTTCAAAATCGTGGCTGATCTGTTTGTAGAACTCGTTGTATTGTTCTTCGGTGATGTCTTTTTTGGCGCGGGCCCAGATGGCATTGGCTTTGTTGACCGTTTCCCACTCGCCGGTTTTCACCATGGCACCCGGTTGACGACCGCCTTTTTCGTCTTTCGGATCAATCAGCTCGCCGTCTTTCCATTCCTCTTTTTCCATCAGGATCGGCAAGCTGATGTGGTCGGAGTATTTGCCGATGATGCTTTTGAGTTTCCAGGCGCTGGCGTAATCGAGCGCATCGTCGCGCAGGTGCAGCGTGACGCTGGTGCCGCGCTGTGCGCGCTCAATCGGCTCGACCTGAAAATCCCCGGCACCGGCGCTGACCCAGCGCACGCCTTCGCCAGCTTTCATTCCGGCGCGGCGTGATTCGACGGTAATCTTGTCGGCCACGATGAAGCCGGAATAAAACCCGACACCAAACTGGCCGATGAGCTGGCCCTGCGCGGCCACGTTGGCTTTTTGCTCACCGCTGAGCTTGGTCATGAAATCCTTGGTGCCGCTCTTGGCGATCGTTCCCAGGTGGTCGATGGCTTCTTGCGCGCTCATGCCGATGCCGTTGTCGGTGATGGTCAGCGTCTTGGCATCCTTGTCAAATAACACCCGCACTTCGAGCGTGGGCGCGTCTTCGTACAGGCCGCTGTCGTTGATCGCTTCGAAGCGCAGCTTGTCACAAGCGTCGGAGGCGTTGGAGATGAGCTCGCGCAAAAAAATCTCTTTGTTCGAGTAGAGCGAGTGCGTCACCAGGTTGAGCAACTGGGTCACTTCGGCCTGAAAAGAAAGGGTTTGTTGGGTCATGACAATGGACTTCAAGTAAAAAGACGTTGCCGCCGCGTCGGCAGCGGCAGCTTTGCGAATGATTTAGCTAAGGGCGCAGTGCCCGATTTTCAAGAAGGCAACGCTTCAGAATTTCTCATGCCCTGCCAGATAGCGCCACTGGCCAACGGGCAGGTTGCCCAGCATCACGCGGCCGATGCGCACGCGCTTCAAACCCACCACTTTGAGACCGACCTGCTCACACATGCGCCGGATCTGGCGTTTTTTGCCCTGCGTGAGCACCACACGCAGTTGCTCGGGGTTTTGCCATTCGACCTGGGCCGGCTGTAGCGGCTGGCCATCCAGGCTCAGGCCATGACGCAGCAACGCGAGCTTGTCTGGCGGAAAAACCGATTGCACATCCTGCGTGACCGGATCGTCATCGTCGATGCGGCTGAGCTGTGCGGGCGCTGCCGGGTAAGTGGCCGCTGCCGATGTGGCCGCAGCCTCGTTGGCCACACCGGTATAGATCACCCGCACCAGGTATTCTTTTTCCAGCACCGCGTCTTCACCGATCAATTGCCGCGCCACACGGCCGTCTTGCGTCAGCACCAGCAGGCCGGTGGAATCGATGTCGAGCCGTCCGGCCGGCACCAGGCTTTTGAGCTGGCTGGGGTGAAAGAAGAAGCGCGCGTTGTCCTGCGTCCAGCGGTTTTGCGGCTGCACCAGCGTGATTGCCGGCTGGTGCCCGTCTTCGGCTTGCCCGCTGACCAGGCCGAGTGGCTTGTTGATCAGCACCGTCACCTGTTTGGCCTGCGCTCCCTTGGCCTGGGGGTCGATTTCGATTTTCACATCGGGCAGCACCTGCATCCCCATTTCAGCCACACGGCCATTGACTTTGACCCAACCTTTGGCGATCCAGTCGTCGGCCTCGCGCCTTGATGCCAACCCCAGCTCGGCCATGCGCTTGTTCAGGCGCAAGGTGCCATTGGCGCCATAAGCGGCTGTGTTGCTTTGGCCGGCCGGAATCGGAGGACGCTGCGGTGGTGCAGCACGGCGGAAAACAGGAGTTTTGGGAGTTTCAGGCATGGGGCGTGGTGAGTATGTGAGCAGGCATTTTCGCAGAATGCCCAGGCAGTGTGCTGCGAGCGCGCAGCAGGGCAGGGCTACGCGCCGTCGTTCGTGTCCCGCGGCCTGTGGCTGTGGCTGTGGCATCGAACTGCGTTGCAGTGGGTGAAAAGCTTCTA
>JAVHQY010000101.1:0-3217 GCA_036171375.1 Rhodoferax sp. | reverse complement strand
CGTAAGAGGGCAGATTTACAGTCTGCTGCCATTAACCACTCGGCCACCTCTCCTAGGTGAACCGTGGATTATGCCATGAAGTTTTGTCCGCCAAACTGCCGGCAGCGCAATTTTCTCGCCAACCCACTGCGTCTGGCACCCGTCAAGCGCCGTGCTGATCGCGCCAGGCGCGCGCCTGCGAAAAATGGCCGCAGCCGATAAATGGCTTGGGCGGCCGCAGAGCCGACAGCGGCGATGGGTGGTTGGCGCACAACACCAGGTGCCGTGTCGCATCGATCAGGTTGCGTTTGGACTGCGCATGAGCACCCCAGAGCATGAAGACGGCGTGCGCTGCGCACTCCGATGCGTGCGCGATCACGGCATCGGTCAGAGTCTCCCAGCCACGCCCGGCATGGCTGGCGGGCTGGCCGTCTTCGACCGTCAGGCAGGTGTTGAGTAGCAGCACGCCATGTCGAGCCCAGCGCGCGAGGCTGCCACCGGGGCTGGGAAAAGCTGGTGCTGGTTGACCCAGATCCCGCTCAAGCTCGCGGAAAATGTTGCGCAGCGAAGGCGGCAGCGCCACCCCGGGCGCGACGGAAAACGCCAAGCCTTCGGCCTGACCGCGACCGTGGTAGGGGTCTTGCCCCAATATCACCACCCGGATTGACCCGGGCGGTGTCAATTCCAGTGCGCGCAGCGGCCGAGGTGGGAAGATACTCGCTCCAGCGAGCAAGCGCTGTTGTAAAAAAGCCAACAGCTTTTGACCGGTCTGTGAAGCGAAAAACTGCGTCACCAACGGCTGCCAGTCTGCGGCCACCGGCCAGTTCGCGGGCTCGGCCGTCTGCAATTGATCACTGGCCGGGGTACTGGCTGTTGCCGGTACTGCCGGAACCTCATTCATGGTTTCAGCCAAACAGCGCAGCCAGTGCCACGCCGGGTTCGTCCGCGCGCATCAATGCTTCGCCCACCAAAAACGCGTTGACTCCCGCAGCCCCCATGCGCAGCGCATCCTCGCGCGTATGAATACCGCTTTCACACACCAGCAAGCGCCCGGTCGGGACTTGCTTCATCAGCGTCAGGGTCGTCTCCAGCGAGACCTCGAAAGTTTTCAGGTTGCGGTTGTTGACTCCGATCAACGGTGTCTGAAGCTTGAGCGCACGCTCGAGCTCGGTGCCATCATGCACTTCGACCAGCACCGCCATATCCAGGCTGCGCGCGATGGTTTCAAATTCTTTCATCTGCGCGTCATCCAGAATTGCGGCAATCAGCAAGACGGCATCGGCACCGATGGCGCGCGATTCAAAAATCTGATACGCGTCAATCATGAAATCCTTGCGCAACACTGGCAGCGGACACGAGGCGCGGGCTTGCTTTAGATAGTCCACACTGCCCTGAAAAAACTGCCGGTCGGTGAGCACCGACAAACAGGCAGCGCCGTATTCAGCATAGCTTTGGGCGATGTCGGCGGCATAAAAATCCTCGCGCAGCAAGCCTTTGGACGGGCTGGCTTTTTTGATTTCAGCGATCACCGCTGGTCGGCCCGCATTGATTTTGGCCCGCAGGGCAGCGACAAAATCGCGCGTCAATACCCTCGATTCGGCTTCAAAGCGCAGCGCCGCCAGCGATTTGCGCTTGACCGCCGCCGCCACTTCCTGGCGCTTGACGGCAACGATCTGGTTCAGGATATCGCTCATGCTGCACTCAAACTGTGCGCCAGCGTGACCAATTGCGCCAGTTTGTTTTTCGCTGCGCCGGATTCGAGCGCCGCGCGCGCGCGGCGCAAGCCATCGTCTATGGTACTTGCCACGTTGGCTGCGTACAGCGCAACCCCGGCGTTGAGAATGACAATTTCCTTGGCCGGGCCGGCCACGTTGTCGAGCACACCGAGCAGCATGGCGCGCGACTGCTCTGGCGACTCGACCTTGAAGGAGCGGTTGCTGGCCATAGCCAGGCCGAAGTCTTCCGGATGGATCTCGTACTCGCTGAGCTTGCCGCCCTTGAGTTCGCCTACCAGCGTGGCCGCGCCCAGGCTCACTTCGTCCATACCGTCGCGCCCATAGACGACCAACGCGTGCTCGGTGCCCAGGCGCTCAAGCGCGCGCAACTGGATTCCCACCAGATCAGGGTGAAACACGCCCAGCAGGATATTGGGCGCACCGGCCGGGTTGGTCAGCGGCCCGAGCAGGTTGAAAATCGTCTTCACACCGAGTTCGCGCCGCACCGGTGCCACGTTTTTCATCGCCGGGTGGTGGTTGGGCGCAAACATAAAGCCCACCCCCACTTCGTCGATGCAGCGGGCAATGGCTGCGGGCTTGAGGTTGATATTGACCCCGAGCGACTCCATCACGTCGGCGCTGCCGCTCTTGCTGCTGACGCTTCTGCCGCCGTGCTTGCTGACACGCGCGCCAGCGGCGGCAGCGACAAACATGGCGCAGGTGGAGATATTGAAAGTGCAGGCACCGTCGCCACCGGTTCCCACAATATCGACCAGGTGCGTCTTGTCGGCCAGTTCGACCTTGACCGAGACTTCGCGCATCACCTGTGCTGCGGCAGTGATTTCACCGATGGTTTCCTTCTTCACGCGCAGCCCGGTGATGAGGGCGGCAAGCATCACCGGCGACCATTCGCCGTTCATGATCTGGCGCATGATGTGGAGCATCTCGTCGTGGAAAATTTCGCGGTGTTCTATGGTTCGCAGCAGGGCTTCCTGTGCGCTGATGGTGAAAGGTTGGGTCATGCTGTGTCTCCTGTTGCAGGCTCAATGTTAGCCTGCCGGGTTCGCACTCACGGCGAGCTTCAGGCCAAAACCGATGAATATCACGCCGGCCACGCGTTCGAGCGTGTGCATGCCGCGCTGCAAGGCCGTCATGCGCCGCGCCGCCCACGCCGCCAGCAGCGCATAGCCCAGATTCACCGGCAGCGCGTTGAAATTGAACAGCACGCCCAGCAGGAAAAAAGTCCAGGCTTTGTGGCTCGCCTCGGGGGCGATGAATTGCGGCACGAATGCCAGAAAGAACAGTGCCACTTTGGGATTGAGGGCATTGGTCCAGAACCCCGACAAAAAAACACTTTTCAAGTTTGCCTTGACCAGCGCCTGCATCGGTAGCTCGGCAGCGCCAGGTGCGGCAGACTTTTTTGACCACAGCATGCGCCAGCCGACGAACAGCAGGTACAGCGCGCCAACCCACTTCAGAACCGTGAACGCTGTGGCGGAGGCCGCCAGCAGGGCGCTCACGCC
>JAVHQY010000100.1:0-14954 GCA_036171375.1 Rhodoferax sp. | reverse complement strand
TCGCCTGCCGGGGCGAGACCCGGCTTGCCCCGCGCTGGCAAACGCAAAAGCAAATTGCAACTCATCGCCTGCCGGAGCGAGAACCGGCTTGCCCCGCTGGCAAGCGCAAAAGCAGACAAGCCCGGGTTATTGGGGTCAGAGCCCAAATCGGTGGCGCTTTGGTGGCGAGCTCGCAAGCCCTGCCCCGATTTGGGATCCGACCCCTGGACTTGGGGTTTTGCCAAAAACCCTTGGCGGCCTGGGCAGCGCCCCGTTAAGGAAGCCCTGAGATGAAACACGCAGTGCACCATATCCATTTTGTTGGCATCGGCGGCTCGGGCATGAGCGGCATTGCCGAAATTTTGTTCAACCTGGGCTACCAGATTTCCGGCTCGGATTTGGCCGATAGCGCCACGCTCAAGCGCCTGAGCGCGCTGGGCATTCGCACTTGCGTCGGTCACCGCGCTGAGCAGATCGCCGGTGCCGATGCGGTGGTCACTTCAACCGCCGTGCAGTCCGACAACCCCGAAGTGCTGGCGGCACGCGAGGCGCGCATTCCGGTGGTGCCGCGTGCGCTGATGCTGGCTGAGCTGATGCGTCTCAAGCAGGGCATTGCGATTGCCGGAACGCACGGCAAAACCACCACCACCAGCCTGGTGGCCAGCGTGCTGGCCGAAGGCGAACTCGACCCGACCTTTGTCATCGGCGGCCGCCTCAACAGCGCCGGTGCCAACGCCCGCCTTGGCCAGGGCGACTACATCGTGGTTGAAGCGGATGAATCAGACGCTTCGTTCCTCAACCTCTCGCCGGTGCTGGCGGTGGTGACCAACATCGATGCCGATCACATGCAAACCTACGGCCATGATTTTGGCCGCCTCAAGCAAGCGTTCGTCGATTTTCTGCAGCGACTGCCTTTCTATGGCACCGCCGTTTTGTGCACCGACGACGCGGCGGTGCAAAGCATCGTCGCGCAAGTCACCTGTCCCATCACCAGCTACGGCTTCAACGAAGGCGCGCAGGTGCGTGCGGTCGAGGTGCGCGCGGTCGGCGCGCAGATGCATTTCACGCTGCAGCGGCGCAACGGTGTGCAGTTACCCGACCTGCCACTGGTGCTCAACCTGACCGGTCGGCACAACGTTCTCAACGCCTTGGCTGCCATCGCCGTGGCCACCGAGCTCAACGTCAGCGACGCTGCCATCGTGCGCGCGCTGGCAACTTTCAAGGGTGTTGGCCGGCGCTTTCAGAGCTATGGTGAACTCTCGCTGGGCACTGGTTCGTTCACCCTGATCGATGACTACGGTCACCACCCGGCTGAAATGCAAGCCACGCTGGCGGCCGCGCGTGGCGCATTTCCGCAGCGGCGTTTGCTGCTGGTATTTCAGCCGCACCGCTACAGCCGCACGCGCGACTGCTTTGACGATTTCGTCCAGGTCATTGGGCAGGCCGATGCCGTCGTGTTGACCGAAGTCTATGCTGCCGGTGAAGCCCCGCTGGCCGCCTGCGACGGGCGCAGTCTGGCGCGTGCGCTGCGCTTGGCGGGAAAAGTCGAGCCGCTGTTTGTCGCTGACGTGCCGGCGCTGCCGGCGGCCATTCTGAACAACGTCCGCCCGGGCGACGTGGTGCTGTGCATGGGGGCCGGGTCGATCGGCGCGGTCTGCGCGCAAGTGCTTGCGTTGCACAAAAGTCGGGTGCCAACGCACTCGCAGGGAGGCCAGTGATGAAGCAAAACAGTTTTGCTGGCAAACCGGTGGCCGTGCTGATGGGGGGTGCATCGGCCGAGCGCGAAGTGTCTTTGATGTCGGGCCAGGGCGTGCTGGCGGCGCTGCGCTCGCAGGGCATCGACGCGCGTGCGTTTGATCCGGCCGAGCGCGATTTGGGCGAGCTCAGGCGTGACGGTTTTGCCTGCTGCTTCATTGCCTTGCACGGCCGCTTTGGCGAAGACGGCACGGTGCAAGGCGCGCTGGAATTGCTGCGCATCCCCTACACCGGCCCGGGCGTGATGGCATCTGCCATTGCCATCGACAAGGTCATGACCAAGCGGCTATGGCAAGCGGACGGTTTGGCCACGCCGGCCTGGTCTCTGGTGGACAGCGCCGCCGCCACCGAGCGCGCGCTGGCAACGCTGGGCGTGCCCATGATCGTCAAGCCCGCGCGCGAGGGCTCGACCATCGGCCTGACCAAGGTCACGGCGCAGAGCCAATGCGCTGGCGCTTACGCGCTGGCATGCCAGCACGATGCCGATGTGCTGTGTGAGCAGTTCATCGCCGGCGACGAAGTCACCATTGCGGTGCTGGGCAGCGGTGCGGGTGCGCGCGCGCTGCCGCTGATCCGCATCGTTGCCGCGGGCGGCAATTACGACTACCAGGCCAAGTATTTCACGCACAGCACGCAGTACCTGATCCCGGCCGGAATGCCCGCCGGTGAAGAAGAGGCGATCGCCGCATTGGCGCTGGCGGCATATCGCTGCCTGGGTTGCCGCGGCTGGTCGCGGCTGGATGTGATGGTTGATGCAGCCACGCGCAAACCCTATCTGCTCGAAGCCAACACGTCGCCCGGGATGACGACGCATTCGCTGGTGCCGATGGCGGCCAAAGCGATTGGCATCAGTTATCCGGCCTTGTGCCTGCAGGTGCTGCAAAGCGCCAGTCTGGATTACCCGAGCGACCGATGAAAACGCCGACCCCGCCCCCGCTGGACGTGACGCTGATGAATGCGCTCAGCCTGCTGCTGGGCGGTATTTTTGCGTTGCTGGTGCTGACCAAGCTGGTGGTTTGGCTGGCGCAGCTGCCCGGCCTGGCGATTGCCGGCATCAGCGTTGGCGGTGATGTCGCGCACAACAACGCGGTCACGCTGCGGGCCAACGTGGTACCGGCCTTGCGCGGCACTTTTCTGACGCTCGATCTGGCGCGCGCGCGTGGTGCTTTCGAGGCGCTGCCCTGGGTGCGCCGTGCCGTCGTGCGACGCGAGTTTCCCAATCGCTTGCGCGTGCAGTTGCAAGAGCACCAGCCGGTCGCCTATTGGGGTGACGAGGATGAATCCCGCCTGGTCAACAGTTTTGGTGAAGTCTTTGAAGCCAACTCGGGCGAAGTGGAAAACGATGCACTGCCCACGCTTTCCGGGCCAAGCGGACAAGCCGCCAGCGTGCTGGCCATGTACCAGAGTTTGCAGCCGCAATTTGAGCGCCTGGAGCTCGGCCTGGACAAGCTCGAACTCAAAGCGCCGGGCGGCTGGCGGGCCGAGCTCGACAACGCTGGCGTGATCGAGCTCGGCAGCGGCTCGGCGGCCGAGGTTTCAGACCGGCTACAGCGCTTCCTCAGAACACTGACGCAGGTCAGTTCGCGTTACAGACGACATATTCAGGCACTGGAGAGTGCCGATCTGCGTCACCAGGATGGCTACGCACTGCGCTTGCGCGGGGTAAGTACCAACGTTGCCGACCGCGGCAAAAATCAGAACTGACACAGGCAAAGCCATGACAAGAGAATACAAGGATATGGTCGTCGGGCTCGACATCGGCAGCTCCAAAGTGATGGTAGTGGTGGCCGAAGTGTCAAGCGCTGGCGTGCTCAAGCTCGCTGGTCTGGGGGTGGCCCCCAGCAACGGCATCAAGCGCGGCAACGTGGTCAACATTGATGCCACCGTGCACAGCATCGAGCAAGCGCTCAAGGAAGCCGAGTTGATGGCTGACTGCAAGATTGAACGTGTCTATACCGGCATCACCGGCGGTCACATTCGTGGCATCAACTCGCATGGCATGGTGGCAATCAAGGACCACGAGGTCAGCCCCGCCGACGTGGCGCGGGTGGTGGAAACGGCCAAAGCCATCAACATTTCCACTGACCAGCGCCTGCTGCTGGTGGAGCCGCAGGAATACATCATCGACGGCCAGGACGTGAAAGAGCCGGTGGGAATGAGCGGCATCCGGCTCGAAGCCAAAGTGCACATCGTCACCGGTGCCCAAAGCGCGGCCGAAAACATCCTCAAGTGTGTGCGCCGCTGTGGCCTGGAAGTCGAGCACCTGATGCTCAACCCGCTGGCATCGAGCCTGGCGGTGCTGACCGAAGACGAGCGAGAGCTTGGCGTGGCGCTGGTTGACATCGGTGCCGGCTGCACCGACGTGGCGATTTTTACCGGCGGCGCGATCCGCCACACAGCGGTAATCCCGATCGCTGGCGATCTCATCACCAGCGACATTGCGATGGCGCTGCGCACGCCCACCCGCGATGCCGAGGAAATCAAGGTGGCCAGCGGGCACGCCAAGCAAATGCTGACCGACCCCCAGGCGCAGCTCGAAGTGCCCGGGCTGGGCGACCGTGCGCCACGCATGCTCGCAGCCCAGGCGTTGGCCGGCGTGATTGAGCCGCGCGTGGAAGAAATTTTTTCGTTGGTGCACCAGGTCATTCACGACTCTGGTTTTGAGGAAATGCTCTCCAGCGGCATTGTGTTGACCGGCGGCAGTTGCGTCATGCCTGGCATGGTCGAACTCGGTGAAGACATTTTCCTCAAGCCGGTGCGCCGCGGCATTCCCAAATATTGCGATGTGCTCGCCGACTTGGTGGCGCAACCGCGCGCGGCCACGGTCATGGGCCTGCTCGAAGAGGCACGGCTGGCGCGACTGCGCGGCCTGAAAGTGGCGCAAAAAAATGGTTCCATGAAAACGGCGTTTGGTCAGGTCAGAGACTGGTTTGTGAGGATTTTTTAATGTTTGAAACTTCAGGAGAGAAAAATGGCGATTGAAATGATTGAAGACGAGGCCTTTAACCAAGGCACCCGAATCAAGGTCATCGGTGTCGGCGGTGGCGGCGGCAACGCGGTCGATCACATGATCGAAAGTGGCGTGCAGGGGGTGGAGTTCATTTGCGCCAATACCGACGCGCAGGCGCTGGCGCGCTCCTGCGCCGACCAGTGTCTGCAACTCGGCCAGACCGGCCTGGGTGCCGGCGGCAAGCCCGACAAAGGCTGCGCCGCGGCGCAAACGGCAGAAGCTGAAATTCGTGCCGCCATCGACGGCGCGCACATGCTCTTCATCACCGCCGGCATGGGCGGGGGCACCGGCACCGGCGCGGCACCGGTGATCGCCCGCGTGGCGCGCGAGATGGGGATTTTGACCGTTGGGGTGGTGACCAAACCGTTCGAGTTTGAAGGGGGGAGGCGCATGTCCAACGCCGATGCCGGCGTGGCTGAACTCGAAGCCAACGTCGATTCGCTGATCGTGGTGCTCAACGAAAAGTTGCTTGAAGTGCTGGGTGACGAAGTCACGCAGGATGAAGCTTTCGCGCAGGCCAACGATGTGCTTCGAAACGCCGTCGGCGGCATTGCCGAAATCATCAATGTGCCGGGCAACGTCAACGTTGACTTCGAAGACGTTCGCACCGTGATGGGTGAGCCGGGCAAAGCCATGATGGGAACGGCGCTGGCATCTGGCCCTGACCGCGCCCGCCTTGCGGCCGAACAGGCGGTGGCTTGCCCGCTGCTCGAAGGCATTGACCTGTCGGGCGCGCGCGGCGTGCTGGTGCTGATCAGCGCCAGCCGTGGCTCACTCAAGCTCAGTGAATCGAAAATGGCCATGAACACCATCCGCGCTTACGCCTGCGACGATGCCCACGTGATTTACGGCAACGCCTACGATGACAGTCTGGGCGATGAAATCCGCGTCACCGTGGTGGCCACCGGCCTGACGCGTCAGGGCGCGCGCCGCGTCCCTCCGCGGCTCGAAGTGTTGCCGCCACTGCAGCGCACCGGCACCGACAACATCGCCTATGAGACGAGCGCACCAAATTCCCACACCGGTGCCATCGGCAACGCGGCCAGTGGCGCCGTGGCAGCAGCGTCGGGCGCGAGCCAGCCTGACTATCGCAGCATGGCCACCCCCAGCGTGTGGCGCACCCGCACCCAGGCGGCGGCGATGGTCGATGCCATGTCCAGTGGCGGCAAGGACGACATTGACATCCCGGCCTTTTTGCGCCGGCAAGCCGACTGAACCTAAATCCGGCAGCGGTGTCGCTACCTCGGTGCGGCCCACCACACCGACAGCGGCAGCGCCCACAGGTTTGCGCCAAACGGCACGACTTCGCGTCCGGCGTAGAGCACGATGCCGCGTTGAAAAATGGCCGACTCGGTTTGCTGCAGGTGTTGAAGACCCTTGAAGTCTTTGCCATCGACCGTAGCGCTGGCCTTGACCTCGATGCCGGTAATCTGGCCCAGTCGATTTTCCAGAATGAAATCGACCTCGATATTGCCTTGCGTGCGGTAGTGCCACAGCGTCAGGCCTTGCTCTGAAAACGACACATGCTTGAGCAGCTCGGCCAGCACCAGGGTTTCCACTGCGCCGCCGGGCAAACCGGGCCGAGTCGCCAGGCTGTCGGCGGTAGCGCCCATCAAGTGACATAACAGGCCGCTATCGGGCAAAAAGACTTTGGCTGCTTTTACCATCCGTTTGCCCGCGTTGTGCTCCCAGGACGGCAGTCGCACCACCAAAAACAGCATCTCCAGGAGCGCGAAGTAGCGTTTGAGCGTGGTTTGGGACAGGTGGGCGGTGCGGGAAAGCTCCGCCAAGTTGAGCAGGGTGCCGCTTCGTGTGGCCAGCAATTGCAGCAAGTTGGGGATTTCAGTCAATTGCTCAATATTGGCCAGATTGCGCACGTCGCGTTGCAGGATGGCTTGCACATAAGCGTCAAACCAGGCGGCACGGCGCACTGCGCTGGTTCGTGCCAGCGCTTCTGCAAAGCCGCCGGCCAACAGGCGTGCGATCAGCTCCGGCTTCTCGCAAGGCGGCACCGACAGGGGCGACCAAGCGCCGCGAAACAAGGCATCTGCGCGATTGAAATCAGGGCTGTCGGCCACTTCAGCGCAGGACAGCGGCCACAGGGACAGCACCTCCATGCGCCCAGCCAGCGAATCGGCAATGCCGGGCAGCAGCAGCACATCGGCCGAACCTGTCAACAAAAACCGACCCGGCTGGCGCTGCCGATCGACCATCGCCTTGATCGGCAGAAATAGCTCCGGCACACGTTGCACTTCATCGAGTGTGACCGGACCTTGCAAGCCATTAATGAAACCCGCTGGGTCTGACCGGGCGGCACCGAGAACCACTGAATCGTCGAGCGTGAAGTATTGGCGTGACCCGCCAGCCGACGCTGATGCCATCTGCGCCAGCGTGCTTTTGCCGCTTTGACGCGCACCATTGATCACGACAACGGGGGTGTCGGACAAGGCGGCATGGAGTTGCGGAGCGATGTGTCTGGTGTGCATGGCCGGATTCTAGTGGCTGGAAATCGTCCACGCAATGGTTGATTTCACGCCGTCTGTGGCCGTCATGACGCTGATTGACTGGCACGGCTAAAATCAATCGGTGCTCAAGCAAAGAACCATCAAATCGCTGACCCGCGCCATTGGTGTCGGGCTGCACAGCGCTCAGCGCGTCGAGATCACGCTGCGTCCGGCACAGCCCGATACGGGCATCGTGTTCCGGCGCATTGATCTGGCGCAGCCGGTGGACATCAAGGTGTCGGCAACGGCGGTCTCAGACACCACCATGGCCTCGACCATTGCCAACGGCAACGTCAAGGTGCATACCGTCGAACACCTGCTGTCGGCCTGCTCCGGTCTGGGCATCGATAACCTCTATGTCGATATCAACGCGCAAGAAGTTCCGATACTGGACGGCTCGGCTGCATCCTTTGTCTTCTTGTTGCAAAGCGCGGGTATCGAGCTGCAAAACGCGCCGCGCCATTTTGTTCAGATGCTCAAACCGGTGCGGGTGACGGTTGGCGACGGCAGCGGGCAGAAATGGGTGCAACTCGAACCCTTCAACGGCTACCGACTCAGTTTCGAGATTGATTTTGACCATCCGGCAGTGGATGCAACCGGCCAGCGTGTCGAGTTTGACCTGAGCCGCGACAGCTACGTCAAGGACATTGCGCGCGCGCGCACTTTTGGCTTTACCCGGGACGTGGAAAAAATGCGCGCCAACGGTCTGGCGCTGGGCGGCGGACTCGACAATGCCATCGTCATGGACGATTACAAAATTCTCAACGCCGGTGGCCTGCGCTACGACGATGAATTTGCCAAACACAAAATCCTCGATGCCATGGGCGACCTGTATCTGCTGGGTCACCCACTGCTGGGCAGCTACAGCGCCCGGCGCTCGGGCCATGCCCTGAACAACCTGCTGCTGCTGGAGCTGCTGGCCCAGCCCGCGGCCTGGCAGCGCGTCACTTTTGCCGATGCCAACCTGGCACCGCGCGGCTTTGCCCAACTGGCCAAGGCCTGGTAGCGATGCTGCTTTTTCGTTGGCTCATCATGCTGCTGTTGCTGGCGGCGCTGGTGTCGTTTGCGTTCTACGCCGCAACGGCGCAAGTGCGTTTCCGCCGCTACGGCCTGTTGATCCTCAAATGGATGCTGATCGCCGGATTTGCTTTTTTCGGCGTGCTGATCCTCGAGCGCGTGGGCTGAGCGCCTCAGCGGCTGCGACCGGCTTTGTAGCGGCTGCCGCCAGTGCCCAGGATGGCATCGGAGCGCGACAGGGCTGCGCGCGCCTGCGCCGCGTGCGCGTGCGTGATGGCCAGTCCCAACGCATCGGCGGCATCGGGCCCGGGCAAACCTGGCAGCGCCAGCAGGCGGCGAACCATCTCCTGCACCTGGCTTTTTTGCGCCCGGCCGTAGCCGACGATGGCCTGCTTCATTTGCAACGCGGTGTACTCAAAGACCGGCAGCTCCTTCGTCACCAGCGCCGTGATGCAGGCGCCGCGCGCTTGCCCGAGCAACAGCGTCGATTGCGGGTTGACGTTGACAAAAACAATTTCCACCGAAGCACAGTCGCATTGGTAGCGCTCACACACCTCGCTGATGCCGTCAAACAGCACTTTCAAGCGTGCCGGCAGGCAGCTTTGCTCAACTTTCAGGGTGCTGATGGTGCCGCTGGCCACGTAGGCGAGCCGGGAGCCAGCGGCATCGATGATGCCAAAACCGCTGGTTCGCAAGCCGGGGTCAAGACCGAGGATTCGCATTGTGGCTGCCACCGTTTCAGGGCAACTCGGCGTTGCCCATGCGCGTGACGATCACGCTCGAGCGCTCGGCCAGGTAGTTGGACGTGAGATGCTTTTCAAAATACTTTGGCCGCGGCAGCATCACCGCCAGCCGTGCCGCCTCGAATGGACTCAGACGCGCCGCCGGCTTGTCAAAATAATGCCGCGCCGCTGCTTCGGCACCAAAAACGCCCTCACCCCACTCGACGTTGTTGAGGTAGATCTCGAGGATGCGCTGTTTGCTCAAAAAAGCCTCCAGCGTCAGGGTCAACACCAGTTCCTGCCCTTTGCGCAGCAGTGTGCGCTCACCTGAGAGCAGCAGATTCTTGGCCAGTTGTTGCGTGATGCTCGATCCCCCGACAATTTTTGGCGGCCGGGTCTTGACGGTTTGTCGTTTGGCGACGCGTTCCTGCGCCCGCGAGTTTTTCAGCCAGGCTTTCTCCAGCGCATCCCAATCGACACCATCGTGCTGGTTGAAGCTGTCATCTTCGCTGGCGATCACGGCGCGCTTGAGGTAGTCTGAAATCTGTTCGTAATCGACCCACTTCTGCTGCCAGCGCAACGCGCCGGGTGCCTGGCTCAAGCGCCAGATTTCGGAGCGTTCAAAAGTGCTCGATTGCGGGTTGACCAACACCATGCAGGCGATGCGAGCGACAAAAAACAGCTCCAGCGCCAGCAACGCCAGCGCCACCAGTCCCAGCCAACGCAGCAGAGCTTTCATGCGCGCGCCAGTCTGGCCGCCAGTTCGGCCAACACCTGTCCGCTCGCCGGGCGCAGCCCGCGCCAGATGAAAAATGATTCGGCCGCCTGCTCCACCAGCATTCCCAGCCCGTCCCTGGCGTGTGCGCCATGCCGACGCGCCCAGGCCATGAAAAGCTGCGCCGCTGGGCCGTACATCAAGTCGCACGCCAGTGCGCCGGGCTTGAAGATATTTGCTGGCAGCCGCAGTGGTTCCTGACCGAGGCTGCTTGACGTGGCGTTGATCAACACGTCAAAACAGCCCTCGATGTCGCCCAGACCTGCTGAGCGTAGCTCGACTTGATGGTGCAGCGCCAGCGCGCGGTGACGCTGCACCAGGGCGGCTGCTTTTCCTGCGGTGCGGTTGGCCACCACAACGCTTTGGGGATGCGCTTCGATCAGCGCGCCCAGCACGCCAGCCGCCGCGCCGCCCGCGCCCAGCAGCAGCAGTTGACTCTCGCTCAAGTCGCAATCGGCGTTGCCCTGCAAGTCGCGCACCAGACCGATGCCGTCGGTGTTGTCGGCCAGCACTTGTTGCCCATTGAACGTCAGCGTGTTGGCAGCACCCGCCAGCGCGGCGCGCGGGCTCAATTGCGTGGCCAGCGCGGCGGCTTCAAATTTGAACGGCAGCGTGACGTTGCAGCCGCGCACGCCAGCCGCTGCCAGCCCGCGCACGGCAGCCGCAAAACCATCCACTGCGATCAACCGCTTTTCGTAGTGCAGTGCTTGACCGCTCAGCTCGGCAAAGCGCTGCTGAATCCAGGGCGAGAGGCTGTGTGCCACCGGGTTGCCCAGCACGCAGTAGCGGTCAGGGGCGGCGTTCATTGGGCTCTGAGTCCGGTTTCGAGGGTTTCTTCGCGGGTAAAGCGAAAGCGCGAAATGACGACGATCTGGTCGGCCTGTGCGCGCATGGCCTGGCTGAAGCTGCCAAACGGCGCTGCGCTGTGCACGATGGCGCGGGCGCGCTGGTCGAGCGCATTTTGGCCCGAACCTTTTTCCACCCGCGTCTCGAGCACGCGCCCATCGTGATTGACGGTGATCGACATCATCAGCTCGCCGTAGAGTTTTTGGCCACCGATGACAGGAAAATTTTCTGTTCCCCGGTCTTCGATGGCGTGGCGCAAATGGTCGTAGTACACCGCATAGACCGCTTGCCGCGTTGCCGGGCTGACGTAGCGCTTGCGCGGACGTTCGTTTTCTTGCTGGATGCGTCGTTCAATCTCGGCCAACAACTTCACCAACTGGCGGCGCTTTTGTTCGCGCTCGCGCTCCTCGTTGCTGGTGCTGGCGGTGGCGGCCTGACGCGGCGACAGCGCCGCCAACTGGCCTTTGACCTGTCCGAGCAGCAGGTTTTGCTGTTCCTGCAACGCTTGCAACTGTTGCTGCGTGCGGTTTTCGCTGTCTTCGCCGGCTGCTTCAACCGGCGTTGTTGGCAACGGGCTGGTGGCGCGGCCGTGGTTAGCATCGCCGCCACCGGAGAGCGCCGCCTGGGCGATGGCGCGCGCTTGCGTTGGCGACTCGGTGCCGCGCGCGTTGACCAGAATCACTTCCAGCGCCCCGTCCTTGAACAGGCGGTTAAACGTTGGCGTATCGCTCAAGTGCGCCGTCAGCAAGCCAACATGCACCGCCAGCGACAGCGCCAATGCAATCTGCAGCGGGCTGAGCGTCTGGATCACGGCGCGCCATCACCGGTTTGGTGAACCTTGCCAATTGCAGCCGCCGCCGCGACTGGATCGGCGCTGACAACATCGCTTTCGGCCAGCTCCACCGCGATGGCGATTGGGCCGGCAATCTCTTCGCTTTCGTCGTCTTCGAGAGCAGCGGGCTCGGCCGCCTGGTCCAGCCGCGCCAGCAGCGTTGCGCACACATCCAGCGCCACTTCGTCGATCTGGCCGAGCTTGACGCGCAGCCGCGCGCCGCGTGGCAGACTCTGCGCGCCCAGCACCGCCAGCACCAGCGGCAGTGTGTCGGCGCGCGCCAGATTGTCCTTGAACAGCGTGACTTCGAGCTCGCTGATGTTTTGCTGGTGCAGGTAGCGCAGTGTCCAGAACCGCTCCATCGCCGCCTGAAAGCTGTGGTAAGCGGTGTAGGCGCTGTCAAAGCCGGACAGGATGGCAAACAGCTCGGCATCCCGGGCCTTGAATGGCGCTGCCAGCGCGGCCATTTTGCCGTGCCGGGCGCAGGCAATGATCTGCCACTGGTTGACCAGATCGGTGTAGCGGCGCAGCGGCGAACTGCTCCAGGCGTAGCTTTTGACACCCAGGCCGGCGTGCGCCAGCGCCTTGGTGCCCATGCGAACTTTCACCCCCGGCAGCATGGATGCCTGGCTGCGGTAAAGGCCGGGCACGCCCAGCTCTGCCAGCCAGCCACCCCAACTGCTGTTGGCCAGAATCATGCTCTCGGCGACGATCAAGTCCAGTGGCGCGCCGCGTTGGCGCACGCTGATCTGCACGCTCTCGCTGCCGTCGGGCGCAGGACCGTCGTAGTCGCTGAGCTTGAAGTTGTAGTCCGGCCGGTTGAACACTTCAGGCTTGCCGCGCGCCAGTTCACGCCCGGCCTTGAGGTGTTGCGCCAGCCGGTATAAAAAGGAAAGCTGTGCGTGTTGCTGCGCCAGAGCTGGCGCTGCACTGGCGGCCGCCTCCGCGCTGGCCTGCAGCCAATCGGCGGTAACGATAGTTTCGAGCTGGTCGTAGCGCAGGTTGGCAGCCATGGGCACCCGCTCCAGCCGCGTCTGGCTGCCTTTGATTTCCAGTGTTGTCTCATCCACCATCACATACAGAGACACCGCCGGGCAGTCCTGTCCTGCTTGCAGCGTGCAGGCTTGCACCACTGCGTCGGGCAGCATGGTGACTTTGTGCCCCGGCATGTACACGGTTGACAAGCGTTGGCGTGCGATCTGGTCCAGCGCGCTGCCGGGCTCAAACAGCAGGCCCGGCGCGGCGATGTGAATTCCCACCTGCACGCTGCCACTGCCCAGCCCCTGCAACGAGAGCGCATCGTCGATTTCGGTGGTGCTTGAATCATCAATCGAAAAAGCGCGTACCGGCGCCAGCGGCAATTCCTGCGGGGCTGGTGGCACTTCGCACTTGGGAAAGCCCGTGCCCTTGGGAAAATTCTCCAGCAGAAAGCGCCGCCAATGAAACTGGTAGGGCGAATCGATGGCGCCGGCTTGGATCAGCAACTGCAGCGGCCCGAGCTGCGTGGCGCGCGACGCTTGCACCACAGCTTTGTATTCGGGCGCATTCTTGTCCGGCTTGAAGAGGATTTTGTACAGTTGCTCGCGCACCGGTGTCGGACACTGGCCCTGGCCGAGCTCGCTGGCCCACTGTTCGGTTTGCAGCGTGATCTGTTTCTTTTTTTCGATTGCCGCCAGCGCCTGCGCGATGATCTCGGCCGGCGCTTTGCGAAAGCGCCCCTTGCCAGCGCGGCGAAAGTAATGCGGTGCTTCAAACAGCCGCAGCAAAGTGGCGGTCTGCTGCGCCAGCGAGGCCTGCGCGCTGAAATACTCGCGCGCCAGCTCGGCAAAACCAAATTCACCTTCCGGCGCAAACTCCCACGCCAGCTCCAGCTCTATCGTCTGGCTCAGCGCCTGCGCTTCGGCCAGCAACACTTGCGGCGTGGGCTGCTCGAACTTGAGCAGGACGTTGGCGGCCTTGACCTTGACGCGCTTGCCGCTGTCGAGTTCGACCTGCGCCGCAGCATCGGTTTCGGAGAGCAGGCGGCCGGTTAAAAATTTGCCGGTTTCTTCAAAAAGTAAAAACATGGGGCTATTGTCCCAGCGTTTGCCATCCGCTCAGCCGAGCAAATTGTGAAAGGGCTTGCGGCATTTCCAGCGGTAACTGCCGAAATCACGCTGGTCGGTGGTAAGAATGCGGCCGTGACCGAGGTGTTCGGCCAGCAACACTAGCGAGGCATCGGCCAGATCCATCGGCAAATTGGCCCAGCGTTGCATCATTGCCGGGATGCGCAAAAGCTGGTCAGCCGGAATGTCCCAGGCGATCAGGATGCCGGTCGCCACTTCATCCATCAACGCCTGTGCAAAACGAGTGCCAAGGCGGTGTGTCATCAGGTGCGTGGCCTCGGTCAGGCTGGGCCAGGTAGTGATCCAGCCCTCTTGCACCGTGGGGGCTGCTGCCAGGGCACGCGCGTGCCAGGCATCGCTCTTGTCGAGCAACGCGTACAAAAAGCCCGCATCGACGGCGATCATGTAGTGATCAGGCCGCCGACCGCGATCGCTTGGCGGCCGCGCCAGAGCGTTTACCAGTTTTTGCGGCGCTGGGTGCAGTGGCGTATTTCTCATCCAGGCCAACACTGATGAAAGGTTTTACATTCGCAGAGATGTCGCTGCGCCCACTGTCGCCTTGACCAAACAATTTGGCTAAATGCTTGAGCTGACCGCTTTGCGCGCGCACATGCTGGTAGTAAAAGTCCACGCTGTCACGCAGCACATCACTGAGCTTTTGACCGGTGCTGCTGGCCAGGTAGGCAACCTGCTGTTCCGCGACACCTTGAAATCTTGCATTGACCCGCATCGTGACTCCTTATATCGACACGGCTAATTGTATGACAGTGGATGACAAATTCTCAATCCAGCCCCAGAAACGCCAGCACCGCAGGCAAGTGCGCGGCAAAATCGCTGATGGCGTGGTCGCTGCCTTCGATCAGCTCGATGTTGGCGCCGGCGTAGTGGGTGTTGGCTTCACGCCAGTCGAGCAGCTCGTCGCCCTTGGCGATCAGCGCCAGGTAGCGCGCAGGCCGGCTGATGTTGGCGCAGCGCAGGGCGCGCAACTCATCGACAAAAACCGGCTCGAAAAAAAACTTCTCCTGCGGCTCTTGCCAGCAGCTTTGCTCGCCAACGTACTGCGCCAGATCGCGCGCCGGCTCCACCGCGGGGTTGAGCAGCACCGCGCGGCAGCCGGTTTGCTCCGCCACCCAGGTGGCGTAAAAGCCGCCGAGCGAAGAACCCATCACCGCCATCGTCGTGCGCGGCCAGTCCTGCACACCTCGCTGCAGCAGATCACAAGCGGCGCGGGGTGAGGCTGGCAATTGCGGGCACCACCAGTGCACCGCGGGCTTTTGCGTGGCAATGAGCTGCGCCATCAGGCGTGCCTTGGTGGATTGCGGCGAGGAGCGAAAGCCGTGCAGATAGAGCAGGTGGGTGATGCGTTTGGATGGGGTCATAACCCACATCATAAGGTCGCCATACGCTAG
>JAVHQY010000099.1:0-14987 GCA_036171375.1 Rhodoferax sp. | reverse complement strand
TGTGGCGGTTGCTGCTGACGCGGTCGGTGCTGTGCGCTGCACGGCTTGTATGATCAGGCTCAAACTGTTTTGCAGATTTGTCGCCGAATCACTTTGCTACCATGTCCGTATTGCCCCAACACACTTTCCTCTGGCACGACTACGAAACCTTTGGGGCCAATACCCGGCGCGACCGGCCGGCGCAGTTTGCCGCCATTCGCACCGATGCCGAGCTCAATGAAATCGGCGCGCCGATCATGCTGTACTGCCAGCCTGCCAATGATTTTTTGCCCGATCCGCAGGCTTGCCTGATCACCGGCATCACGCCCCAACTTTGTCTTGAAAAAGGCCTGCCAGAGTACCAGTTTGCAGCGCAGATCGAGCAAGCCTTCAGTCAACCCGGAGCCATCGGCGTGGGCTACAACAGCATCCGCTTTGACGATGAAATCACGCGCTTCATGTTCTGGCGCAACCTGATTGATCCCTATGCGCGCGAGTGGCAAAACGACTGCGGCCGCTGGGACCTGCTCGACGTGGCACGCACCGCTTATGCGCTGCGCCCGGCGGGAATCCAGTGGCCAAGCAACGGCGACGGCAAGGCCAGCTTCAAGTTGACCGACCTGAGCGCCGCCAACGGCTTGCTGCACGAGGCCGCGCACGATGCGCTGAGCGACGTGCGCGCCACCATCGCGCTGGCGCGGTTGATCAAGAGCGCGCAACCCAAACTGTTTGATTTCTGTTTTGGCCTGCACAAAAAAGACCGCGTGATGGCCGAACTGGGCCTGCCGACCAGCGCAGCGCAGGCGCGGCCTTTTCTGCACATCTCAGGCATGTTTGCCCCCGAGCGCGGCTGTCTGGCGCTGCTGTGGCCGCTGGCCATGCATCCGGGCAACAAGAATGAATTGCTGGCCTGGGATTTGGCGTTTGACCCAAGCGAGCTGGCCAGTCTGAATGCCGAGCAAATTCGCCTGCGGCTGTTCACCAAAAGCGCTGACCTGCCCGCTGGCGTGAGCCGCTTGCCGATCAAATCGGTGCACCTGAACAAGTCGCCGATGGTGATGTCGAATCTGAAAGTGCTGAGCGAGGCGATGGCGCAGCGCTGGGGTCTGGAGCGTGACGCGCAACTGCAAAACGCAGCGCTGGCACGTGATTTGCCTGACATGAGTGAAATTTGGCGGCAGGTGTTCGCGCGGCCCAAGGCTGATGCGATCGATGTCGATGAAGACCTCTACGGGGGCTTTGTTGGCAACGCCGATCGCCGCCGCCTCAACGATTTGCGCCAGCTCGATCCGGCGCAGCTTGCCGCTGCCCGACCGGTTTTTGACGACACCCGGCTGGGTGAATTGCTGTGGCGTTACCGGGCCAGAAATTTTCCGCAACTGCTCAGCGCCGACGAGCTCGAGCGCTGGGATGCCTACCGCGCCACGCGCTTGCTCGACGCTGCTGCCGGTGCGCTGGATGTGCAACAATTCTTCAATCAACTCGACCAGCTCGCTGAAGCTAGCGATGAACGCGGCCAAGGCATTCTGGGTGAACTCTACGACTACGCCGAGCTGATCGTGCCGCTGCGCTGAGCGCTCCAGCGACGTGATCCTTCAGACGCGGCTGGTGTGCCGCCTTCGGCCAACTCACTCCTGGAACAAAACGTTGTCGTAAATTTTGCAACGCGACGCAATCCAGGATTACTGGTGCGTCGTTGATTTATTTTCACCCGGGTGTGCATTAGCCGCACTTTTCGAATGCCCAGCAGTCCGCCGGGAGAGCGCTTGACTGAGGGGCGTGTGCGCGGGCAGCGATCTGTGATTTTGTACAGTCGTCCATTACAATGACACCCCTATGGCAGTCAAACCAATCAACGCTTACAGCGAGAGTTCCATCCGCGTTCTCAAAGGTCTCGAGCCGGTGCGGCAACGGCCGGGCATGTACACCACCACCGACACGCCGCTGCACGTCATCCAGGAGGCGCTGGACAACGCCGCCGACGAGGCGCTGGCGGGCTTTGCCAAAAAAATAAAACTGGTGCTGCACGAAGACGGCTCGGTCAGCGTTGAAGACGATGGCCGTGGCATTCCATTTGGCCTGCATCCGGTCGAAAAGGCACCGGTGATCGAACTGGTTTTTACCCAGCTTCATGCCGGGGGCAAGTTCGACAAGGGCAAGGGCGGTGCCTACAACTTTTCCGGCGGTTTGCATGGCGTGGGGGTGAGTGTGACCAACGCCTTGGCCACCCGCCTGGAGGTGACGAGTTACCGCGAAGCGCAGGTGGCACAAATCGCTTTTGCTGCTGGAGCGGTCACCGAATCGTTGCGGCTGCGCGCGCAGCTTGCCGGTGAGCGCAGGAGCGGCACCACATTGCGAGTCTGGCCTGATGCCAGGTATTTTGACACTCTGGCGCTGCCACTGAACCAGTTAATACACCTGCTGCGCAGCAAAGCCGTGCTGATGCCGGGGGTGGCGGTGACGCTGGTGAACGAGAAAGCCAAGCAGACACAGAGCTGGCTGTACAAGGGTGGTCTGCTCGATTACCTGATGCAAACGCTGGTCGGAGAGCCGGTGATTCCGGTTTTTGAGGGCGCGGGTTATGCCGATGACAACAACGACAGTTTTGCTCCCGGCGAGGGTGCCGACTGGTGCGTGGCTTTCACCGACGATGGCAGCGTGGTGCGCGAGAGCTATGTCAACCTGATCCCGACCAGCGCTGGTGGCACGCACGAAGCGGGTCTGCGCGAAGGGCTGTTTACCGCCGTCAGGAACTTTGTCGATCTGCACGCCCTGCTACCCAAGGGAGTCAAGCTGCTGCCGGAGGACGTTTTTGCCCGCGCCAGCTATGTACTCTCAACCAAGGTGCTCGATCCGCAATTCCAGGGCCAGATCAAGGAGCGGCTGAATTCGCGCGATGCCCTGCGCCTGGTCTCCGCTCTGGTGCGACCCAGCTTGGAGCTGTGGCTCAACGAGCACGTCGAGCACGGCAAAAAGCTCGCTGAGATGGTCATTCGCGCGGCGCAGTTGCGGCAAAAGGCCGGGCAAAAAGTCGAAAAGCGACGCGGCTCTGGCGTGGCCGTGCTGCCTGGCAAACTCACCGATTGTGAAAGCCGCGACCTCAGCCGCAATGAAGTCTTTCTGGTTGAGGGTGACTCGGCCGGCGGCAGCGCCAAAATGGGGCGCGACAAGGAGAGTCAGGCTATTTTGCCGCTGCGTGGCAAAGTGCTCAACACCTGGGAGGTGGAGCGTGATCGCCTGTTTGCCAACACTGAAATTCACGATATCGCGGTGGCCATTGGTGTCGATCCGCACGGCCCCGGCCCCTACGCTGACGGGGCGGCACCCGATTTGAGTGGTCTGCGCTACGGCAAGGTCTGCATCCTGTCTGATGCCGATGTCGATGGCTCGCACATTCAGGTGCTGCTGCTGACGCTGTTTTTCCGGCATTTTCCGGCGCTGATTGAAACCGGGCATATTTTTGTCGCCCGCCCGCCGCTGTTTCGCGTCGATGCACCGGCGCGCGGCAAGAAACCGGCGACCAAGTTCTATGCGCTGGATCAAGCCGAACTGGAAAGCATCCTGGACAAATTACGCCAGGACGGCGTGCGCGAAGCGGCCTGGAACATCAGCCGCTTCAAGGGTCTGGGCGAGATGAACGCCGAGCAGTTGTGGGACACCACGCTCAACCCCGACACGCGCCGTTTGCTGCCGATCAAACTTGGAACCTTTGATTTTTTACAGACAGAGGGCGTGATGACGCAACTGATGGGAAAAGGCGAGGCTGCGGCGCGGCGCGAGCTGATGGAGCTGCACGGCGACGCGGTGGAGGTGGATGTGTGAAGCCGGTGGCGCAATTGGCTGTGGCGGTTGCCACAGAGGATTATTGGGGTCAGATCCCGATTCGGAGCTCGGCGTTCGAGCTGGCCAACAAAGCGTCACCGAATCGGGCTCTGACCCCGATAACCCGGTGTCCCGCATCACCTGTGGCATCGAACTGGGCAGCGAAATTGGGGTCGGATCCCGATTCGGGGCACAGCGTGCGAGCTGGCCAACGAGGCCCCACCGAATTGGGCTCTGACCCCTATTTGGCGGGTCGCGCTCCAAGTGATGCGCTATCGGCTGTGGCATCGAACTGCGTTGCAGTGGCTGAAAGGAATGTATTCGTTTTCATTTTTGGCCCCACTCTATCCCCCCGCCCTTTCCCGCCCCGCCGGGCAGGAAAGGGAGCCAATACCATATTTGGCCGCGTCTATAAACAAAGGAAGTACACGCGCCACAGCACGTTGTTCGGCATAGCGAAATTGGGGTCGGATCCAAATTCGGGGCAGGGCTTGCGAGCTTGCCAACGAGGATTATTGGGATCCGACCCCAATAACCCAACCCCCAATAACCCTAAAGCACATTTTGATGCCAGCGCCATGTCACCCCAGTTCTTTTCGCAAAAGAAACCGTCTTTTTGAACCTGTCAGATGAACGACCAACCCACCCTCGATTTCTCTTCAACGTCCCCAAGTTCGGGCAGCGATGAAACGCTCAACCTGGCAACTTACGCGCAAACGGCCTATCTGGAATACGCCCTGAGCGTCGTCAAAGGCCGGGCACTGCCGGACCTGTGCGATGGCCAAAAACCGGTGCAGCGGCGCATTTTGTACGCCATGGCACGCATGGGTTTGGGTTATTCCGGGGCCAACGGCAACACCGCTGCCAAGCCGGTCAAGTGTGCCCGCGTGGTTGGCGATGTGCTGGGACGCTTTCATCCGCATGGCGATCAGGCGGCATACGACGCGCTGGTGCGAATGGCGCAGGATTTTTCGCAGCGCTACCCGCTGATTGATGGGCACGGCAATTTTGGTTCGCGCGATGGCGATGGTGCGGCAGCGATGCGCTACACCGAAGCGCGTCTGGCCAAAATCACGCGCTTGCTGCTCGATGAGCTCGAAGAAGGAACGGTTGATTTCGTCGCCAACTACGACGGCTCGGCGCAAGAGCCCAGCCAGTTGCCGGCACGCCTGCCATTTGCGCTGCTCAACGGTGCCAGCGGCATTGCGGTTGGGCTGGCGACCGAGATTCCCAGCCACAATTTGCGCGAAGTGGCCGATGCCTGCGTGGCGTTGATCAAGTCGCCGCAACTCAGCGACGAAGCTTTGTTGGCGCTGATCCCGGGGCCGGATTATCCCGGCGGCGCGCAGGTCATCAGCAGTGCGGCCGAGATCGCTGAGGCGTATCGAAGCGGGCGCGGTTCGCTCAAATGCCGCGCACGCTGGAAAATTGAAGAGCTGGCGCGCGGTCAGTGGCAACTGGTGGTCACGGAGCTGCCGCCGGGGGTGAGCACGCAGCGCGTGCTGGAAGAAATTGAAGAGCTCAGCAACCCCAAAATCAAAGCTGGCAAGAAAGCGTTGTTGCAAGAGCAAAACCAGCTCAAGGCCAGTGTACTGGCGTTGCTCGATGGCGTGCGCGACGAGTCGAGCAAGGATGCCGCGGTGCGCCTGGTGTGCGAGCCCAAAACCAGCCGCATCGAGACGCAGGAACTCATCACCACGCTGCTGGCGCACACCAGCCTGGAAACATCGACTCCGATCAACCTGACGCTGATCGGTGTGGATGGCCGACCGATGCAGAAGTCACTGCGACAAATGCTCACTGAGTGGATTGCTTTTCGGCATAGCACGATTCAAAAGAGAAGTCGTCAGCGTCTGGATAAAGTGCTCGCGCGCAGCCACATCCTGCAAGGGCGCGCGCTGGTGCTGCTCAATATTGACGAAGTGATTGCCATCATTCGCGCAGCGGACGAACCCAAGGCAGCTTTAATGACGCGCTTTAGTTTGTCGGAGTTGCAGGCTGAGGACATTCTGGAAATTCGTCTGCGCCAATTGGCGCGGCTGGAAGCGATCAAGATCGAGCAGGAGTTGGCCGAGTTGCGCGCCGGTCAAGCCAAGCTGGAAGAAATTCTGGCCAGTCCCGCTGTGCTGCGCCGCTTGATGGTCAAGGAAATCGAGGCCGATGCCAAAACCTTTGCCGATGCCCGCCGCACCCTGATCCAGCCCGAGAAAAAAGCCGTGCTGGAAGTCAAGGTGGTGGATGAGCCGGTGACCGTGGTGGTGAGCCAAAAAGGCTGGGTGCGGGCGCAAAAGGGCTGGAATGAAGCGCGCAATGGTGAGGTCAAGCCGAGCGAATACAGCTTCAAGCCGGGTGATGCACTGTACGCTGCATTTGAATGCCGCAGCATCGATACCTTGCTGGCTTTTGGCAGCCACGGGCGCGTCTATTCGGTGTCGGTGGCGGCGCTACCGGGTGGCCGCGGCGACGGCCAGCCCATCACCAGCCTGGTCGAGTTGGAAAGTGGCACGCAATTGCTGTACTACTTTGCCGGTCCGGCCATGGCCACGCTGCTGCTGAGCAACTCGGCCGGCTACGGTTTTATCGCCAGCGTCGCGGACATGACATCGCGTGTCAAAGCGGGTAAAGCTTTTGTCAGTTGCAACGATGGTGAGACGCTGTGCTGCCCCGCGCTGGTGGCGGGCGCTGCCGCAGCGCAAGCCTTGCCTGCGGCCACGCATGTGGCCTGCGCCTCAACCGGTGGGCGGATTTTGACCTTTGAGATCGGCGCGCTCAAACGCATGCCTGGCGGCGGGCGCGGTCTGATGTTGCTGGCGCTGGAAGAGCCGGATACGCTGGCCGGAGCAGCGGCCTACACGCGCAGCATCTGCATCGAAGGCATTGGTCGCGGCAACAAGGAGCGACAGGAAACGCTGGAAATTCGCAGCCTCAACAACGCCCGCGGCGTGCGCGGCCGCAAGGGCAAAAAAACCGACCTGGGTTTCAAGCCAACGTTGGTGCGGCGTATCGAGTAACCCTCAACCTAGGGATGCTCTGCATAACTAAACGCGAGCGGGTGCAGTGCGGATCGGGATGGGATGCAAGGCGCGTTTTGCAGCCAATAGCGGTGGCTATTGGCAAGAAAAGCAACGCCGCAGACCGCCCGAGCCCGCGCTAGCACACGTCGTGAGGAGTTATGCAGAGCATCCCTAGATTCTTTCCAAAAAATTCCGAGTTTCACCAATGAAACCCGATCGAATTGAGGTTTTGTCGCGCTACCCGATGCCCGGTTTGCTTCAGTCGGCGTGGGCGTGGCTGGCGATGAATTTCGACAATGCCGGGCCGAACACCAGCACCATCAAAAAACGTGCAATTTGCATCGCCATCACAAAGCCGGCATCAACGGCGCTGGTGGCAGCGATGATGGCCACTGAATCGGCTCCGCCCGGACTGGTGGCCAGGTACGCTGTCAGCGCGTCGTAGCCGGCAAGCTGGTTCAATGCAGCTGCGATGATGAGGCCAACACCAATCAGTGCAATGATGGCGGTCATCACTGCGGGCAGGGCGCGCCAGGCGTGCAGCAAGATGGCGCGGGTGAAGCGCAGACCGATGCTCCAGCCGATCACCGCATAGGCCAGCGCCAGCAGCGCCCGCGGCAATTCGATAACCAGCAAACCCATGGCCTGTAGCGCGGCTGCGAGCACCATCGGCACAATCATCGGACCGGCTGGAATGCGCAGCCACTGTGCGCTGCTGGAGACGGCAAAAGCCAGCAACAGTGTTGCGCCCAGATGGCTGGCATCGATCACCGCCCACCAGGGTGCGGCGCTGCCGGGCAGCGCGCTATGCGTACCCCACAGCCCTGCCACCAGTGAGGCCACTGCGGTCACCACTGCCACGCGCAAATATTGCATGAAGGCCACCAGCCGCACGTCGGCACCATACGCCTGCGCCATCAGTACCATGGCCGATGCCGCCCCCGGTGCCAGGCCCCACACCGCCGTCGTTCCGGGAAGCAGGTGGCGACGCATCAAAAGCCAACCCAGGCCCGCGCTGGCCGCAAGCACCGAGACCGTGGCGGCCAGAAAAATCGGCCAGTCACTGGCTACTTTGGCAAGCGTTGCAGGTTGCAGGCTCTGCGCGATCAGGCAGCCCAGCACCCCTTGCGCCAGCGTGAACAACTGGCTTGGAATTGCCAATTGCATCTCGCTGGTTGAAAGAACAATGCCTGCCACCATGCAGCCCAGCAACACCCCGGCCGGCAGATGCAACGCAGTCAAAGCCCAGCTCAATAGTCCACTGAGCAACAGCAGCAGGCCCCAGCCGAGCTTGCCGCTGCGGCTTTGCAATCGGCTCAGCATGACGTTTCCCGCGCCGATTCCGTGACCAGCCCGGGCGGTAATTGCGTCCAGCCGCAGAGTTGGCGCTGGCTGTGAAATTGCCGCATTTGAGCGCTCACCGGATCGATAAATTCGATTTGCTGGGCCAGCAGTTGCAATGGATGCGCATAGTCGATTTGGCCGATGGGTGTCAGGGTGGGATAGAGACCGTCGCCTTCAATCGGTAGGCCCAGCGCGGCCATGTGCAGGCGCAACTGATGGCGCTTGCCGGTGACGGGTTTGAGCTGGTAGCGGGCCCGCGCGCCTTGCACTTCGATCAGCTCGATGTGAGTGAGCGCATTGGGTTCACCCGCAATTTCTTTTTGCAGCATGAAGTGATCGGCCGCAACGATTCGGCTGGCCCGGGTCAGCGGCAGTGGCAAATCCTCGCGCCAGGGTGCAATCGCCTGGTAAATCTTGTGCACGCGGTGTTGCCTGAACAGTGCCGCGTAAGCGCCGCGGTCAGCAGGGCGTTTGCAAAACAGCACCAGTCCGGCGGTGTCGCGGTCGATGCGGTGGATCGGCACCAGTTCGTCGATCTGGAGTTTGCGTTTGAGCCGCACCAGCACGGTCTCATTGAGATATGCGCCCGACGGAGTCACCGGCAAAAAATGCGGTTTGTCTACCACCAGCAACTGCTCGTCTTCGAACAGCACCATTTCCTCAAACGGGATGACGGGTTCATTGCCAACGGCGCGGTAGTAGTACAGGCGGCGCTGGCTGCGGTACGCACTGTGCGGCGCAAGCGCAACGCCGCTCTCGTCGATCACGGCACCGTCGGCCATGCGTTGCTGCCAGGTTGCGCGCGTGACAGTGGGAAAGCGTTCGACCAGGAATTCCAGCACCGTGCACCAGGCACCGGCTGGCAGACCGACGCAACTGGGCCCGACGCCGTTGCGCACGGGCGGCTTGGTCGTCATGGGTGTCAAATCCGCTCAAACACCAAATCCCACACGCCGTGGCCGAGCTTGAGGCCGCGGTTTTCGAATTTGGTCAGGGGCCGGTAAGCGGGTTTGGGGGCGTAGCCAGCCAGCTCCGGGTGCGCCTGCGTTGCCGTGTTTTTCAGCAGCGGCTCGGCGCTGAGTACTTGGAGCATTTGCTCGGCGTAGGCTTGCCAGTCGGTGGCGCAGTGAATGTAGCCGCCGGTTTGCAGGCGCGCTGCCAATTTGGCCACCAACGCGCTCTGGATCAGGCGGCGTTTGTTGTGCTTTTTCTTGTGCCAGGGGTCGGGAAAAAACAGGTGCACGCCGCTCAGACTCTGTAGCGCCAGCATCTGCTCGATCACATCGACTGCATCGTGCGGACAAATGCGCACGTTGCGCAAATCGCCCTCGCCAATGCGCTTGAGCAGGGCACCGATGCCGGGCTCGTGCACCTCGCAGCAGAGAAAATTGTTCTCCGGCATCAAAGCGGCAATGTGGGCGGTGGCTTCGCCCATGCCAAAACCGATTTCAAGTATCAGCGGGTGCGCGTTGGCGTAAATGAGTTCGGGGTCGATCAGGTCAGGCTGGTAGGGCAGCAGAAATTTCGGCCCCAGCGCTTCCTTCGCCCTGGCTTGGCCGGACGTGATGCGGCCAGAGCGCTGCACAAAGCTCTTGATGGCTTTGGATCGCATGGGGTTTGCGGCCATATCAGCAGATTGCGAGGCGGCCACAGGGGTCTGGAGCTTGAGGCTTGGGTTCAGCCGGGTAGGGGTATCGGTCACGGGGCTCGATTGTAGAGAGCCGTCCACTGCTGCACCCAGCTTGCCAGCGCCGCTGCGGCGCTGCCATCACACACTGACAATCCCAGCACGCGGGCCGCGGCGTTGAGTGCGGCCAACGGGTCGCGCGTGTCGAGCGGTTGCGCGCCGCTTTGTTTGGACAATTTCTCGCCATCCTGATCCAGCAGCAGTGGCGTGTGCAGGTAGCGTGGCGAGGGCAGGGCGAGTGCGCCTTGCAGCAGGATTTGCCGCGCCGTGTTGTCGGCCAGATCGGCGCCACGCACCACGTCAGTGATGCCTTGCGCTGCATCATCGACCACCACCGCGAGTTGGTAGGCAAAGCAGCCGTCAGCGCGCTTGAGTATGAAGTCGCCCACCTCGTTTTGGACTTGCTGGCTTTGTACTCCCAGGCACCGATCGCTCCATTCAATGACCGCTCTCCCATCGGTTCGCAGCCGCCAGGCACGCGCCGGCCGGCCGCCCAGCCCGCCGCGGCAAGTGCCGGGGTAAATCAGCTCCGCGTGACGTTCATGTTGTCGCCCCGAGCGCTGCAACGCCGCTGCCAGTTCGGCGCGTGAGCAGGCGCACGGGTAGGCCAGCGCCGCCGTGAGCAATTGATCGAGCGCGTGCTGGTACAGCGCGGTGCGTTTTGATTGCCACAGCGGTGGCTGGTCACTGGTGAGGTGGCAGGCAGCGAGCTGCTGCAAGATCACTTGATCCATGCCGCTCCTGCAGCGCGGTCTGTCAACGTCTTCGATGCGGATCAGCCAACGGCCCTGGTGCGCGCGCGCGTCCAGCCAACTGGCCAGCGCTGCCACCAGTGAGCCCGCATGCAGCGGCCCGCTGGGGGAGGGTGCAAAGCGGCCAACGTAATCCGACACAGTGCGGCAATGGACTCAGCCCGAACGGTCCATTAGACGATGGCCAACGCCAGTTCTAGGCCAGAGATAAATGCGTCTTCCACCCGATGGCCCAGGCACCAATCGCCGCAAACACCGACAGCGGCGTTGCGATCCCACAGATGTGATTGACCCAGCGCACAGGTGGTCTTGGCATCCATCCAGCGCTGGCATTCACAATAGCTGGGTTCGCTGCGGATTCCAGTCACTTCGGCGAAGGCTTTTTGCAACTTGGCCATGACGCGCTGCGGGTCATCGTGCAAATGCTCAGCCGACCAGGCGGCGCTGGCCTGCACGGTCCAGCGCTCGATCGTTCCACGGCCGGGTTTGCTTGATTCGCGCGCCAGCCAGGCGATGCGGTGGTGGGTGCTGCGCGCGGCGTTCCACTGCGGCCCGAGCGAAGACAGGCCGGGCTGCATGGCTTGCGGAAACGCCAGCATCAGCGTCCAGCACGGCGCAGCTTCAACCCGGTCGAGTTGTCGCGCCAGAGTGTCGGTTTGCGGTGCAGTGCCCAGCAACAGGCGTGCTGGCTCGGCCGGAATTGCCAACAACACTGCATCAAAACCGGAAAAAACGTGCTCGGCACCGGCAGGACCTTGTGTGTGCAGTTGCCAGCGATGCGAATTCAGGGCATCGCGCTCAAGCCGCGTGACACGGGTTTCAAGCTCGACCTGGTGCTGCGCCATAAGTGGCAGCGCCCAGCGGCTGGTCAGCGCGTTCATGCCGGGTGTGGGTACCCAATGCGTGTTGGCAGAAACCGGTGCGCCATCGGTGACCTGACCGTTTTCATCAAGCAGGCGCACGGCGCTCGCGCTCCACGCCTTGCACAGGCCGGGCACGGTTTGCAGCGCGCGCTCAAAACGCGCATCACGCACGGTGAAATACTGGGCAGCGCTGTCAAAAGCGCCAAACGGTGTCAGTGTGGTGGCCATGCGTCCACCGATCTGTGCGCTTTGTTCAAACACCGTCATTGGGTGCCCAGCCTGCATCAGCGTTCGCGCGCAGGCAATGCCTGCCATGCCGGCGCCGATGATGGCTATCTGTCTGGGCCGGGTGCTAACGGGGGGGCGCAGTGATCTCATGGCGAAGTCTCCAGGGTTTGTGACGGATTGATTGTCGGACTTTATACGCCGTGGTGCCGCTCCAGCAGGGCGGCGCGTGTGGTGGGACTCTCCAGCTGTTCCAGCCACCACTGCAAGGCGCGACCGAGTTCGGGCTGGGGCAGGTGATGCCAGGCGTAATCGACGCGAACGATGCGCTCTGGACGCTGCGTTTTTTTTACCACCAGACGACCGGTCTCGATGAAGGCCCGGGCCATGCACTCAGGCACGAAGCCGCAGCCCAGACCGCGCAGTTGGGCATCGAGTTTGTCTTGCATGGTGGCGACCGTCAGCACGTCCTGCCCGCCCAACAGACCCAGTGTCATACCGGTGCCGTGGCTCACCGTATCAGCCACTGCTACCGCGCGAAAACGCGCAATGGTGTCGTCGCTGAGCGGCTCTGGCTCTTTGGCGAGCGGGTGATGGGGTGCGACGACATAGACAAAACGCACATCACCCAGCTGCTGGCTGTGAATGTCGGCCTGGTTGTTGACAGCCGCCACACCGAGCGCCAGATCGGCCTGGCCCGAACTCAGCGCTTCGAGCGTGCCGGTGAGCGTTTCGTCACGCAGCTTGATGCGGGTGGGCGGGTCCAGGGTGAAAAAACTTTCGCACAGTTCCAGTACTGTGGTCTTAGAGATGATGCTATCGACGGCGATGGTCAACTGCGGTTCCCAACCGGTGGCGATGCGCTTGACGCGGTGCGCCACCGCATCGATTTCTTCCAGCAGCCGTGCACCCTCGCGCCCCAATTCGGCACCAGCGGGAGTAAGCCGGGCCTGGCGCGAACTGCGATCAAACAGCAGCACATCGAGTGCGTCTTCGATTTGGCGCACGCGGTAGCTCAGTGCACTTGGCACCAGTCCAAGGTCGCGCGCAGCGGCCGCAAAACTGCCGCTGTTGCTGATCGCTTGCAACATCGTCAGCGCTTCGGGTGTCAAAACATCACGGGGACTGGGCAAGGGTTTTCCTATTAATTCAAATTGTTTGAATGATGCCATCAAATGCGCGCCACCGCGAAAACAGCATCGGCCCGTACAGTCTAGGTCAACAGTTTGAAGCGTTGTGGCAGCGGCGGCAGGTTGGTGCTCATGCCCGGTAACGGTTTGTTTTTGGAGTGTTGCTCATGTTGACAGTCAGAAAATCACAGGAACGCGGTTATGCCGATCACGGTTGGCTCAAATCGTTTCACAGTTTTTCATTTGCCGGTTATTACGACCCCAAGCACATGGGCTGGGGCAACCTGCGCGTCATCAATGAAGACTGGATCGCCGCCGGCAAAGGCTTTGGCACCCACGGCCATCGCGACATGGAAATCGTCACCTACGTGCTGCAAGGTGAACTGGCGCACCAAGACAGCATGGGCAACGTCAAGGTGATCCCGCCCGGCGATGTGCAGCGCATGAGTGCCGGCAGCGGTGTTGAGCACAGCGAGTTCAATCACGCGAGCGATGCCACCACCCACTTGCTGCAGATCTGGATTCAACCCGACGTGGTGGGCCTGGCTCCGAGTTACGAGCAAAAAACTTTCGCTGCGGCGCAAAAGCGCGGCGCGCTTCGCCTGGTGGCATCCGCCGATGGTGCGCAAGCTTCGGTCACCATCCACGCCGACGCAAAGCTCTACGCCGGCTTGTTCGATGGCGGCGAAGCCGCCGTGCTGTCTCTGAACCCGGCGCGCAAAGCCTATGTTCATCTGGTGCGCGGTGCGCTCGATGTCAACGGCACTTCGCTGCAAGGCGGCGATGCCGCCTTGCTGGCGGACGAGCCCGAATTGCGCTTGAACGCCGGCCGGGACGCTGAAGTGCTGGTGTTTGATTTGCAGGCCTGATTCATTTCATTTTTTTAAGGAGTATTCATGTTTACCAATTCGCAAAATCCGCTTTCCCTGATGGCCCGGCTCATGATGGTGCTGCTGTTTTTGCCGGCGGGGATTAGCAAGATCGGTGGCTTTGCCGGCACTGTGGGTTACATCGCCTCGGTCGGGCTGCCGTTTGCCGCGCTCGGTGCCGTGATTGCGATCGTGGTCGAGGTGGGCGGCTCGCTGGCGCTGCTGGCAGGCTGGCAAACGCGTTGGGTCGCGTGCGTGTTGGCGTTGTTTACGCTCGTGTCGGGCTTGTTCTTCCACCAGTTCTGGGCCGCCACGCCGGATCATGTGATGGTTCAGCAAATCATGTTTTTCAAGAACCTGGCCATCGCCGGTGGTTTGCTGATGCTGAGCGCTTTTGGTGCTGGCGGCTGGAGTCTTGATGCCAGGCGCGATGTCTGATTTGTTTTTCGTGCTGGGTGAGCGCTTTGGCTGTCGCCCAATTTTTTCAATCGCTTTCAAGGAGAATTTTTCATGGCAAAAGTAGCAGTCGTTTTTCATTCGGGTTATGGTCACACCCTGCGCATGGCGCAAGCCGTCGCAGCCGGGGCCGGCGCCGAACTGGTGCCGATCGATGCCGAGGGCAATCTCACCGAGGCCGGCTGGGCGGCGCTGGGCGCGGCCGATGCCATCATTTTTGGTTCACCCACTTACATGGGCAATGTCAGTTGGCAGTTCAAGAAGTTTGCCGATGCCTCGAGCAAACCCTGGTTTGGCCAAGCCTGGAAAAACAAGATTTTTGCCGGTTTCACCAACAGCGCCACCATGAACGGTGACAAACACTCGACGTTGCACTACATGATCACTTTGGCCATGCAGCACAGTGGCATCTGGGTTGGCACCGGTATGATGCCGAGCAACGCCAAAGCGGCACAGCGCAACGACATCAATTACGTTGGCTCGTCGGCCGGTGCCATGGCACAGTCGCCGTCGGACTCATCTCCGGCGGAAATGCTGCAAGGCGATCTGGACACCGCCAAACTGTTTGGCCAGCGGGTGGCGGAAATCTCGGCCAAATTCAGCGCCTGACTTGGCATGGAGGTTCATTGCAGCGAGATGAAAACTACAATGTTCCTCCATGTTTGTCCACCTGCGCCTGCACACCGAATTTTCCGTTGTCGATTCAACCTGCCGCATCGATGATGTCGTCAAATGGGTGGTGCAAGCCCAGCGGCTGCTTTTTGCGTAGGTGGTGGGACCTGCGGCAGCTTCATGAAACTCATCGACAACATCAACAACCTGCTGGGCGACGACATCAAGATGTCA
>JAVHQY010000098.1:12879-15320 GCA_036171375.1 Rhodoferax sp. | reverse complement strand
AACGACACTGGCCTGGGTGAGCCAGCTTTTTGCTTTACGTTTGTGCTAGCATAAACGCATTCAAATTGTTTTCAGGAGTGCAATCATGGCAACTATGAGTATTCGGGGTTTGAACGACCAAGTGCTGGCGCATCTGAAAAGTCAAGCTCAGCAAGAAGGGAGCAGCCTGAACGGCCTGGTACTGCGGCTGCTGCAAGGTTCACCCAAGTTCGCATCAGTGGGTGGGCTAAAAAAGTTTGACGACCTTGATGCGCTGGCCGGTACCTGGAGTAACGAGCAAGTATTGGCTTTTGAACGCCAGACGGCCGCTTTTGCTGAAGTTGATAGCGCCTTGTGGCAGTAGCCTATGCGCGCGCTTACCGTCGATACTAACGCCTACACGGCTTTCAAACGTGGTGACCCGGCCATCGTGGCTGTGCTTCAGCACACCCCTGACATCATTGTGAACGTGACAGTCCTGGGGGAACTACTGGCCGGTTTTGCAGCCGGTACCCGAGTCAGCGCGAATCGCAGTGAGCTGACACAGTTCCTTGGCAGCCAGCGGGTACGAATTGTGCCAAGTACCAGCGCAACGGCCGATCTGTATGCGCTGATCTATGCGGCACTGCGCCGAAAAGGTCAGCCGATTCCGACCAATGACCTCTGGATCGCTGCAAGTTGTCTCGAGCACGGCGCTGCTTTGTTGACACTGGACGCACACTTTCAGGCGATTGATGGTTTGCAGGCGGGTCGCCAGTTGGAAGACTTTATTCCGTGAGTACGGACAAAAAAGTTCGCTTCGTGGATCGCCCTGCGTCACCGCACTCGTCGCAATGACAATCCAGGGCCTCACCCATGCTGGCGCTAACGCACATCGTTGAGCAGGCGGTTGAGTTCTTTTTTGAGCACGCCATAGCACTCGCAGGCATGGCGCTCCAGCCCGGCCCGATCGACGACGGCAATGTGACCGCGGCGATAACTAATCAAACCCGCATGTTGCAATTTGCCAGCCGCCTCGGTCACGCCTTCACGGCGCACGCCGAGCATGCCGGCGATCAACTCCTGCGTCATCACCAACTCACGCGAGGCGGCCCGGTCCAGCGTCAATAGCAGCCAGCGGCACAACTGCTGCTCGAGCGAATGGTGCCGGTTACAGGCAGCGGTTTGGGCCATCTGCGTCATCAGCGCCTGGGTGTAGCGCAGCAGCAACTGCTGGAACAGACCGGCACGCTCAAACTGCGTTTTCAGCAGGTGGCGTTCCAGCCGGTAGCCCTGGCCCGCCGTTTGCACGACGGCCGAGCTGGGCGTGGTTTCACCACCCAGAAAGAGTGAAATACCGACCACGCCTTCATTGCCGACCCCGGCCGTTTCAGCCGAAGCGCCCGACTCGGTGATGTAGTGCAGCGAGACGATCGAGGTGGTTGGAAAATAAGCGTGGCGCAACTGTTCACCCGGCTCGTAAAGCATTTGCCCCAGCGCCATCGGCACCAGTTCCAAAGACTTCGCCAGGGATTCAAGTTCGGCCGCAGGTAACGCGGCCAACAAATGGTTCTGGCCTGGACTCTGGGGGGGGGGGTCATTGACATTTCTCAGTGTCCTGAGATTGCGTTGCAACTTTTAAATTCTGGGCTCGGGCGTGAATGCAACATTGCGTTTTATCAATGTTCCGTGACTTCCACGCCGATGCCGCGATAACCCAGAAAGCGACAAGACTGGTTGAACATCGGCTCGCCGCTGACCCGAAACTGCTGCTTGGAACCATCGGCATTGACGCGATGAAAGAGAAAATCGAGAAAAGGCTGGCGCGCGGCAATCGTGGCCTGCAGCTGTGCCCGCTCGGTTTCATTCCAGCCGTGCACCACAGCCGCACCACTGTCTCCCGTCAAAGAGCCCACCTGGATGCCCAGCATCTCCAGCACCGGGCCCGATACCTTGGTGAAATTCATGGCTTCGTCCTGTTCCCAGTACCAGTCGCAGGACAGCTCGGTCAGGCTGCGGAAACGCGCTTCGCTCTCGCGCAGCTCGGCGGTGCGCTCCATCACCTGCCGCTCCAGATCCTTACTGTAATGATCGAGCTTCTTGTACAGCAGCCGCACTTCAAGCAGGTTGTGAATGCGCGTTTTAACTTCAAGCAAATCAATCGGCTTGCTGACAAAATCCTTGGCACCGGCTTGCAAGGCACGCAGCTTGTGGCCCGGTTGCGCCGTGATCACCAGCACCGGCAAGTAGGCATCCAACGCGTTGGTTTTGAGGCCTTCCATCACCTGAAAACCATCCATCACCGGCATTTGCAAGTCGAGCAGGATCAGGTCGTACTGGTTTTTGCGATGCAGCGCGCAGACCTCCTGTGGCTTGGTCGTTGAAGTCACTTTGGTGTAACCGACCTCAGCCAGCATTTGCTCAAGCAGCAGCACATTGGCTTGCTGATCGTCAACCACCAGAATGCTGGCATTCAGAATATC
>JAVHQY010000098.1:0-12779 GCA_036171375.1 Rhodoferax sp. | reverse complement strand
GCAGCACATTGGCTTGCTGATCGTCAACCACCAGAATGCTGGCATTCAGAATATCAGTGTTACTCACCATCATTTAATAATCTCCTTGTTGGCCCCGGCTGCTGCTGCCGCAGCCAGTATCAGGCCCAGGTCCAATGCTTCCATAAATTCATAGACCTTGATCGGCTTGGTCAGGTAGCGGAAGAACCCAGCCGCCAAACCTTTTTCGATATCGCGTGGCATCGCATTGGCGCTCAGCGCCAACACCGGGATGTGCCTGGTTGCCGGATCTTCGCGCAGAATTTTTAGCGCCTGGATGCCGCTGATGCCGGGCAAGTTGATGTCCATCAGGATCACATCGGGCTGATGGATGCGCGCCAGCGTGATGCCGCGGATGCCATCGCTGGCACCGAGCAAACGCATATCGGGGCGGCGCTCAATGAGCTGCTCAACGAGCTGCATATTGGCGCGGTTGTCTTCCACATAGAGCAAGGTTCGCAGCGCTGAGCCATGTTGCATCTGCGCTGGCGGCAACTCCAACAGTTGGTCGGCATTCAACACCAATTGCGGCTCCGCTGCCCGGTTAAATTCGATCCAGAACACGCTGCCAGCACCAACCGTACTGGTGACACCGATTTCGCCATCCATCAATTCGACCAGACGCTTGCTCACGACCAGACCGATGCCAGTGCCTTCTTCTTCACCGGCCTCCTGCCCGAGACGGTTGAAGGGTTGAAACAATTGGGAGAGTTTTTCCGGGGCCAAACCGTCGCCGCTATCGCGCACACTGATCTGCACGCGCTCGGGGGTAACGGTGCTGTAGGTGACTTCGACCGAACCGCCGCTGCGGTTGTACTTGATCGAGTTGGAGAGCAGATTGATCAGAACCTGTTTGATCCGGGTTCGATCGGCCTGGACAAACACCGGGCCGTCGAACAAGGGAAAGCTCATGTGGATATTGTCTTTTTGCGCCAGCGGCTCGACCATGGTCTGGCAATCGTGCAGCACTTCGGGCAGCGAGATCGATTCCATCGAGAGCGACAGTTTGCCGGACTCGATCAAGGCGAGGTCAAGGATTTCGTTGATCAGCTCGAGCAGGTACCAGCCGGCCTGGAGAATTTGCTTGATGCTCGATTGTTGCTTCGATGTAGGCGCTGGCGTACTTGAATCCATCAGTTGGGCAAAACCCAGGATGGCGTTGAGCGGCGAGCGCAACTCATGGCTCATGCTGGAGAGGAACTCTGATTTGGCGAGGTTGGCTTTTTCTGCTACCAGCTTGGTGCGTTCAAGTTCGATATTCTTGTCCTGCAAAATCCGGTCGAGCCGCGCGCGCTCGGCCTCGACCTGCTTGCGCGCGGTGTTGTCGGTGCCGATCAACAGATAGCCGATGATGTCGTTTTGCGCATCGCGCAGCGCCGTCACCGACACCACGGCCGGGAAGCGGCTGCCGTCCTTGCGGATGTAAGTCAGTTCATAGATGTCTTCAATGGTGCGCTTGGCCTTGAACACCAGCGCTTCAAAGCCCGGTTCAATCTGGGTTCCGAGCTCAATGCTCAGGGCCTTGGCGCGCGCAATCACTTCTTGCGGATCGGAAATGTCGGCCGGCGTGATTTTGTTCATCACCTCCACGGCGGTGTAGCCCAGCATGCGCTCGGCACCCACATTGAAAATCTGGATGACACCTTTGGCATCGGTGGCGATGCTGGAGAAATTGGCGCTGTTGAAAATTGCGCTCTGCAAGGCACCGGCTTTGAGCAAGGCCTCTTCGGCTTGCTTGCGCGCCGTAATGTCACGCAAAATGCCGGTGAAGAAACGCTTGCCGCCAAGCGACATCTCGCTGACCGAGATTTCCAGCGGAAACATGCTGCCATCCTTGCGACGGCCAAGCACCTCGCGTGCCAGCCCGCTGGCCCGGGCTTCATCGCTGGCACTGTAATACTCGAGCGAGCCGTTGCGCTGATCCTGATTGAGCTCGGGAATCAGGAGGCTGAAGTTTTGCCCCAGCAACTCGGCCGCCGAGTAGCCAAACATGTGCTCAGCCGCCGGGTTGACGGTCTCGATGATGCCACCCTGCGCATGAATGGTGATGATGCCATCGACCACGGTGTTGAGAATGGTGCGGATTTGTGCGACGCTGTCGCGCAAGGCTTGCTGCACGGCGTACTCTTTGCTGATATTGCGAAACACCAGCACCGCACCCACGACTTGATTTTGGTGGTCGCGAATCGGCGCACAACTGTCGGCAATATCGAACTCGCTGCCATTGCGCCCAATCAGCACCGTGTGGTTGGCCAGACCCTGAATCGTTCCATGTGACAAAGCGGCCATGACCGGAATCGTGGCGGGTTCGCGGCTTTCTTTGTTGACGATGTGAAAAACCTCAGCGACCGGGTGCCCGCTGGCTTGTGCCTGGGTCCAGCCGGTGAGGTGTTCGGCCACCGGATTGAGCAGCGTGACGCGGGCGCTGGCATCGGTGGCAATGACTGCATCGCCAATTGATCTGAGCGTGACATCGAGTTTTTCCTCACTGTCACGCAGCGCCATATTGCTTTGCTGTAGTGCTTGATTGGCTTCTTTTTGGAGCTCGAGCAAATGCTGGGTTTCAAGATGAACCAGCTTCTTCAAGCGTTGCCCGTGTATCCGGTAGCTCAAGAAAATCAGCGCCAGTGCCAGCAGCAGTGCGAACACAACGGCAATCTGCATACTGGGATTCATCAGAAAATTTTGCGTGCTCATGGGTGATTGTAGAGATCAAAGCGGCGACGCTATGTGGGCTGCCGCACAGACCGCAGTTTCAATGCGCCGCAGGGCTCAAATTCAGGGGTCTGCGTTACTGACCCAACAACAATTGCAGGATGATGCCGGTGGCGATGGCCACCAGCACGTAATCTGCGCCAGTTTGAACCCAGTGGTAGCCACGCGGTGGCGCGCTCAGGTAGTGGCCACGCCAGTCGTCCACCACATAGACACGGCTGCGGTATTCCATCGGCAGGCGGTCGCCCCGGTAGAACTGATGCTCCGGGCCGGCACCGCGTTCATTCCAATGCCTGTTGTTGCGCATCTGCTCACGGTCTTGGCGTTGCTGCCACTTGCGCTCTTGTTTGTCACGCTGGTCTTGCTGTTTATAGGCCTTGGCCAGCCCGTGGCGCTCACCGTCGTTGCGATTTTCATAACCATTTCCCTGGGCGAAGGAAAATCCGCCCAAAGTCAGGGACAGCGCCACGAGGGCGCAAACAACAACTTTACTTTTCATACTGGACTCCGGTTGCCGGTCTGAAGTGGCCGAACTGCGTCCAATATAAATTGGCATCATGCCAGCGTCTGTGCGCTGGCGCACATCGGCTGGCACAATCGGCACCTGCCATGATGAAACTTGCCACCTGGAACATCAATTCGCTGACCGTGCGCTTGCCGCAGGTGCTCCACTGGCTGGCACTCAACCAGGTCGATGTGCTGGCGCTGCAAGAGCTCAAGATGAGCGACGACAAGTTCCCGTTCGACGCTTTCAGCGCGGCTGGCTACCACGCCCAGTGCTTTGGCCAGAAGACTTACAACGGTGTGGCACTGCTTTCAAGCGCTCCGGTGAGTGCAGTGGTGAAAAACATTCCAGGTTTTAGCGACGAGATGGCGCGTGTCATCAGCGCCGATGTGCAGGGCGTGCGCGTGGTCGGTGCCTATTTTCCCAACGGCCAGGCACCGGGCAGCGAAAAATTTGACTACAAACTGAGCTGGTTGCGCGGCTTGCGCGACTGGCTGCGCGAGGAACTGGTGCGCTACCCCAAACTGGTGCTGATGGGCGACTTCAACATCACTTTTGACGATGTCGATGTGTGGGACCCGGTCGGCATGAAAGACCAGATTCTGTGCACCGACGAAGAGCGCTACCAGTTGCGCGCCTTGATCGCGCTGGGTCTGCACGATGCTTTTCGCCTGTTCCCGCAGCCAACCAAAAGCTACTCGTGGTGGGATTACCGCGACTTTGGTTTCCGGCGCAACCGTGGGATGCGCATCGACCACATCCTGGTGAGCCATGCGCTCAAACCTTTGACCAAGAGCTGTGTCATCGACAAGACACCGCGCAAAAACGAGCGCCCCAGCGATCACGCACCGGTGATCGTGGAACTGGCATCCAGCCCCAGCTCCTGAATTTTCCGCGTCAGCGTGTTGCGGCCAATGCCGAGCTTTTGTGCTGCTTCCATGCGCCGGCCACGGGTAGCACCGAGCGCCGCCACAATCAAACTTGATTCAAATTGGCGTGTCAGCTGCGCCCAGACATCGTTGTGATCGGTGGCCAAAAGGGTACTCGCCTCGGCTGCCAAACCCTGTGTCCAGGAGGCCTCACTGCACGGCACGGAAGTCGGCGTGGCACATTCGCCTACCGCCTCATCAGGCACTGGCGCAGCAACCTTGGATGCCGCCACCGGCGCGTCCGACGCATCCATGCCGCCCGAGATGCCCAGCTCAGGCGGCAAGTCCCTGGCTTCGATCAACTGTGCCGGTGCCATGACGGTGAGCCAATGGCAAATATTTTCCAGTTGGCGCACGTTGCCGGGGAAATCAAAGCGTGCGACCCAGCTCAGCGCCGCATCCGATATCCGCTTGGGTTCGCAGCCGAGCTGCGCCGCGCTTTGTTGCAAAAACAAGCGCGTCAGCATGGGAATATCTTCCTTGCGTTCGCGCAGTGCCGGCAAGCGCAAGCGAATCACGTTCAGGCGGTGATAAAGATCTTCGCGAAAAGCCCCGGCCTTGACGCGCTGCTCCAGCTCCTGATGCGTGGCGGCGACGATGCGAACGTTGGTCTTGACCGCGCTGTGGCCACCGACACGGTAATAGTGACCGTCGGAGAGCACGCGCAGCAGCCGCGTTTGCAGTTCGATCGGCATGTCGCCGATTTCATCCAGAAACAACGTGCCGCCGTCGGCCTGTTCGAAGCGCCCGCGCCGCATCGCCTGCGCGCCGGTAAAAGCACCGCGCTCATGGCCAAACAATTCAGACTCCAGCAGGTCTTTCGGAATCGCTGCCGTGTTGATCGCCACAAATGGGCCGTTGCTGCCGTGCTCGCCGCGCGGTGAATGTTTGTGCAGGGCGCGCGCCACCAACTCTTTGCCGGTGCCCGACTCGCCGGTGATCAACACCGTCACACTGCTTTGACTCAAGCGCCCGATGGCGCGGAACACGTCCTGCATCGCCGCCGCCTGACCCAGCATCTCGGCGGCATCGGCCACGCGTTCGCGTGCCACTTCCTCGCGCTGACTTTCTTCCACCGCGCGACGGATCAAGGCCAGCGCTTTGGGCAAATCAAACGGTTTTGGCAGGTAATCAAAAGCACCACGCTGAAACGCCGATACCGCGCTGTCCAGGTCGGAATAAGCCGTCATGATGATGACAGGCAATTGGGGAAATTGCCGTTTGACTTTTTCCAGCAAGTCCAGCCCGGAGCCACCCGGCATGCGGATGTCGCTCACCAGCACCTGCGCCGGGCTGTCGTCGTCGCTGGCCGCCAGTGCTTCCAGCACATCAGAGGCCGTTGCAAAACTGCGGCTGGGCAGGTTCTCGCGTGCCAGCGCTTTTTCCAGCACAAAGCGGATCGACGCATCATCGTCCGCAATCCAGATTGGTTTCATGTGTTTTCCTGCTCTGTGCAAGCACCAAAAAGTTCTTCACCGCTGCCACCGCACGGCGCTGAATCACGCTGCAACGCTTCACGGCAACGGAATCAGAATCCTGAAATCCGTTCGCCCCGGCTCACTGTCACACTCGATCGCCCCCAGGTGTTGTCGCACGAAGTCTTGCGCCAGCGTCAGGCCCAGCCCGCAGCCGCCTTCGCTACCTGACACCAACGGGTAAAACATCTGCTCCTTGAGCGCGGGTGGCACACCCGGTCCATTGTCGATCACATGCAATTCCAGTGCCAATTTGTAGCGCTGCTTGCCCAACGTGATCTGACGCGCAATGCGGGTGCGAAAAGTAAGACACGCCGAACCGGCAGCGATTTGTTTACGCATCGCCTGGCAGGCGTTGCGTGCAATGTTGAGCACGGTCTGAATCAACTGCTCATGATCACCGCGAAACTCCGGGATCGAGGTGTCGTAATCCTGTACCCAACGCAGCCCGCTGGGGTACTCGGCGCGGAGCAACCAGCGCACGTGCTCACAGACTTCGTGGATGTTCACGTCGCCCACTTGATGTGTGCGCCGCTGCGGCTCCAGCAGCCGATCCACCAACGCCTGTAGGCGATCAACTTCGTGCACGATGACCTGCGTGTATTCGCCCAACTCACCGCCTGGCTGGTCCATCGCCAACAGTTGCGCGGCACCGCGGATGCCACCGAGTGGATTCTTGATTTCGTGTGCCAGATTGCGAATCAGTTCCTGGTTCGATTGCGTCTGTTGCAGCAAACGTTCTTCGCGCTCCTGCCGCGCTTGGCGTGCCAACGCCAACATCTCAATGATGCATTCATTGGGACGGCCACTCAAGCCGACGATGACGTGCACCGGCACCGCCTCGTGGCCCACGGGCTTAAGCCAATCGTCATAACGCAACAGCGCGTACTCATTACACAGAACACCTTGCAAAGCGTTTTGCAACTGGCTGGGCGCAGCCAGACTCGTTGCCAGGCGCGTGCCAATGACGGAGCGCTTTGAAATTCCCAGCGCGTCTTCCAGCGCTGCATTGACAAACAAGACCTTGCCCTGATCGTCGAGCACCGCCACCATGGTGGCCAGCAAATCAAACGACTGCCAGCGCAACATGCTTATCTGGCTGGCACGGACGCAGCGCCCTGCCCCTGCCCCTGCCGGGCAATTTCACGCCGTAAACCGGCAATATCGCTTTCGTTGCGCTCCAGGCTGGCTTTGAGTTGAGCCACACGATCAGAATACCTTTGAAAGTTGCGCGCCTCGCTGCCCAGCTTTTCAGGCTGACCGTTGTTGTATTCCTGTTGCAGTTCACTTTGACGCTGTAGCGCTTTTTTCAGCTCCAACTCCAGAATTTGGCGCGCATCGGAGTCGCGGGCTTTTTGCTCAGCATTGACTATGCGCGGCGACGCGGCAGAAGCGCCGGAAGCAACGGCGCGTGCTGGCGGGTTGGGTCGGGTGCCTTTGACCACAGTGACATTGCCACCCGCGACCAGCTTGCAGCCCTTGGTCTGGTCGCTGGGCAAGGTATTGGTGTACTCGTTGCCGCAACGGTAAATGCGCTCCTGCGCTGTAGCCTGGTTGGCAAAAAGAACCGCCGCCAACGCCATCCAAAAGGCATTTTTCATTCCACCACCCGCTTCATTGATTGTTTGCTCGCTGCCAAACGAAAAGGACGGCCAGCACCGTCCTTTTTTACCACAAACTGTGCACCCTGCCACATCCAGCGGCAGTGGCGCGGCTTACAGCGAGTAGTACATCTCGAACTCGATCGGGTGCGTGGCCATGCGCAGACGCGTGACTTCGCCCATCTTCAGCTCGACGTAGGCGTCGAGCATGCTGTCGGTAAACACACCGCCCTTGGTCAGGAAGCTGCGGTCGGCGTTGAGGCAGTCCAGCGCCTGATCCAGGCTGTGGCAGACGGTCGGCACTTTGGCATCTTCTTCCGGCGGCAGATGGTACAAGTCTTTGGACGCTGCTTCGCCCGGATGAATCTTGTTTTCCACGCCATCCAGACCGGCCATCATCAGCGCTGCAAAACCCAGATACGGGTTCATCAGCGGATCCGGAAAGCGTGCTTCGATGCGACGCCCTTTAGGGTTGGCCACAAACGGGATGCGGATCGAGGCCGAGCGGTTCTTGGCCGAGTAGGCGAGTTTCACCGGCGCTTCAAAGCCAGGCACCAGGCGCTTGTAGCTGTTGGTGCCGGGGTTGGTGATGGCGTTCAAGGCGCGCGCGTGCTTGATGATGCCGCCGATGTAGTACAGGGCAAAATCACTCAGCCCGGCATAGCCATCGCCAGCGAAAAGATTTTTGCCATCTTTCCAGATCGACTGATGCACGTGCATGCCTGAGCCGTTGTCACCCACCAGCGGTTTTGGCATGAAGGTCGCCGTCTTGCCATACGAATTGGCGACGTTGTGAATGACGTACTTGAGAATTTGCGTCCAGTCGGCGCGTTGCACCAGGGTGGTGAATTTGGTGCCAATTTCGTTTTGACCGGCACCGCCAACTTCGTGATGAAACACTTCAACCGGAACACCCAACGATTCCAGCAGCAGCGAAATCTCGGCGCGTATGTCCTGCATGCTATCGACCGGCGGCACCGGAAAATAGCCGCCTTTGACTGTCGGACGATGACCGCGGTTGCCACCTTCGAGCTTCTCGCCCGAGTTCCACGATGCCTCATATTCGTCAATTTTGTAAAACGTGCCCGACATATCGGTGTTCCAGCGCACGTCGTCAAAAATGAAAAATTCCGGCTCCGGCCCAAAGAACGCCGTGTCGCCCATGCCCGATGCCTTGAGGTAGGCTTCAGCCCGTCGCGCGATCGAGCGCGGGTCACGGTCATAGGCTTTGCCATCGCTGGGTTCCACCACATCGCAGCTCAGAAACAGCGTGGTTTCTTCATAGAACGGGTCAATGTTGGCGGTGTTGGGGTCGGGCATCAATTGCATGTCGGAGGCTTCAATGCCTTTCCAGCCCGCGACCGATGAGCCATCAAAGGCATGGCCCGAAGTGAATTTGTCTTCATCAAAATGGGACACCGGCACGGTGACGTGCTGTTCCTTGCCCCGCGTGTCGGTGAAACGGAAGTCAACAAACTTGACTTCATTTTCTTTCACCATCTTCATCACATCCGCGACGGTCTTGGCCATCAAATACTCCTGGTTGAATTGCTGTTAAAAAATCTCTACTGGCTAACTTGCAGGTTTTATGCCAGCCGTGCAAAAATCTCCGCCTGCCGTATTTTGCCCTGACTTTCAGCCCTGACCGCAAGTCCAAGAAAAATCTCCGTGCGCCAAAATCGTGCCTGACGAATGAGAACTTCAGGACTGCACCATTTCGGGGCCGAGCTTGGCATCAAAACTGTGCAGACCAGCGAGCAATGCCGGATAAGCCAGTGCGACCAATTCGGGATCCCCTTTGACACCGAGCTCAATGTGGCGACCGTAATGCGGGTGATCAACGCTGGGCAGGCTGAACACCTTGACCCCGGTATAGTTTTGTTCGATGTCTTCCATCAGCGGTGTCAGCGTGGCCTCCATGGCACCAAAAACAATCACCGATTTTTCAATCCAGGCTGTAGGCTGAAACAGACCAGCGTAGCGATTGTCAAGCACCCATTCGATCATCGGCCAGGCCATGACCGGAAAGCCCGGCACAAAATGCACCGAGCCGCAACTGAAACCAGCGATTCGGTTGTACGGATTGGGAATGAGCTGCGCCCCCGCCGGGAACACGCCCATGTTGAGCCGGTGCCGGTTGTCGGGGTCATCAGGTGCATAGACACTGCCCTGCCGTGCGGCAATTTCTTTCATCCGCTCGACGATCAGCGCTTGCGCCTGCGGATGCGCCACCAGCGCAACGCCCAAAGCCTTGGCGGCGCACTGGCGCGTGTGATCGTCGGGCGTGGCACCGATACCGCCGGTGGAAAAAACAATATCGCCACTGGCAAAAGCACGCTCCAGCGTGGCGGTGATGCGCTCGGGCTCATCGCCCACATATTGCGCATACGCCAACTGCAAGCCGCGCGCCTTGAGCAGGGCAATGACTTTGGGCAGATGCTGGTCAGCGCGCCGGCCAGAGAGAATCTCATCGCCGGTAACAAGCAGGCCAAATCGGGGCGTAGTGGTGTAGGTCGATGTTGGGATCATGGCAACAATGGGGTAGGTGGAGTTGGCATGGGTTCAGCGACCAGCGCAGGCACGGCGGCCGCGCCCTCTTGGCGCAAGGCGTGCAGAGCGGCCAGGCAGTAATGCGCAAACCAGAGCGAAGACAAGACAAAGACCAGGGCGTAGCCCCAGATGGCCAGGGGAACCAGGTACACAAAGGCAGCGGCAAACAAAGTACCCGAGACCCAGACCAGGCTCGGCGCGGCTGCCAGGTAACCGCAAAAAACACCCATGCCCAACAGCACGAAGCGGTGACGGCGAAAAATCTCGTGACGCTCATCCACGCTGGCGTGCGCTGCCAGCACGTCAAACGCCATGACGCGGTAAGTGAGCCAGCCCCAGATCAGCGGCGGCAAAACCAGAATCAAAGGAGGCAGCAGCCACAAGGGCACTGAAATGATTAGGGCCAACAGCGCCAGCAGCGTCGATCCCAGCGGCCACAGCAAGCGCATCAACCAAGAGCCACTGCGTTTGCGCTCCAAGGTCGGAAAGCGCCGTTCTGCCACCAGCATCGTGAGCGCCGGTGTCATCATCATCGCCACCAGCAACAGCGAAAAAATCACGATCAGCGGTGTCACCGCCAGGATCACCAGCAGCGGTGCCAGCAGCATTTTGAGTTGCCCGGCCCCCAGCCCCTGCAACCAACCCCACACCGTGTTCACCATTGCCGAAGACTCAAGCAGGGTACGCACCCATTCCAATGTGGCACTCCAATACAAGTAACCCAGGCCAAGCGCCAGCGCCACCATCAACAGCAGCGGCAAAAAAGACAAGGCGATGACACGCGGATGAAGGCAATAGGCGACCGCGCGCCAGAAGGAATCAAGCAGCAGCTTCATGCGCGAAGCATAACGCCAGTGACAACCCGCTCCAAATCACCTGGGCTCAGCCAGCGCCATTGGCCCGCCAACAAATCGGCAGGCAGTTTCAAACCGCCAATTTGCCCGCGGTGCAGTGCCGCCACCCGGTTGCCCACTGCGGCGACCATGCGCTTGACCTGGTGGTATTTGCCTTCGGTCAGCGTCAAACGCAACTGATGGCTGCCGGTCGATTCGCAGGCCGCCGCGCGCACCGGCTTCGGGTCGTCGTCCAGCACCACGCCAGCGAGCAGCCGGCTGAGCTGCACCTCGTCGAGCGGGTGTTTGAGCGTCACTTCATAAACCTTGGGCACATGGTGGCGCGGCGAGCTCATGCGGTGGATGAACTTGCCGTCATCGGTGAGCAGCAATAGCCCGGTGGTGTCCTGATCGAGCCGCCCGACCGCCTGCACGCCTTGCAGCGTGCCTTTTTGCGGACGCTGACGAAGTGGCGAAGGCAGCAGGGTGTAAATGCTGGGGTATGTTGATGGCTTGTGTGAGCACTCGGTGGCGCTCGGCTTGTGCAACATCAGGTAGGCTTTTTCATGGTAAGCCCAGTCCACCCCCTGCACCCGAAAGCGCAAGCCAGTAGCCTGAAATTCAGCTGCCGCCTGCATACACGCAAGCGGGGCGGCCGCATCGCTGGACGCGTAAACCTGCACCAGGCCCTGCTGAATCAAACCGGCACAAACGCGCCGGGTGCCAAAACCTTGGGAATAAAGAATGTCTTGCAACTGCATGGCGGGAGTATAGGGATTGACTGCCCCACCCCCGCCTTGCGTCGCTGCTGGATCCGAGGCAGCGCAAGCATTTAAGACCAGTTCAAATTGAGCTTGCGATGAGAAGCAGCACAATCTCGCAAATACAAATTGATGAGACTCTGGTACGGAATGCCGGCATCTTGCGATATCGACTTAAAGTAGCCAATTGACTCTTCATCAAGTCGAATGGTAATCTGCTTTTTGAGCTGGGCCGCGTATGGATTTTTCTTCGCAGCGGTGAAATCATATTCTTTGCGCATGGGTCACCTTTCAAGGATACGACTTGGATTCATGGGCACTGGCCCTGCGGGCTGAGATGATGCGTATGACATTGCCCTCAGCGCGATAGCAATGGCACACCAGCAGTAAGCGCAACATGCTGCTCAAACCAAGCAAAACGAAACGGCCTTCGTCTTCGGAGTGGTCTGGGTCGGCAATCAACTTGGCCCGCTCATCAATGAAGACGGATTTGGCTTCATCAAAGCTAACGCCATGTTTCTTCGCGTTCGCCGCTGCTTTACGCTCATCCCATTCAAAGCTCAAAGTGTTCATTAAAGAATTTTAACTACATTGTAGTTTTTAACCAGCGACCGCTGTCCATCGATGAGATTGCCCAGCGCATTCACCTGTTGAGCGGTCAGCGTATGCTGCTCGACACCGACTTGGCGGCGTTCTGAACCGAGCATGGCGCGATCATGGCGACTACACTATTCAACAGCTGGCGCGCCACGGCCCAAACGGCCGATCGGATTTGTGTCCCAAGAAGAAAAACCAAATAAACCAATAGCGGCTAAAGGCAAAGGGGCTCTACGACCAACATATTGAGCAACTTCAAAAGGAAGGACTGATCAATGGCCAATAAATTTAGTGAACTGCGCGCCCGCATGACACCAGCGGCACAGGCGCGCGCTGCCGCCAGTGCGCAAATCATGTTGGCTGAGATGCCTCTGAATGAATTGCGCCAAGCACGCGGACTGTCGCAAAAAATGCTGGCAGATGTGCTGCATGTTCAGCAGCCGTCCATCGCCAAAATTGAAAAACGAACCGACATGTATTTATCCACCCTGCGCAGCCACATCGAGGCAATGGGCGGTCAATTGGAAGTGGTGGCGCGTTTCCCGGATGGTGTGGTAAAGATCAGCAACTTTGCCGAACTCGGCCAAAAGGCGACGGCCTGAACCAGCCCCTGCTGGATCAATCCGGCGCAAACCCGGCGCGTGCCAAAACCCTGGGAGTAGAGAATGTCTTGCAGTTGCATGGCGCAAGAATTGGAAAGCGCGGCTGGCTCAACTCGCAGCCACGCTCTTGTGTCAGAGAAACTTACTTCCCGCCCGGCACCTTGCCTTGCACGCCCTTGACGAAGAAGTTCAG
>JAVHQY010000097.1:3169-45121 GCA_036171375.1 Rhodoferax sp. | reverse complement strand
GTGCTCCCTCTTGGGCCAGCCCGAACGCCCTGCCCCGAATTGGGATCCGACCCCAATAATCCTTTCATTTCAGACCATAGGCGCGGGCGACCAGACTCAGCGGATGCAGCAGTTGCGGCGTGCCCAGTTGGTTGACGGTGAATCCCTGCGCGATGTGATGACCGCCCAGCGGGCAGTCCGAGCTGATGAAATTGGGTGCGCTGCCGTCTTTCATCACTGCCATCGCCTTGAACAGCGGCTTGCCGATTTTCAGCGCCTGCTGGTGGTGCGCTTTTTTCACACCAAAAGTGCCGGCGTGACCCGAACAGCGCTCAAACGTATTGACCACCGTGCCGGGAATCATCTTGAGCATTTCTTCGGTTTTTTTGCCAATGTTTTGCACCCGGCCGTGACACGGTATCTGATAACTCACACGGCCCAGGGAAACTGGAAACTCGGTTTTCAGCAGCCCGTCGCGCTTGCGCTGCATCAGGTATTCAAACGGGTCCCACATCGCTTCCTTGACCAACTGCACGTCGGCATCACCCGGGTACATCAGCGGGATTTCCTGCTTGAACATCAAGGCGCAACTCGGCACCGCGGCCACAATCGCGTAACCCTCTTTGGCGTAGCGCGCCAGCAGCGGAATGTTGGCTTGCTTGGCCGCATCGACCGACTCCAGATCGCCGAGTTCGAGCTTGGGCATGCCGCAACATCTTTCTTTTTCGACCAGCACGAAGGGGATCTCGTTGTGGTCCAGGATTTTCAGCAGGTCCAGACCAATGCCGGGCTCGTTGTAATTGATGAAACAGGTGGCAAAAATGGCCACCTTGCCGGGCGTTTTTTCACCATCGCGCACCACACTGGCTTTGGCTTTGGGTGCGGCCGAGCGAAATTTCTGCTGGGCCAGAGAAGGCAGCCATGCATCTTTATCGACACCGGCGACTTTCTCCATCACACGTCGCGCCAGTTTGGTTTGATTGACGGCGTTGGCCACCTGCACCACGATCGGAATTCCGGCCAGGCTGCCGTGCACATCGGTGGCTGCCAAAAACTGCTCAGCGCGCGACACCCTGCCCTGCTTGAACCGGATCGCCTTGGCCCGCAACATGGTGTGCGGAAAATCCAGATTGAAGCGGTGCGGTGGCACATACGGGCATTTGCTCATGTAACACATATCGCACAGATAGCATTCGTCAACCACCTTGGCGTAATCCTTCTTGTCAACGCCATCGACTTCCATCGTATTGCTGGCATCGACCAGGTCAAACAAAGTGGGAAACGCACCGCACAGGGCAACGCAACGGCGGCAACCATGACAGATGTCGAAAATGCGCTCAAGCTCAACCAGAGTCGCTTCTTCGTTGTAGTAATCCGCCCCCCGCCAATCGATGGGATGGCGGGTGGGGGCCGATAAATTGCCTTCGCGTTCCATGTTTTTTCTCAATAAACAATAAATGCACCGCAGGACCTCAGAGGGAACCCCGCAGCGCAGCGACGGCTCACAGCCGCGCCTCAATCGGCCAGTTCGGCCAGCGCCTTGGTGTAACGATTGGCATGCGAGCGCTCGGCCTTGGCCAGGGTTTCAAACCAGTCGGCGATTTCGTCCTGACCTTCTTCACGCGCGGTTTTGGCCATGCCGGGATACATGTCGGTGTACTCATGCGTCTCACCGGCCACCGCCGATTTGAGGTTGTCGCGGGTCGCTCCAAACGGCAAACCGGTGGCCGGGTCACCGCAGCTCTCCAGCCACTCCAGATGGCCATGCGCGTGACCGGTTTCGCCTTCCGCAGTGGAGCGGAACAACGCCGCCACATCGGGCTGGCCTTCCACATCGGCCTTGTTGGCGAAATACAAGTAGCGACGGTTGGCCTGCGATTCACCTGCGAACGCGGCCTTCAGGTTGTCTTCCGTCCGGGAACCTTTAAGTGCTGCCATGAAAATCTCCTTCAGCGGTTAAAGAAAAAAGCTTGCTGGGGGCAAAATCCACCTCAGACAGGCCGAGCTTAGCGCAGATCGGCCGACCGGGGTGTTGACAATCATCATTACCACAGACTGGCAGCGGGTTTGAGCCACACCAGCAGGCGTTGAGCCAATACTCAGGAAGGGCGTTTTTGATGGGACGCGATGATGCCAGCAGACCATTCGGGTGCGTTCAACTGAGAGATCAGGGTTGAACCAAACCGTCGCCACGGTTTTGTGCGCAGCGGTTCATCGTCCATCGGCATGTTACTCGGCAGCCTGTTGCAACAAGGTGCTGGTCTGACTGCGCTTGGCCGGAAAATCAGGGCTCGCTTTGGCATTCCGCTGGGCTGCCTTCATGAAGTCACCTCGCTGCGCTGGGTTGGCAGCGCAAAGCGCGGCTGCGATTTGGCCGCATCACCCTGGTAAAAAGTGTTGAAGTGGTGCAACTGATGCTGCGCACGCGCCAGGTCCTGATCCGCTCGCAGCACGGCACTGCTGAAACCGCAGCGCGCAATCTGCAGCAACTGGTCGGCCAGCACGTCACCGGTGGCGCGCAACTCACCGGCAAAACCCAGGCGTTGACGCAGCAAATAGGCCTGGCTGTATGCACGGCCATCGGTGAATTTCGGAAAATCCAGGTCGATGCGTTCAATCCCCTGCAAATTGAGCGTGACGGGATTGATGTCGTTGTCAAGCTGTAGCGCATTCGGGTTGGCGGCAATTTTCCCAGGTGCGTCAGCGCCCATCAATTGAAGCGTTGTGTTCATACGCTGACCAGACTCTCTAAAAACCCGGTCACGGGCGCGGACACCGGTTCACCCTGCGACTGGCGGGTTTCGCAGCGCACCCGGTCGGCGGCCTGGCGAAACGGCTCCAGCCCGACGCGCCTGAGCGTGACCAGAAAGCGTTCGCGGCCCTGGCGCTGGGCACGGTAAGTGTCGAGCACAGCCTCGACCACATCGACCACTTCGGCGGCAGCAAATGAAGGCCCGATGACCTTGCCGGGGGTGGCCGCACCGCTGAGCTGGCTGCCGTCGGAGCCCCCCAGCGAGACCTGGTACCACTCGCGACCGGCTTTATCGACACCCAAAATCCCAATGTGCCCGGTGTGATGATGACCGCATGAATTGATGCAGCCACTGATGTGCAGATCAATCGCGCCAAGGTCAAACAACTCGTCCAGATCGTCAAAGCGCTGTTGGATGGCCTGCGTCAAGGCAATCGAGCGCGCATTGGCCAGGCCGCAAAAATCGCCACCGGGGCAGGCAATCATGTCAGTGAGCAGTCCAATATTTGCTCGTGCCAGACCAAGCGCGCGCGCCAAGCGCCAAAGCTCCGGCAAATCGTCGGCATGGACCCACGGCAACAACAGGTTTTGCTGGTGCGTCACGCGGACTTCACTGGCACTGAAACGCTCGGCCAGATCGGCCGCCGCATCGAGTTGTTCAGCGCTCGCATCGCCGGGCGAAAAACCGGGCCGCTTGAACGACAGTGTGACGGCGCGCAGCACCGGATTCTTGTGGGCTTGCACGTTGGCGCTCAACCAACGCTGGTACGCGCCGGCATCGGCCGCTGCAACCTCCGGGACATGGCGCTGAAGCGCCGGCCTGCGTTGCGCCGCCGGTGCGACAAATGAGGCACTGACGCGCTCAAGTTCAGCCACCGGAATCGTATGCGCTGCGCCGTCGTGCTCACGGATGTGCCGGTACTCAGCTTCGACTTCGTTCCTGAAAAGCTCGCCTTCGGCCTTGACCAGAATCTTCAGGCGAGCCTTGTACAGGTTGTCACGGCGACCAAAGCGGTTGAACACGCGCAGCACCGCTTCAAGGTAGTTGAGGATCTGGTTCCAGGGCAGAAATTCGCGCAGCGTGCTGGCGATCAGGGGCGTGCGCCCCATACCGCCTCCGACCAGCACCTTGAACCCCACCCCAGCGCCGGCATCAACGTGCAACTGCAGCCCAATATCGTGCCAGGCGCAGGCCACCCGGTCCTCCCGGGAACCAGTCACGGCAATTTTGAATTTACGTGGCAGAAAAGCAAATTCCGGGTGCAGCGTGCTCCACTGACGAATGATTTCACAATAGGGACGCGGATCAATCGTTTCGTCCGCTGCCACCCCGGCCAGGGCATCGCTGGTGATGTTGCGAATGCAGTTGCCGCTGGTTTGAATGCCGTGCATGTCCACGCTGGCGAGCAGCTCCATCACGTCAGCGCTGCGCTCCAGCGCGATCCAGTTGAATTGCACGTTTTGACGCGTGCTGAAGTGGCCAACGCCGGTGGTCAATGGCGCGCTGCCGAGCTTGCCTTGCTTACTGTTGGCCGCCGCATAAACATCGGCTGCGGGTTGGTCAAACTCGCGCGCGATGCGCGCCAATACCCGCAATTGACGACTGGCCAGCTCGCCGTAGGGAACAGCCACGCGCAGCATGGGTGCGTAGCGCTGTACGTACCAGCCGTTTTGCAAACGCAACGGGCGAAAGTCGTCTTCGCTGAGTTCACCGCGCAAATGGCGCTGCAACTGGTCGCGATACTGCGATGCGCGCTGGCTCACGAATTGGCGGTCAAAATCGGTATATTGATACATAAAAGCAAGTGACAACAGTTACAAAATCGGGTGGTTCGCGAAAATGTAGATGAGCACGGCCAGATTCCAAACTATTTTTTTATACTTTGAATATGCAAATTCGATCTAAGGATGTCCAGCCACGCAGCGCCAGCAGGGCCGTCATCGTCTTGGCGCACGGCTCGCGCGATCCGCTTTGGTGTCAGCCGGTCGAAGAAGTGGCGCGACGAATCAAGACCCGGAACCGGGCGCTTTGCGTGCGTTGCGCTTACCTCGAAATCACCGCACCTAACCTGATCGACTGCGTGGCCGGGATATTGGGACCCGGCTCGGTTCTGTCTTCCATCGCAGTGCTCCCACTGTTTTTGGGTATCGGTAAACACGGTCGCGACGACCTGCCCAAGCTGATGGCCACGCTGCGCACCAGTCATCCACAAGTTGCTTTCTCGCTCAAACCGACCGTGGGTGAAATGGATCAGGTGCTCAATTTGATCGCACGGCTTGCCATTTCTTGAAAGCGCGGTGGAACTGGCACCGGCAAAAATTCGTCGAATAAAATTGCCCTATTCCAGCCATTTTTCAACAGCGGCATCTCTCACGGTGCCGCTTTCGCCTCCAGTTGGCCATAGCCGCAACTGAAAGCGAACCATCCAAAGACACCATGAACAACGCATTGCAACAACCCGGCCTCAACAGCCTGTCCAAGTCATTTGAGCCGGCTGCCATCGAAGCGCATTGGGGACCGGAGTGGGAGCGGCGGCAATACGCTGTGGCGGGTTACCGCGGCAGTCAGGTGCCCCAAGACGGTGTGGTGTCGTTTGCCATCCAGTTGCCGCCGCCCAACGTGACCGGCACGCTGCACATGGGGCATGCCTTCAACCAGACCATCATGGACTCGCTCACGCGCTACCACCGCATGAGCGGCGACAACACGGCCTGGATCCCTGGCACCGACCACGCCGGCATTGCCACGCAGATTGTGGTCGAGCGTCAGTTGCAGGACCAGGGCATCAGCCGCCACAACATTGGGCGCAAGAACTTTGTCGCCAAAGTGTGGGAATGGAAAGAAAAGAGCGGCAACACCATCACCACGCAAATGCGCCGCATGGGCGACAGTGTCGATTGGAGCCGCGAATACTTCACCATGGACGACAAGCTTTCCAAAACGGTGACCGAAACTTTTGTCCGCCTGTATGAGCAAGGCCTGATTTACCGTGGCAAGCGCCTGGTCAACTGGGACCCGGTGCTGCAAAGCGCGGTGAGCGACCTGGAAGTGGAAAACGTCGAGCACGACGGCTTCATGTGGCACATCGAATACCCGTTCAGCGACGGGCCGCAACTCGACGCTGCGGGCCAACCGATGCGCGGCATGCACATTGCCACCACGCGGCCCGAGACCATGCTGGCCGACGGCGCGCTGGCGGTGCACCCCGACGACGAGCGCTACCGGCATCTGATCGGGAGAATGGTTGATCTGCCGCTGTGCAACCGCAAAATTCCGGTCATCGCCGACGATTTTGTCGATCGCGAATTCGGCAGCGGCTGCGTGAAAGTGACCGGCGCGCACGATTTCAACGACTACGCCTGCTCGCAACGCCACGGCTTGCCGTTGATCACGATCTTCACGCTCGATGCCAAGATCAACGGCAATGGCCCGGCGGCCTACCAGGGACTGGACCGCTACGACTGCCGCAGCGCGGTGCTGAAAGACTTGCAGGAGCAGGGATTTTTGCAAAAAGCCGTGCCGCACAAGAACATGGTGCCGGTGTGCGGGCGCACCGGCGAGCTGGTCGAGCCGATGCTCACCGACCAATGGTTTGTCGCCACCACAAAAGTCAGCCCGTCCGATCCAAGCGGCAAATCGATCGCGCAAAAAGCCATCGATGCGGTGCAATCGGGCGCAGTGAAGTTTGTGCCGGAAAACTGGGTCAACACCTACAACCAGTGGATGAACAACATTCAGGACTGGTGCATCAGCCGCCAGCTCTGGTGGGGGCATCAGATTCCCGCCTGGTACGACGAGGATGGCAATGTGTATGTGGCCCGCAACGAAGCCCAGGCGCAGGCGCAGGCTCCCGGCAAAAAGCTCCGGCGCGACGAGGACGTGCTCGACACCTGGTACTCGTCGGCGCTGGTGCCGTTTTCGACACTGGGCTGGTCGGGGGGCGAATTCTTCGCCGGGCAGGCTGGCCGTAGCGATTTGGCAGGCGCCGCGACTATGAGCGCGGCCGATCCCGACCCGGCCATGCGCGGGCAAACCCCCAACAGCCTGAGTGACTATGACCTGTATTTGCCAAGCTCGGTGCTGGTCACCGGCTACGACATCATCTTCTTCTGGGTGGCGCGCATGATCATGATGACGACGCACTTTACCGGCAAAGTGCCGTTCAAACACGTCTATATCCATGGTCTGGTGCGCGATGCGCAGGGCCACAAAATGAGCAAGTCCGAAGGCAACGTGCTCGACCCGGTGGATTTGATCGACGGCATCAGTCTGAGCGACTTGCTGGTCAAGCGCGTGCAGGGTCTGCGCAAACCCGAGACCGCACCGCAAGTGCGCAAGAACACCGAGAAAGAATTTCCCGCCGGCATCCCGGCTTTTGGGGCCGATGCGCTGCGCTTTACTTTTGCTTCGCTGGCATCGCTGGGACGCAGCATCAATTTCGATGCCAAGCGCTGCGAAGGCTACCGCAATTTTTGCAACAAACTGTGGAACGCCAGCCGCTTTGTGCTGATGAATTGCGAAGGACAGGATTGCGGCCTGAAGGAACATAGCCAAGAACAATGCGCACCCGGCGGGGCCATGCAGGCCTATTTGAGCTTTAGCGCCGCGGACCGCTGGATCGTCTCACTGTTGCAGCGTGCTGAAGCTGACGTGGCAAGAGGCTTTGCGGAATACCGGCTCGACAACGTCGCCAACGCCATTTACGATTTTGTATGGAACGAGTTTTGCGACTGGTACCTGGAAATTGCCAAAGTGCAAATCCAGCAGGGCCGCAACCATCCCGAAGCGGCCGTCGGCCTGGCGCAGCAACGCGCCACACGCCGCACGCTGATTCGCACGCTGGAGACGGTGCTGCGGCTGGCGCACCCGGTGATCCCGTTTGTGACCGAAGAGCTGTGGCAAAAAGTCGCCCCGGTGGCGGGACGCAGCGGTGCCTCGGTCAGCATTGCCGCCTACCCGGTCAGCCAGAGCGAACGGATTGACGAAGCGGCCAGCGCACAGGTCGCCAAGCTCAAGCAACTGGTCGATGCCTGCCGCAACCTGCGTGGTGAAATGAGCGTTTCACCGGCCACCCGTTTGCCACTTTATGTGCTGGCCGCCGACGCCGCCGAGGCCGCATTTTTTCAGGACTCGAGCGCCGTTTTGCAAGCCTTGGCCAAGCTCGGCGAAGTGCGTGTTTTCAGCGATGAAGCGGCCTGGAGCGCGGCCGCCCAAGCGGCACCGATCGCCGTGGTCGGCACGGCACGCGTGTGCCTGTTCATGGAAATCGACCTGGTCGCCGAAAAAGCGCGGCTGGGCAAAGAGCAGGCCAGGCTGCAAGGCGAAATCGCCAAAGCACAGGGCAAGCTCGGCAACGAATCATTTGTCGCCAGGGCACCGGCTGCCGTCATCGCGCAGGAACGCCAGCGCGTGCTGGACTATACGGCGACGCTGACCAAGATCGCTCAGCAGTTGGCCCGCCTGCCATAGTTGCTCAACGCAGACCCACGTTGACCGTGGGATAGCGCAATGGCAGGCGCAGCTCGCGCTTCAGGCGCGTATTGTCCATGCGCCGTGATTCGCTCATGAAACTCAGCAACATCGGGGGCAACTGGTGTTGGGCCTGCGCGCGCGTGATGCGCGCTGGTCGCGCCAAGCCGTACAAATCGGCGGCCAGATCAAAATAGTCACCCATCTTCAAACAGCTGTCATCGACCACATGATAAACGCGCTGGGGTCGACCACGCCACAGCGCCACCACGCAAGCACGCGCCAGATCGTCAGCGTGGATATGGTTGCTGTAAACATCATCGGTGGTTTGCAATACTGGCATGCCTTTTTGCAGACGTGCCCGCGGTGTACCACCTACGCGGTCGTTGGCGTAGATGCCGGGAATGCGCAGGATGGCGCAGCGCAGCGCCGTTGCCCGTCCCAACGCGCGCATCGAGCGCTCGGCATCCACACGACGCGCGGCGCGCTCGGTGCCAGCCGCAGTCGGTCGGGTTTCAAATACCAGTTCACCGTGGCAGTCACCATAGACACCACTGGTGGAGGCATAGACCATGGAAATCGGCAAACTGCGAAGGCGCAGCGCGCGCAACAGGTTCACGACCCGCGGATCGGTGCCACCGGTATCGGGCGGTGGAGCCAGATAAATCACCCGCTTGGCAATACCCGCCAGGTGCCGGATCGAATGGGGTCGGTCAAGGTTGCCCGGTAAAGGCGTGATACCGCGGCTGCGCAATTCATCGACGCGGCGCGGGCTTGAAGTTAGCGCGCGCAGCAACACCCGGGGGCGCATGATTTGTGCCACGCGCAAACCGATGTCACCGCAGCCGACGACCAGCACGCGCTGGCGGCGAAAGCGTGCGGGCAGAGCACCAAGAGTGGCGGCCAACACAGGCAAGCTGGCGCTCAGCGCCGCCGCAGCACGTGAATGAAGTCGCTGCCCACGGTTTGTTGTTCAATCAATTCATTGCCGGTCTGCTTGGCGAAGGCTTTGAAATCGCGCATGGAGCCGGCATCGGTGGCGACGATGCGCAGCGTCTGGCCGCTTTGCATTTCGGCCAGTGCTTTTTTGGCTTTCAGAATCGGCAGTGGGCAATTGAGTCCACGGGCATCGAGCTCCCGGTCGATTTGCATTGCATCTCCTTGAAGTTAGTGTCGTAGAACTCACTACGCTGCGTCATTGCGTGCTCTCCCCGTCATCGCGAGCGAAGCGCGGCGATCCATGACTTCCGGGTGCATGGATTGCTTCACTGCGTTCGCAATGACGGATCGGTTCATGGAATGCGCAGCATGGCAATCCATCAAGCCGGGAAAATGCCGGTCGAAAGATAACGATCACCGCGGTCGCAGACCACAAAAACGATCGTGGCATTGGTTTCCCTAAGGCTTATTTGCTGCGCTGCCCAACAGGCACCGGCGGCCGACACGCCGGCAAAAATACCCTCCTCGCGCGCCAGCCTACGGCACATCTCTTCAGCATCTTCCTGGCTGACATAAACCAGTTCATCAACACCGTTGGGGTCGTAGATCTGGGGCAAATATTCGGGCGGCCACTTGCGGATGCCGGCAATACGCGAACCCTCGCACGGCTGCACGCCGACGATCTGAATGGCCGGGTTTTGGGCCTTCAGAAATCGCGACACGCCGGTGATGGTTCCGGTGGTTCCCATGGCGCTGACAAAGTGCGTCACCTGACCCTGGGTGTCGTCCCAGATTTCGGGCCCGGTCCCGGCAAAATGCGAGCGCGGATTGTCGGCGTTGGAAAACTGATCGAGTACGCGGCCTTTGCCACTTTGCTGCATCTGCCCGGCCAGATCGCGCGCATATTCCATGCCGGCACTCTTGGGCGTAAGGATCAGCTCAGCGCCAAAGGCTTTCATGGTTTGCACGCGCTCGACCGACAAGTCTTCAGGCATGATCAAAATCATGCGGTAGCCCTTGATTGCAGCCGCCATCGCCAGCGCAATGCCGGTGTTGCCGGAAGTGGCTTCAATCAAAGCGTCGCCCGGCTTGATCTCGCCACGCTGCTCAGCACCCGCAATCATCGCCAGCGCCGGGCGGTCCTTGACCGAACCGGCCGGGTTGTTGCCTTCGAGTTTGCCCAGCATGACGTTGCCGCGTGCAGCATGGTCAGCGGCGCCGATGCGCTGCAAACGCACCAAAGGGGTTTTTCCGATGCAGTCTTCAATAGTTTTGTATTTCATGTCCCACACTGTGCCATAATTCGCGCCGCTTCTTCTTACCTGCCCTGGTGATGAAATTGGTATACATGACAGACTCAAAATCTGTTGCCGCAAGGCGTGTCGGTTCAAGTCCGACCCAGGGTACCAGCTCTTGTGCCTTTGCGGCTGGTTTTCAGCCCCATCTACAGCTCTGTCAACCCATCACTTTGGACGGCAGCCAGGTCGCCAATTCGGGAAAAACACACAGAATCAGAATTGCCAGTACCATGCACAGCATGAAGGGATAGGCACCCCGCAAAATGGTGGTCAGCTTGACATCGGGCAGGATGCCGTTGATGACAAACAGGTTGAGCCCGACCGGCGGTGTGATCAAACCGAGTTCCATATTGATGGTCAGAATGACCCCGAACCAGATCGGGTCGAACCCGGCAGCGGTGATGACCGGCATCAGAATCGGTGTCGTCATGAGAATGATCGCCGCCGGTGGCAAAAAACAGCCCGCCACCAACAGCATCAGATTGATCGCCGCCAGCACCAGCCATTTGTTGGCATGCATCTGGCCGATCGCCTCCGCCACTGATTGCGTTACTTGCAGAGACGACATCATGTAACCAAACAAGATGGAAGCGCCGATGATCATCAGCAACATGCCCGATTCGCGCAGTCCGTCGCGCAGGATCAGCCACAAATGCCGTGGCCGCCAAACGCGGTAAACGATGCCAACCATCAGCAGGCACAACATGGCACCCACGCCAGCCGCTTCCGAAGGCGTGGCAATGCCGCCATAAAGCGCATAAATCACACCAACAATGACAGCCAGAAAAGGCAGCAGCCGCGGCAGCAATTCAAGCTTTTCCTTGAGCGAATAAATGCGGTCCTTGTCAATCAATTGGTTGCCGCGTTTCCAGCTCAAAAACATGGCCCAGGCCATGAACAACACGGTCAGCAGCAGCCCGGGAATCACACCAGCGATAAACAGGCGGCCAATCGAAGTTTCCGAAGCGATGCCGTAAAGAATCATGGTCACGCTGGGCGGTATCAGGATGCCCAGCGTGCCGCCGGCAGCAATCGCGCCACACGCCAGATCAGTGTCGTAGCCACGCTTGCGCATTTCGGGGATGCCCATTTTGCCGATTGCGGCGCAAGTTGCCGGGGAGGAACCGGTCAACGCAGCAAACAGCGCACAAGCACCGATATTGGACAGCACCAGGGAACCTGGAACCCGGTTGAGCAAGCGTGCCAGCGCCTCATACAGGTCGCTACCCGCGCGTGACGAAGCCACCGCTGCACCCATGATCACAAACATCGGCAACGACACCAGGGTGAAATCATCCAGCCCGGAAAAAATGGTTTCGGGCAGAAAATGCACGCTGCTCCAGCCATCAAACACCAGCATAAAACCCAGCGCCACCGCACCCAGCCCAAAAGCAATTGGCAGACCCGTCGCCAACACCAGCAACGTCACCACAAAAATCAGCAAACCAATCAGCAGCGGGCTCACAAATGTTCCTCAGGAGCCAAACCAAAAGGTGTTTTTCGAGCTGACAGCACCAGCCAGATGTCGGCCAGAAATTGCAAACACAACAAACCCAGACCGACCGGAACGGCAAGATAGGGAATCCAGAGCGTGGCACGCCAGATGGAGGCCGTTTTTTGCCCGCTGTGCCAGGCTTCATACCACCAGGGAATGGCAGCGTACAAAAACAGGGCACAAAAGAGCAACGCCAAAAAACTTCCCGAAAGGTACAGACCGAACCGGACTTTTCCGGTCACCAGCATGGGCAACAGGTCCACCCCGACGTGGCCGTGCGTTAGCAAAATGTAGGGAGCACCGATAAACGTCGCGGCAATGACAGAGAAAGTGGCGAACTCGGTTTGCCAAATGGACGATTGACCCAACACGGCGCGGGTAAACACCATTTGACAAACCACGACCACCGCCAGCAGGATCAGGCCGGCGGCGGCAACACCGAGCACACGCGAGCAAGCGTGTACCAGCGTCACCCAACCCGGCAGCGCTACTTCTTCCCTATTTGACACTCAAGGCCTTTTCGATCAGCTCCTTGCCGCCAGGGACTTTTTCAGCAAATATTTTGTACGAAGTTTTTTGTGCCACGTCGCGCCAGGCTGCGGCATCGGCATCGCTGAGCGTAATCACTTCAACTTTGTTCTTCTTGAAGGTCTCCACCAGTTTGTCGTCCATTTTTTTGGACTCGCCATTGAAGTAGGCTTCAGCCTTTTGGGATGCCGCCATCAGTGCTTTTTTCTGTGGCTCGCTGAGCTTGTCAAAACTGCGCTGCGACATCAGAACCGGCTCGTACATGAACCACAGAGCATTGTCGCCGGGCGCGGTCAGGCACTTGAGCTGTTCGTAAAGCCGGAACGAAACAAAACTTCCAGAAGAAGTGTCGGTGGCCTGCGCCACGCCCTGCTGCAACGCGTTATAAACTTCGTTCGAAGGAATCGAAACGATAGAGGCACCGGCACCGGCCCACATCTGCGAAAAAGTGGCTCCGGCAGAACGCGCTTTCAGGCCATTGGCATCAGCGGGCAAGCGAATGCACTTGTCCTTGCCCGCCAGGCCGCCCGCCAACCAGGCATCGGCCAAGACCTTGATGCCGTCTTTTGCAATGATGGCCTTGATGTCTTGCATGAACGGGGAAGCGTTGAGGCGCGCCGCGTGCGCGTGGTTTTTCACCAGACCGGGCATCAGCGTCACGCCGAATTGCGGATGGAAACCCGAGGCATAGTCCAACGGAAAGGAGGTGATATCAATCTGCCCGGATTGCATGGCCTTCCATTGTTCCTTGGGCTTGACCAGGCTGGAGCCTGGAAAAACCTTGATCTCAAGCCCGACCTTGGCGGCCGCAACATCGCGCGCAATCATTTGCACCATTTCGTCGCGAACATCGCCTTTGCCACCCGGAAACTGGTGCGAGGCTTTTAAGGTCAGGCTGTCGGCCAGCACCGCCGTCAGTGGCAATGTTGCGACCAGCAAGCCCGAGAGGGATTTCACAAGGGTACGGTATTGCATCAGAAGGTCTCCTGGTTATTGAATGCGTTGGCGAGTGTATCGGCTAGCGCTGAATTCTTTATTAGAGAATACCCTAGGACCACCACCGGCCCTGGCACTGGCAGTGGCTTTCCGGTTGCAGCCTGGCCCCGTAAAATGTGCCCACCATATTCAACACAAGCCATCGCTCATGTCGTCCGGAAAAATTCTCGTCGCCCAAGGTGGCGGCCCGACTGCCGTCATCAACCAGTCGCTCGTCGGTGTGGCGCTCGAAGCGCGTCGCTTTGGCCAGGTGCAGCACATTTACGGCGCGCACCACGGCGTGCGCGGCATCGTCGATGAAGATTTCGTCGATCTCACGCAAGAGACCAGCCACAACCTGGAACTGGTGGCCAACACGCCCTCCTCCGCGCTGGGTTCCACGCGCGACAAACCCGATGTCGCCTACTGTCAGGAAATCTTCAAGGTCTTACAGGCGCACCAGATCGAGCATTTTTTCTACATCGGCGGCAACGACTCCAGCGACACCGTGCGCATCGTCAGCCAGGAAGCGCAAAAAGCCAGCTACGCGCTGCGCTGCGTGCATATCCCCAAAACGATTGACAACGATCTGGTCGGCAACGACCACACGCCGGGTTTTCCGTCGGCAGCGCGCTTTGTGACGCAGGCCTTTGCCGGTGCCAACCTCGACAACGCGGCATTGCCCGGTATCTATGTGGGTGTGGTGATGGGGCGCCACGCCGGCTTCCTGACGGCCGCCGCTGCGCTCGGTAAAAAATTCCCCGACGATGGTCCGCACCTGATTTACCTGCCCGAGCGCAGCTTTGTGCTGGAAAAATTCCTCACCGATGTGAAAGCCACCTACGAACGCTTCGGGCGCTGCGTGATCGCCGTGTCTGAAGGCATTCACGACAGCGCCGGTGCGCCCATTGCCAGTTCGCTGACCCAGAACCTGGAGCATGACGCGCATGGCAACGTGCAGCTCTCGGGCAACGGTGCGCTGGCTGGTTTGTTGTGTGACGAGATCAAATCCAGACTCAACATCAAGCGCGTGCGCGGCGACACATTTGGTTATCTACAGCGCTCGTTCATCGGCTGCGTCTCGGATGTCGATCAGCGCGAAGCGCGCGAGGTCGGCGAGAAAGCCGTGCAGTTTGCCATGTGGGGCAGTTGTGACGGCTCAGTGGCGATCAAGCGCACCGGTTTTTACTCGGTCGATTACGAACTGCTGCCACTCGATGCAGTGGCCGGAAAGACGCGCGTTATGGAAGACGAATTCATTAGCCCCAGCGGCACCGATGTCACCGACGCTTTCCGCATGTACCTGCGCCCGTTGCTTGGGTCGGCCATGCCTGATGCCTTTCGCTTGCGCCACAACCCGGTGGCCAAGGTTCTCAAGCGCTCGCATTGAAGCAAGCCACGTTCTTGTTCAGACACCGCTGGCTCGCGCTGCTGGCGGCCCTGACGCTCGTTGGTTGCGCCAACGTGCCGGTGGCTGAAGTGCCACCGGTGCCGGTGCCGGTGCCGGTGCCGGTGCCGGTGCCGATGCCCTTGCCATTGCCCCCGGCTACTGCGCCGGCATCCACACCCCCTGCCCCACCACCGCCGGTCGCGATCACACCGATCACACCAGTGGTGCCCGTAAAACCGGTGCTGGGGCTGGTTCTGGGTGGCGGTGCGGCCAAAGGTTTTGCCCACATCGGTGTCATCAAGGCGCTGGAAGCGCAGGGCATCAAGCCCGATTTGATCGTCGGAACCAGCGCCGGTGCGTTGGTTGGCGCGCTGTACGCAGCGGGCAAGAGTGGATTCGAGCTACAGGCGCTGGCCATTCCGTTCGATGAATTTCAAGTCAGCGACTGGGTGCTGCCCGACCGTGGTCTGATCAAGGGCAGCGCGCTGGCCGGCTTCATCAACAACGCCGTCGGTCACCGCACACTGGAAAAACTGCCCAGAAAACTGGGGGTGCTGGCCACCGATCTGGCCAGCGGCGAGCCAGTGCTGTTTCGCAGCGGCGATACCGGCACCGCGGTGCGCGCGTCCAGCAGCATTCCGGGCGTATTCCAGCCGGTTCGAATCCGCGGCCGCGAATACGTTGATGGCGCGCTGAGCAGCCCGCTGCCAATTCGTTTTGCACGCCAGATGGGTGCCACTTTTGTGATTGCTGTCGATATCTCCGACAAACCGGCCAACAGCAAGCTCGAAAGCACGTTCGACATTCTGATGCAGGCCGTCACCATCATGGGACAGACCATCACACGCTATGAATTGCCGCTGGCCGACGTGGTGATCCGCCCGGATGTCTCAAAAATGAGTGGAACCGATTTCGCCACCCGCCACAACGCGGTGCTCGAAGGTGAAAAAGCGGCAGCGCTGCAAATGCCAAATCTCAAAGCCAAACTCGCCAGTTTCGGCACACGTTAATCGCCAAAGCAGATTCCCAGATCGCGCCCGGTCTGTAGCGTGTCGCCGGTCAGTGGCACGGCTTTCATGCGCCCAGCCACATCGGCCAGCGCGACGTAATCCACACCGTTGTAACCCAGCGCCACCATGATGCCCGACTGCCCTTCTTCGAGCGCGCGCACGGCGGCGGCACCAAAACGAAGCGCCGCCAACCGATCAAACGCCGTCGGGCTGCCACCGCGCAGCAAGTGCCCCAGCACCACCACGCGTGTGTCTTTGCCAGTACGCTCGGCCAGGGCGTGAGCCACGTGTTCACCCATTCCACCGAGCCGCTCGGCGTGACCCGCTTGCGCCGGTGCCAGCAACTCGCGCGCACCATCGCCCGGCTGCGCGCCTTCGGCCACCAGCACGATCGAGTGCAGCCGTCCCTCGCCGTCGCGCTGACGAATTTTTGCCGCCACTTTTTCCAGGTCAAAAGGAATTTCCGGAATCAAAATGGCGTGCGCGTTGCCGGCAATGCCCGAATGCAGCGCAATCCAGCCAGCGTAACGTCCCATCACTTCCACCACCATCACGCGCTGGTGGCTCTCGGCGGTGCTGTGCAAGCGGTCCAGACACTCGGTGGCAAACGCCACTGCGGTATCAAAACCGAAAGTGGTGAAAGTTTTGTCCAGATCATTGTCAATGGTTTTTGGCACACCCACCACACGCAGGCCCTTTTGGTGCAAGGCATTGGCGATAGTCAGCGAGCCGTCGCCGCCCACCGCCACCAGTGCATCAATTTGATGGGTGGCGAAGTAGGCCAGAATTTCATCCGAGCGATCCACCTCGCGCGTGCTGCCGTCGGGCATGGTGATCGGAAAGCGCAGCGGATTGCCCTTGTTGGTGGTGCCCAGAATGGTGCCACCCAGGTGACTGATGCCGCGCACCCGCTCGCGCGTGAGCCGCTGCACGCCACCGTCTGCGTAGCGCTCGGGAAACAGGATGCCGTTGAAGCCGTCGCGTATGCCGTAGCACTCCCAGTCGCGGTTGTCGGCCGCAATCAGTACCGACTGGATGACCGCGTTCAAGCCCGGCGCATCACCGCCACCGGTACAAACCGCTATGCGTCGAATCGAACTGGTCATGGCTGTCTCCTGGGCGAAGGTTGTCTCAGATTATCCACCGCAGCGCCTACGGTTGGCGGGCGCTGTGTCAAGGCGGCAAAACAACACCCACAAGGACCGGGGACTTGCATCACGGATTCAGGTTACCATTGAAACTCAAAAAAAGAGGAGTTATCAATGAGCGATGTGAAGTGGACTGGCGGGGTAGAACACTGGACCCACAAGGGTAATATCAAACTTTTTCTCTGGGAAAAAAAAGCGAACGCCAAGGTGCCTCATCAAGGCACCGTCCTTTTTGTGCACGGCTCATCGATGGCCTCCCAACCCACCTTCGATTTGAGCGTACCCGGGCGCCCCTATTCCTCGGCAATGGAATGGTTCAGAGATCACGGCTTTGACACCTGGACCATGGACAACGAGGGTTATGGCCGCTCCGACAAGCAACGCCACATCAACTTTGATGTCAGCAACGGTGCCGATGACCTGGCGGCGGGCAGCGCCTACATCATGGAAAAAAATGGTGGCAAACCGATGCTGGTCTATGGCATTTCTTCGGGTGCTTTAAAGGCTGCACTGTTTGCCGAGCGTCACCCCGAGCGTGTTGCCAAACTGGCGCTTGATGCCTTTGTCTGGACCGGTGAAGGCAGCCACACGCTGGCGCAACGCAAGAATAAACTGCCGGAATTCCTGGCTCAAAACCGCCGCCCTTTCGACCGTGCGTCGGTGCACGGGATTTTCCAGCGCGACTACCCTGGTTGCGCCGACGAGAACACCGTCAACGCTTTTGCCGATGCCATCCTGACGCTCGATGACTCAATGCCAACCGGAACCTATGTTGACATGTGTTCAAAATTGCCGCTTGTCAGGCCCCAACAAATTCTTGCACCGACTATCATTTTGCGTGGTGAATATGACGGCATCGCCAGCCTGGATGACCTGATCAATTTTTTCAAGCTGTTACCTAATATGAACAAGCAATTCAGCGTGATGGCAGGCATTTCTCACGCCAGCTTCCAGCAAAAGAATTACCTGATGGTGTACCAGATCTTGCACAGTTTCTTCACTCTTCCAGAACCAAGTTACAAGGGTTAACAACATGAAAAAAATTATCAAGCCCATGCTGTTGGGTTCATTGCTGGCGCTGTCAATGTCAATGGCGCTGGCCCAGACTTATCCCAACCGGCCGGTCAAATTGATTGCACCGTTTGCCCCGGGCGGCTTTACCGATGTGGTTGCCCGCATCCTGGGCCAACGACTCTCGATCGCGCTGGGCCAACAGTTTGTGGTGGAAAACAAAGCTGGTGCGGGTTCTACCATTGGAACTGATTTTGTCGCCAAGGCCGCCCCTGACGGTTACACATTGGTCATCGTTTCAACCACCCACGTCATCAGCCCATGGATTTACAAGAACCTTCCCTACGACCCGATCAAGAGTTTTACACCAGTCACCAAGCTGGTTGATTCAGCCTATGTGCTGCTGGTCAACCCCAAGTTGCCGGCGCGTAACGTGAAGGAATTTATTGCTCTGTCCAAGGCCGCGCCCGATACCATCCACTACGCTTCTTCGGGCAATGGCAGTTCGCAACATCTGATGGGTGGACTGTTTGTTTCCATGAGCGGTGCCAAACTGGTGCACGTACCCTACAAAGGCAGTAGCGGTGCTACCACCGACCTGATCGCTGGCGTGGTGGAAAGCAGTTTTGCCGGCGTTCCCAATGCACTCGCCCAAGTCCCACAGGGTCGCTTGAAGGCACTTGCCGTGACCACTGCCAAACGCATCCCGCAACTGCCAGACGTTCCTACCATGCAAGAAGCCGGCGTACCGGGTTACGCCGCGTCTGTCTGGTTAGCCCTACTGGCACCGGCTGGCACACCGCCAGACATCGTCGCCAAACTGAACACCGAAGTCGCCAAGGCAATGAATTCACCTGAGACCAAAAAGGCGCTCTATATCGCTGGCGTGGAAACCTCACTCTCCAGTCCGGAGGCCATGTCGCAATATATGGTGCAGGAGCTTGACCGGTGGGGCAAGGTCGTCAAAGATGCTGGCATCAAGATCGAGTGACACTTTTTTTCGCACGGCCTGCGCCAACCCTCAGCGCTTCTTGCCCAAGGCAGTGCAGTCAGTGGCATAACGTGGACTTGGGGTTTTGCCAAATCAAGGAACAGGCCGCAACTCTCAACTGATTCCTGGCGCGTCAAGAGTGCAAAATTTCACAGCGGACTGTCGATGCGAATCCAGGTGGTCTTGAGTTCGAGGTATTTGTCAAAGGCGTGCAGCGACTTGTCGCGCCCGATGCCGCTTTGCTTGGCCTGGCGCACCGCGTCGGCAGCATCGGTAAACGACAGCACTGAGAGCACCGGGCCAAAGATTTCTTCGCGCGCAATCGTCATGTCGTTGCTGACCGCAGCAAAAATGGTTGGCTGCACGTAGTAGCCACCAGTTTCGGTCAGCGCCCGCGCGCCACCGCTTCCATCAGACGTGCAGCAGCAAATGCTCACGCTCCCAGGGCGAAATCACTTTCATGAACTCGTCGAACTCGAGCTCCTTGATTTCGGAGTAAACGGTGATGAATTCCTTGCCCAGAACTTCATGCAAATCGGATTCCCGGCGCAGCCAGTCTAGCGCCTCACCCAAGCTGCGCGGCAGTGCATGCGGTGAGAGATAAGCGTCGCCACGCATTTCAGGTTTGGGTTTGATTTTGTTCTTGATCCCGAGGTAACCACAGGCCAGCGTCATCGCCATCGCCACGTAGGGATTGGCATCGGCACCAATCACACGGTTTTCCACCCGGCGCGCTTCGGGCGTTGAAATCGGTGAGCGAATGCCGACCGTGCGGTTGTCGTAGCCCCACTCGATATTGATGGGCGCTGCCGTGTTGCGCGACAGACGCCGGTAGCTGTTGACATAGGGTGCTACCAACACCATCGCGGCCGGGATGTAGTGCTGCAAACCGCCGATGTAGTGCATGAACATCTGCGACGGCGTGCCGTCTTCGTTGCTGAAAATGTTTTTGCCGGTGTGCAAATTCAAGATGCTCTGGTGCACATGCATCGCACTGCCAGGTTCGGCGGCGATCGGCTTGGCCATGAAAGTGGCGTACATGTCGTGGCGCAATGCCGACTCGCGCACGGTGCGCTTGAAGAAAAACACTTCATCTGCCAGATCGAGCGGATCAGCGTGGAAAAAATTGATTTCCATCTGACCCGCGCCAACTTCGTGAATCAGCGTGTCCACGTTGAGTTCCATCTTGTCACAGAACTCGTAGATTTCCTCAAACAGCGGGTCAAACTCGTTGACGGCATCGATGCTGTAGGCCTGGCGCGAAGTCTCGGAGCGGCCGCTGCGGCCAATGGGCGCGCGCAGCAGCGTGTTGGGGTCGGTGTTGCGCGCCGTCAGGTAAAACTCAAGCTCAGGTGCCACGATCGGTTGCAAGCCATCGGCCTTGAACAATTCGCAAACACGGCGCAGCACGGTGCGCGGCGCAAACCCCACCAGATTGCCCTGGTGATCAAAACAATCGTGAATCACCTGCGCGGTCGGGTCGGTGGCCCAGGGAACGATGCGCACTGTGGCCGGGTCAGGGCGCAACTGCATGTCCTTGTCAGTCGGATCCACCACGTCGTAGTAGGGGCCGCTCTCGGGGAATTCACCGGTGACACCCATCGCCACGATCGCCTGCGGCAGCCGCATACCACGGTCTTCGGTAAATTTGGTGCGCGGCAGTATCTTGCCACGCGCCACGCCGGTCAGGTCCGGCACCAGACACTCGACCTCGGTGACACGATTTTCATTGAGCCACTGCTCGAGATCGTTGAAGTTCATGTTTTTCTTGTCACTCATCGCTTTCCCCGGCCGGTCTTTGCCAGCCCATTATCGGCTTGCCGCAGCCGTTCCCGCTGGCGCGCTCTGCAAGCCTGACCAAAAGCGGTGCAAGTGGCCTGGTAAAAATCATTTTCCCAAAACTGCCACTCCGGATGCCACTGCAAATTCAATTGGCACCTCGAACAATGCCGGAAATCAGATCGAGCGCCTGCAGCGTCCTGTCCCACGCCAACCGCGCCTGCGAGCGCCCCAACTGCTGCTCGAAAATCACCTCGCAGAGTTGGCTCGGCACCGTATGGTACGGACTGAGCCGTCCTGCGGCGATGGCTTGGTGAACCCAGTTGCCATGGTCATCAGTGCGCCTGGTCCCAATTGAGGCCAAACCCGATTTCCGCCAACAGCGGCACCTTGAGCTGCGCCACCCCGGCCATCAGCGCCGGTATCTCGTGGCGCACCCAGTCAAGCTCGGCCTGTGGCACTTCAAACACCAGCTCGTCGTGCACCTGCATGATCATCTTGGTAGCACGCTGCTGGGCATCGAGCACCTGCTGCACCTTGACCATGCTGAGCTTAATCAGGTCAGCGGCGGTGCCCTGCATCGGCGCATTGATGGCCGCACGCTCGGCCGCAGCGCGGCGCGGACCATTGGGCGAATTGATTTCTGGCAGATACAGGCGCCGGCCAAAAACGGTTTCCACATAACCCTGGCGCTTGGCCAGTTGCCGGGTCTCGTCCATGTAGCGTTTAACCCCCGGATAACGTTCAAAGTAGCGCTCGATGTAGTTTTTGGCAGCCTGGTTGTCAATCGCCAGCGCGCGCGCCAGGCCGTACGCACTCATGCCGTAAATCAAGCCGAAATTGATCACTTTGGCGTAACGTCGCTGCTCGCTGCTGACCTGGTCTGTGCTCACGCCAAACACTTCAGCGGCAGTGGCCCGGTGCACGTCCATGCCGTCCCGAAATGCCAGCAACAGCGTCGCATCGCCACTGATGTGCGCCATGATGCGCAGTTCAATCTGGCTGTAGTCGGCGCTGGCAATTTGGCACCCCGGTGCCGCCACAAACGCTTCGCGCACGCGCCGCCCCTCGGGCGTGCGCACTGGAATGTTTTGCAGGTTCGGATCGATACTGCTCAGGCGCCCCGTCACTGCCACCGCTTGCGCGTAATGGGTGTGCACGCGGCCGGTGCGCGCGTTGGCAAGTTGCGCCAGTTTGTCGGTGTAAGTGCCTTTGAGTTTGGCCAGTCCGCGGTGCGCAAGGATTTTGGCCGGCAGCGGGTAGTCTTCGGCCAGTTTTTGCAACACTTCATCGTCGGTGCTGGCTGCGCCGGTGGGTGTTTTTTTGACCACCGGCAGCGCCAGCTTGCCAAAGAAAATCTCGCCGATCTGTTTCGGACTGCTCAAGTTGAAAGTCTGGCCGGCTAGCTCGTAAGCCTGTTTTTCCAGTTCGTCAATGCGTCGCCCCAAATCCAAACTTTGTTTCGCCAGCGTCGGCGCATCGATCAGCACACCGTTGCACTCCATGCGGTAGAGCGCTTCGCTGCTGGCCATTTCCAGTTCATACACAAACCGCAACTTGTCATTTGCCTGTAGCCGTGGCCACAGCACGCGATGCAGATCCAGTGTCAGATCCGAATCTTCGCACGAATAGCGTGCCGCAGCGGCAATATCGACCTGGTCAAAACAAATCTGGCTGGCACCTTTGCCACACAACTCTTCAAAGCTGATTCCCTTGCGTCCCAGATGACGTTCGGCCAAACTGGCCAGACCGTGCGGTTTGTTCACTTCCAGCACGTAGCTCTGCAACATGGTGTCGTGCTGGTAGCCCTGCACTTCGATGCCATGGTTGGCGAAAACGTGGCGGTCATATTTGATGTGCTGACCGAGCTTGGGCTTACTGGCATCTTCCAGATAAGGCTTGAGCCGCGCCAGCACTTGATCGCGTGGCAGTTGCGCCGTGGCATCGGGGTAGCTGTGCGCCAGCGGAACATAGGCCGCAGCGCCGGGCTCGACGCTGAAACTGATGCCGACGATTTGCGCGCACATCTCGTCAAGCGACGTGGTCTCGGTGTCGAGCGCCACCAGCGAAGCCGTCTGTAGCTTTGCCAGCCAGGCATCGAACTCCGGCCACGCCAGGATGGTGTCATAGTGCACCTGCGTGATACTGGAAACCGCTGACGTGCCAGGGTCATCAACCGTGTCGAACAAATCGGCCGGCGCAAGCACTTGGCGCTGCCAACCCGCCAGCGTTCGCTCCAAACCCTTGAACCCGTATTTTTGATAAAAGGCAGCCAACGCCTGGGTATCGGCGCCGCCTGGCGCAATATCGTCCAGTGCCGGCAGCCGCGGCAACCAGGCACTCAAATCGCAGTCGGTCTTGATGGTCAACAACTGGCGCGCCGTTGGCAACCAGTCCAGACTCATTTTCAGGCTATCACCCACCGCGCCAGTGACTTTGTCCGCATTGGCCACCACCGCATCGAGCGAGCCGTATTGCTGCAACCACTTGGCCGCGGTCTTGGGCCCAACCTTGGGCACGCCCGGGACGTTATCGACGACATCGCCCACCAGCGTCTGAAAATCAACCATCAACTGCGGCGGCACGCCAAATTCAGCGTGCACGCCAGCGACATCGCGCTTTTTGCCGTTCATGGTATCGATAATGGTGATGTTTTCGTCCACCAATTGCGCCAGATCCTTGTCGCCGCTGCTGACGACCACTTGCATGTCCCGACTGGCGGCCATGCGCGCCAGCGTACCGATCACATCGTCGGCCTCGACACCGGGCACGGCCAGCACGCGCCAACCCAGCAACCGCACCACTTCATGGATCGGCTCGATCTGCGAGCGCAAATCGTCTGGCATGGGAGAGCGCTGTGCCTTGTAGGCCGGATAGAGCTGATCGCGAAAGGTTGGGCCTTTGGCATCGAAGACACAGGCAACAAAGTCGGCCGGCACCTCTTTGCGCAGGTTTTGCAGCATGTTGATCATGCCGCGAATGGCCCCGGTGGGTGCGCTGGCCGGATCGCCGGCGACGGCGCGCAAATCGGGCATGGCATGAAAGGCCCGGTAAAGATAACTAGACCCATCCACCAGCAACAGGGTTTGGGGTTTCGCTTGCGTCTTGTTCATGCGAGCATTTTGCCCGCGATTGCAAAACAACGCCTGGTTCTACAATCCCGGCATGCGATTTACCTTTATTTTTTCGCTCTGCTGCTCCCTGCTGGGGACAGTCTGGGCGCAGCCTGTGGCGGTGACCGGGTCAGCATCGCCACGACCACCCGCCACACTGGCCACACCGGCATCAAACAGCGCAGTCGAACCCCTGGTCGAACAGATTCGGGTGGAAGACCGCAGCGTGCGTATCGATGAAGTTCGCGTTGGCGGCCAGACGCGCAGCATCGACGTGCAACCCAAAGGCACGCTGCCGGCGTACCAAATTGCGCCTGCCACGGGCGAGCGTAGCTGGAAAGTTCTCGACTTTTAAGTCATGGCGGTTTACACGGAAGTCACTGCCGACGAGGCGCAGGGCCTGTTGCAGCAGCTCAGACTGGGTGAGCTCATTGGTTTGCAAGGCTGCACCGGAGGAATAGAAAACACCAACTACTTTGTCACCACCGAGCGCGCCGGAAAGACGCACGATTACGTGCTCACGCTGTTTGAACGATTGACCTTCGAGCAACTGCCGTTCTACCTCGGCTTGATGAAACACTTGGCGCAAAACGGTATTCCGGTGCCCAACCCAAGCGCCAACGCCCAGGACCAGTGGTTGTTTGAACTCAAGGGGAAACCGGCCGCAGTGGTCAACCGGCTGCCGGGCCAAACCGTGCTCTCACCTGGCCCGGCACATTGCGCAGCAGTCGGTGCCATGCTCGCCAGGATGCACCTGGCCGGTTGCAGCTTTGCGCTGTCGCAGCCCAACCTGCGCGCCTTGTCGTGGTGGAACAAAACGGTTCCGGTGGTGCTGCCGTACTTGCAGCCGGCACAAGCAGATTTGCTGCGCGCTGAGCTTGCCTATCAAAACGACATCGCCCGATCAAAACCTTATGCCGCTTTGCCACTGGGTCCGATCCACGCCGATCTGTTCCGCGACAACGTGATGTTCGAGACCGGACCAGACGGCGAGCAACTGAGCGGCTTTTTTGATTTTTATTTTGCTGGCGTTGACCACTGGCTGTTTGACATCGCTGTCGCCGTCAACGACTGGTGCGTTCATCTCAACGATGGCAGTCACGCTGCGCAACGCTTTCAAAGTTTTCTGACGGCATACCAGAGCGTGCGGCCGCTACAGGTGGCTGAAACTTTGCTCATGGCGGCGATGTTGCGCGCGGCAGCTTTGCGCTTTTGGCTCTCGCGCCTATGGGACTATCACCTGCCACGCAGCGCCACGTTACTCAAAGCACACGATCCGACGCATTTTGAACGCCTGTTGCGCCAGCGCATTGACCATCCGGTGAGCCTGGTCAACAGCGAGCTCGTCATATGAAGCTGAATCTTGTAACGGCACGTACCGGCGCGCTCTGGGTGAAGCTGGGCGTGCAGACTTTTTTCAAGCAACCGCTGGCGTTGGCTGGTTTGTTTTTTACTTTCATGGCGCTGATGACGGTGGTCAGCTTGCTGCCTTTCGTCGGACTGGCGCTGGCAATGACGCTGATGCCGGCAGCCACCCTGGGATTGATGGTTGCGACGCAAACCGCCAGCCAGGGCCGCTTTCCCATGCCCACGCTGTTGCTCGCGGCTTTCCGCGCTGATAGAGCGGTGACACGTGCCATCCTGCTGCTGGGCCTGTGGTACGCCGCCGGTTTTCTGTTGGCCATGGGCGCTTCCTGGCTGGTTGACAGCGGCGGTTTTGCCGGTGTCTATCTCGGTGGTCGCAGTCCGACGCGCGAGCTCATGCTGGAAGCGGATTTTCAGGCCGCCATGTGGGTCTTCATCGGTCTGCACCTGCCACTGTCACTGCTGTTCTGGCACGCCCCCGCGCTGGTCTATTGGCACGGCATGACACCACTGAAAAGCGTTTTTTTCAGCGCTGTGGCGTGCTGGAAAAATCTCCGCGCGTTTGTGGTGTTCGGACTGCTGTGGATGTTTTTGCTGGCGCTGATGATTTTGCTCCTCACCGCTTTGGGTTCCCTGCTGGACAACGCAACGCTGACCGGCGAACTGCTGTTTCCGACCCTGCTGCTGATGGCCTCGATGTTTTTCAGCTCGCTGTACTTTACTTTTCGCGACTGTTTTTCTGACGCTAACGCCAGCACACCTGCCGTTTCCCAACCACCAGTCTGATGCGCTTTTCTGCGGACAGTCGGTCCGTGCAGCTTGCGCCCATCCCGACCGCTGCGCTCACCGATGATCCCGGTTCAACCTGAACGACCCTCGCCTTGATGCGAGGGCCGTTCAGGTTTAACCCATGTGCAAGCCACCATTGACGGAGAAGTCGGCACCCGTCGAATAACCGCCTTCTTCGGACGCAATCCAGGCGATGATGGAGGCAATTTCACTCGGCTGCCCCAGGCGCTTGACCGGTACCGTGGCGATAATTTTGTCAAGCACATCCTGGCGGATGGCTTTGACCATCTGGGTGCCGATGTAGCCCGGGCTGACGGTGTTCACAGTGACACCCTTGGTCGCCAACTCCTGCGCCAGCGCCATCGTGAAACCATGCATCCCGGCTTTGGCGGCGGAATAATTGGTTTGCCCCGCCTGCCCCTTGGCACCATTGACGGACGAGATATTGACAATCCGGCCCCAACCTTTTTCAACCATGTCAGCAACCACTTGTTTGGTCACATTGAACATCGAGTTGAGGTTGGTCTCGATCACTGCATCCCAGTCTTCGCGTGACATCTTCACAAACATGCGGTCACGCGTGATGCCGGCGTTGTTCACCAGCAAATCGATGCTGCCGTGTTCCGCTTTGGCTTTGCCAAATGCCGCCACCGTGGAGTCCCAATCACCCACATTGCCAACCGATGCATAGAACGTAAAGCCTTGCGCCTTCTGTTCAGTCAACCACTTGTCAAAATCGCGCGTCGGACCGCAACCGGCGATGACCTTGAAACCCTCTTGGTGCAGGCGCTGGCAGATCGCCGTACCAATACCGCCCATGCCGCCAGTGACGTAGGCCAATTTTTGATGCATTGTTTTTCTCCTCCAAATGAACTTGTCCCCGCCGACCCCGGCAGGTACCGGCCCACTATAGCGGCAAATGGCAGCCCGTCGTATGCTGGAAAACACCAATTGAGGTTGGCAGAAATGCGCGTTACCTCGGTCGCAGTGCGAACAAACTGCCGTTGCCAGCACAAAAGCCTGTGAAAAATGTTATATTGCACCGCAACATCACCAACCAAGACCAATCTGTGCTCTACAAACTCTACGAAACCCAACGCGCCCTGATGGAGCCGTTTTCGGATCTGGCGCACGCTGCCGCCAAGGTCTATGACAACCCGTTGTCAGTGCTCGGTGCCAATCCGTTTGCGCACCGCATGGCAGCCGGTTATGACTTGCTGCACCGTCTGGGCAAAGACTACGAAAAACCGGAATTCGGCCTGCGCACGATTGAGGTTGACGGCGTTCAGGTGGCGCTGCATGAACGCGTTGAAATCGACAAGACATTTTGCGAACTGCGTCGTTTCAAGCGTTTCACCGATGACCATGCGACACTGACCAAGCTCAAAAACCAGCCCGCGGTGCTGATCGTCGCGCCGCTGTCGGGTCACTATGCAACCTTGTTGCGCGACACCGTTAAATCGATGCTCAAGGACCACAAGGTGTATATCACCGACTGGAAAAATGCGCGCCTGATCCCGGTCTCCAAAGGCCCCTTTCATCTCGACGACTATGTCAATTACGTGCAGGAGTTCATTCGCTACCTGCAGCACAACTACGGCAACTGCCACGTCATGAGCGTCTGCCAACCGACGGTGCCGGTGCTGGCTGCCGTGTCACTGATGGCGGGCCGGGGTGAAGCCACGCCGCTGAGCATGATCATGATGGGTGGCCCGATCGATGCCCGCAAATCGCCCACTGCGGTCAACAATCTTGCCATGAACAAGAGCTACAGCTGGTTCGAAAACAACGTGATTTACCGCGTTCCGACCAAATTCGCCGGTGCCGGACGGCTGGTCTATCCAGGCTTTTTGCAGCATTCCGGTTTCGTCGCCATGAATCCCAGCAACCACGCCAAGAGTCATTACGATTACTTCAAGGATCTGGTCAAGGGTGACGATGCCAGCAGCGAAGCGCACCGCAAGTTCTACGACGAATACAACGCCGTGCTCGACATGGACGCGGCTTATTACCTTGAAACCATCAAAGTAGTGTTCCAGGATTTCAGTCTGGTCAGTGGCAACTGGGACGTGCTCGGCAGCAACAACAAAATCGAGCGCGTGCGACCCGGCAGCATCACGCAGACCGCGCTGTTTTCGATCGAAGGCGAGCTTGACGACATTTCGGGTGCCGGCCAGACCGCCGCCGTGCATGATATCTGCACTGGCGTGCCAACATCAAAACAGAAACACCTGACGGTCCAGGGTGCCGGTCATTACGGCATTTTTGCCGGTCGCCGCTGGCGCGAAGTGGTCTATCCACAAGTCAAAGCGTTCATTCTGGCGCAGCAGCCGCAAGCGCCGCAGAGCGCGGTACCCAAAGCCAATGGCAAAGCGGGCACTGCCAGCAAAAAAAGAATCAGCAAATGAACCCCGCTGCGGCCGCCGCTCTTCTGGCGCTGTTGCCGCAAACCCAGTGCCAACGCTGCGGCTACCGCGACTGTGCGGCCTACGCTGCTGCCATCGCGGAGAATCTGGCACCCATCAACCAGTGCCCACCCGCAGGCGAGCAGGGAATCGCCTGGCTGTCGGCACTGACGGGTCAGCCAGCCTTACCGCTGAATCCGGTCCATGGCTCAGCCCAGGCACGTTGTGTGGCGATCATCGACGAGGACTGGTGCATTGGCTGCGCCAAATGCCTCAGCGCCTGCCCGACCGATGCCATCGTCGGCAGTCACAAACTGATGCACACCGTGATCGAGGCTTATTGCACCGGCTGCGAGCTGTGCCTGCGGGTTTGTCCGGTCGATTGCATCGTGCTCGAAAACCGCAGCGCAGACCGCGTCGGTTGGGATGCCTGGTCCAGCGCCCAGGCTGGCCAGGCACGCCAGCGATACCGCGCCCACTGCCTGCGCCAACAACATCAAGCCGATTCAGCTTGCGAGTGATAACCGATGCGGAATCCGCCCCAGTGCCGGCCTTCGAGGTAAATCGGAACCGACAGGTCGTGCATGACTTCGCCGGTGTCGCGTTTGTAGGTCTGCAGTAAAAATGGTTTCGTGTTGGAGCCACAGCGGGAACCCGTGCGGTCGCTGAAAATCCGCTTGGTACGGTTGTTGACGAAGTCAGTCTGGTAGTCACCCGTCAGCGGTTGGGCAAACTTGTTGTTGTGTGTTGGCAAATAGCCGTTGTCATCGACCGCAATGGCAAAAACCACGCGCGCCATGCTGGCCAACAGACCCTCTTGCAGGGGCGGCAAAACACGGTCACAAAAAGCGTCAAACTGGGTTGTGTATTTCTGTGGGTTGGTGTTGGCAATCGGGCGGTATTGCCGGTCGAACAAAGCCTCCCGGCTGATCTCGCCGTTGGCGATGGCCTGGGAAAATATCCGCTGCACTTCTGTGGCTGCGGTTTGCGCCGCCAGCCTGATTTCATCGTGCGCGGTAGCCACGTTGGCCTCCGCCAAGCCGTTGCTGATGCCTTCGGCCAGATCGGCCAGCGCCATGGCAGATTCGGTGGCACGAGGTAAATCTGCCTCGGTGGTCAGCATGCTGCTGTGGACCAGCGAGATCGACTCGGAGATGGTGCGGGCCTTCTCCACGTGCTCGCGCGCGGCCTGGGCTATTTGCTGTGCCTGCTGTTCCGACTCACCAGCCGAATGCTCAATGCCGTTCAGGAATACATGCACCCGCTCCACATTCTTGGCTGCCTGCCCTACTTTGTCGGTCAAGGCAGTCATCCCCGCTGCCGCTTTTTCGGCCTGTTCGTTGATTTCACGCACCATGGTGCCGATCTCGTCGGTAGCTGTCTTGGTACGCTGCGCCAATTGTCTGACCTCACCGGCAACCACCGCAAAGCCGCGACCATGCTCACCAGCGCGCGCCGCTTCGATGGCGGCGTTGAGAGCGAGCAAATTGGTCTGCGCTGAAATCTTGTTGATAACTTCCGTGATCAGATGAATCCGGCGTGACTTCTCCTGCAACTCCTGCATGGTCACCAGTGCTGCTTGCGCGTCCTGCGTGGCATCCTTGATTCCGCTCAGGCCGCGTGCTACCTCGTCGCGGCCGGACCGACTGGTCGCGAGAACCTCGGTGGCAACTTTGAACGCGTGCTCGGCATTGACGGCTATTTTTTCGGTGGCGCTTGAATTTTGTTCCGAAGCACTTGCCACGTCTTCGAGCGTACCCACATCCTGGTCGATTTTCTTTTTCACCGAATCAACAAAATAGGATGTTTCCGCCGCGCCTATCATGACCTTGTCGGTCGCCTTGCCAATCTCTTGTGCAAACAACATGATGTCGCCGCTGCTGTGACTGCACGCCATCAGCCAGGCCGCGCAGCTTGCCGTCAGCACAGTCGCCAGCAAAACCAGCAGCCGGTTGTCGATGGCATCACCCACCAGCCACTGCAGCAACCAGTACGCCAGCGTTCCCAGCAGGGCCGCTGCCACCACGAACAAAACCTTCAGAAACACTTGTTGCCGGAATGTTTTCATGATGTCTCGCTTGTTTAGATCAACTCTTGTGGTTGCCAGCGCATTGGAGATGAGCGCCATGACTCGAAACTTACATCATCTTATCAAGCAGGAAAAAATTCCTGCTAAAGTGGTCTCTCCAGCCGGCGAAGCAACGACGCAGGCCGGGCCTACAATGACCGTGGAAATCCGTTGCGGACGATGGTCGATCCGGCTAACATTGGATAAATCGTCGTCTGGAACCGATCGGCGTTGACGGACGAAATTGGCGTTGTCCGGCGAGAATCTCCCATTCATAAAAATATTTGCAGAACACAAGTCATGACACAAAAAACTGCGGAACCAAGCAAATCCGTCACCACACTGCCACCCCAACAAATCAGTCAGGAAGTGCTGCTCGAGAAATATGGCAAAGGCTCTGAGCAAAGCATTTTGGAAGTCAATCAACGCGTGGCACACGCGCTGGCCCAGATCGAGTTGCCCGAGCAGCAAAAGCAGTGGGAAGTCAAATTTTTGCAAGCGTTGCAAAACGGTTTCTTGCCCGCCGGTCGCATCCAGTCGGCCGCCGGAACCAACCTGGCAGCCACACTGATCAACTGTTTTGTGCAGCCCGTGGGTGACTCAATCGCCCATGTCGAAGATGGACATCCCGGCATTTACACCGCGCTGACTGAAGCCGCCGAGACGATGCGCCGCGGTGGCGGGGTCGGTTACGATTTTTCCCGCATCCGCCCGCACGGGGCCTGGGTCGGCAGCACGCAAAGCAGCGCCTCCGGGCCAGTGAGTTACATGCGTGTTTTTGACCGTTCCTGTGAAACCGTTGAATCGGCCGGTGCCCGCCGCGGTGCCCAGATGGGCGTGCTGCGTTGTGACCATCCCGATATTGAAGAATTCATTCACGCCAAAGACCAGGGCGACTTGAAAAACTTCAATATTTCAGTCGGTGTCAGCGACGCGTTCATGCAGGCGGTGCAAGATGACACCGAGTTTGCGCTGGTTCACAAGGCCGAGCCTGGCGTGGCACAAAAAACCGCCGGTGCTTACCAATTGAGTGAGGGCGGTCCCTGGGTCTATCGCAAACTCAAAGCGCGTGAACTGTGGGACCAGATCATGCGCTCGACCTACGACCATGCCGAACCCGGGGTCTTGTTTCTCGACCAGATCAATCGCGACAACAACCTGTCCTATTGCGAGACCATCGCCAGTACCAACCCGTGTGCCGAGCAACCGCTGCCACCCTATGGCTGCTGCTGTCTGGGGTCGATCGACCTGACCCGCTTCATCGAGCATCCGTTTGAGGACAACGCCCGTTTTGACACTGCCGCTTTTGTCGAGGTAGCCAAGGTTGCCACCCGCATGCTCGACAACGTGCTCGATGCCACCGTTTGGCCACTGCCGCAACAGCAACAAGAAGCCCGCAGCAAGCGCCGTGTCGGCCTGGGCTTTACCGGATTGGGCGATGCGCTGATCATGCTCAATCTGCGTTACGACACGCAGCCGGCGCGCGACATGGCGCACAAAGTGGCCGAGTTGATGCGCGACACAGCCTACGGCGCATCGGCCGACCTGGCGCGGGAACGCGGTGCCTTCCCGCTGTTCAACGCTGACCTCTACCTGAGCGGCCAGACGTTTGCATCGCGCTTGCCCGCGCCGCTGCGTGAGCGTGTGCGCAGCCAGGGCCTGCGCAACTCGCATCTGCTGTCGATCGCCCCCACTGGCACCATCAGCCTGGCGTTCGCCGACAACGCCAGCAACGGCATTGAGCCGGCTTTCAGCTGGAGCTACACACGCAAAAAGCGCATGGTCGATGGCAGCTTTAAGGAATACGCGGTGGAAGATCACGCCTGGCGTCTCTACCGTCACCTGTATGGCACCGAAGCAGCGCTGTCGCCCGCTTTCGTGACGGCGCTCGAAATGACCGCCCAGGCGCACGAGTCGATGGTGGCGGCGGTGGCTCCCTACATCGACACGGCGATTTCCAAAACCGTCAACGTTCCGGCTGATTACCCGTACGCCGAATTTCAGCATCTCTACATGCAGGCCTGGAAGTCCAACCTCAAAGGACTTGCCACTTACCGCCCGAACACGGTGCTGGGATCGGTACTGAGCGTTGCTGCCAACGCACCGACGGCCAAGCCCTTGCAGATCGACGGTACCAATCACCGACTGGCACTGGAGCGCCTGCCGGCACCGGTGTTGTCGTCGCTGCGCTGGCCAGGACGTCCCGAATTGCAGGCTGGCAACGCCGCCTGGACCTTCATGGTGCACCACCCGTTTGGCGACTTTGCGCTGTTTGTTGGTGAACTCAGCCCCGAAGAAGGCGGCGGCGCAAAACCCTTCGAGGTCTGGGTCAACGGTGCCGAGCAGCCACGCGGCCTGGGTGCACTGGCCAAAACCTTGTCAATGGATTTGCGCGCCAACGATCCGGCCTGGCTCGAACTCAAGCTCGATGCCCTGGCCACCGTGGCGGAAGAACATTCGTTTGAAATGCCGTTCCCGCCTTCGGGCGAGCGCCGCCTGTTTCCCGGCGTGGTGGCAGCCACCGCTGCCGTCATTCGCTGGCGTTGCAACCAGCTCAAAGCCCTGGCCAGTGACAACCCCAATTTGCCGACACCGGTGATGGATGCCATGTTCAGTCGCGGTGAGCCACAAACCGGCCCGTCCGGCACCCTGGCCTGGTCGGTCGATGTTGACAATCCGGCCACGGGCGAGTCCTTTACCGTGACACTCAAAGAAGTCAATTTACCTGGCCCCGATAGCAGCATCGTTACCCGGCCGTGCGCGGTTGGTTTCTCGGGCAACTATCCACGCGCGCTGGATGGACTGGCGCGCTTGCTGTCACTCGACATGCGGGTGATCGACCCGGCCTGGATTGGCATGAAGCTGCGCAAGCTGCTCAACTACGCTGAGCCACTCGGACACTTCATGGCTTTTGTCCCTGGCTTGCCGCACAGTGAGCGCCGGCAACAAACCTGGCCGTCAACGGTGGCCTACATTGCGCGTTTGATTATTCACCGCTACGCCATGCTCGGCGTGCTCGACGAACAGGGTATGCCGCTGCGCGAAATGGGGGTGCTCGATACGCCCAAGGATCAGGATGCACCAACCACCATGGCCGGCAAGGCCTGCCCGGAGTGCGGCAACCCAACCGTGATTCACAAGGACGGTTGTGACTTCTGCACTGCCTGCGGCTACGTCGGCCAGTGCGGCTAAATCCCTGACAAAGTGGTCGCTGCGGCTATCGTCACTAGCCACGCACCACCAGCACCGGCAGCCTGGAGTGCGACAACACCGCCTGCGTGACGCTGCCGAGCACCAGTTTTTCCAGTCCGCTGCGGCCGTGCGAGCCCATCACGATCAAGTCAGCTTCCATCGACTGTGAAGCTTCCACAATGCCACGCCAGGCGGCGTGAGATTCAATCACCGAAGTCTGCACACTGATACCGGCTTTTTCCACCACTTGTTTGATCGATTTGATGGCAGCATTGGCTTCTGCCGTGGCAGCGCTCAAATATTCGGTTTGACCATAAGCAAAATCAGTTCCAATGCCTGAAAATGGATAGGAATCAACAACGAAAATAGCGCTCATGCGACTGTCGAACGCTTTGGCCAATCCTATTGCTTTTTCAGCCGCCAGCATGGAAGTGGGTGAACCATCAACCGGAATCAGTATGTGCTTGAACATGAAAAACTCCTGAAAGAAACCCCACAACCTGGCGAGCAAAATGTAGCTGTTATTTGTGAACAAGCCCTAAATATCTTCCGGCACCATCTTGATCGCACCGCAGGGGCATTCGGAAACACAAATACCACAGCCTTTGCAATAGTCGTAATTGAATTCAAAGCCTTTGCCTGGACCGTTTTTGATGACCGCATTGTCGGGACATACTCCATAACAGTTGTCGCACTCGAAACAGTTTCCACAAGACAAGCACCGGCGCGCTTCAAACAACGCATTGCCTTCATCGAGACCACCCTGAACTTCTTCAAAAGTCGACTGCCGCCGAATCACATCGAGCATCGGACGCATGGTCTTGGGCGCATCACTGTAGTACCAGGTATTGAGCTTGTCAAAACTGACCAGCTCGCTTTTGGTGCCGGGTGCATAAACCGTTGCGCGCAGCCAGGCATCAATGTTGCGGGCAGCTTTCTTGCCATGGCCGATGGCGACCGTGACATTGCGCTCCGCCGGAACCATATCACCACCGGCAAAAATTCCCGGGTGCCCGGTCATCATCTGCAGATTCACTTCCACCACACCATCCGTCACTTGCAAACCTGGAACATTTTCAATCAGCGACAAGTCCACGTCCTGACCCAAGGCCAGCACCAATGAGTCGGCCTCCAGCGTCTCAAATTCACCGGTTGATTGCGGGAAGCCTTTTTCGTCGAGCGCCATTTTCTCCACCGTGATCGACGATTCACCGGCGTGTTTGATGGTCGAGAGCCACTTGATCAGCACGCCTTCTTGCAGCGCTTCTTCAACTTCAAAATCATTGGCCGGCATCCTTTCGCGATTGCGCCGGTAAACAATGATCGACTCGCTGGCACCCAGGCGCTTGGCTGTGCGCGCCACGTCGATGGCCGTGTTGCCACCACCATAGACAATCACCCTGCGGCCCAGCATCGGCTTGTCCTCGCCTTCCATTGAGCGCAGCACCGACACCGCATCGAGCACCTTGGCCGAATCCCCGGCCGGAATGTAGGCGCGTTTGGCAATATGCGCGCCCACCGCCAGAAAGACCGCGTCAAAATTGCCCTGCTGCTTGGCCTCCAGCACATTGGACACTTTGCAGTTGTAGTCGATTCTGATGCCGAGTTCGACCAGACGCTGCACTTCGGCATCAAGTACCTGGCGCGGCAGACGGTACTGCGGAATGCCAAAGCGCATCATGCCGCCGGCCATCGGACCGGCCTCTTGCACAGTGACCTGGTGACCGAGTCGAGCCAAGTGATAAGCTGCCGACAGGCCTGACGGGCCAGCGCCGACGACCAGCACTTTTTTACCCGAGGCCGGTGCCGGAGCGGGAAATTTCCAGCCCAGTGCGATTGCCTCGTCACCCAAAAAACGCTCCACCGAGTTGATTCCCACGGCCTCATCAAGCTTGGCCCGATTGCAGGCGCTCTCGCAGGTGTGATAGCACACCCGCCCCATGATGGCCGGAAACGGATTTTGCTCGACCAGCTCGCGCCAGGCTTTTTCGTAATCACCCGATTCGGCGTGGAACAACCAGGCCTGGATGTTCTCCCCAGCCGGGCATTCGTTGTTGCAAGGCGGTATCCGGCTCAAATAGACCGGTCGGTTGGTGCGCCAGGAACCGGTGTGGTTGGCCAACGAGCTGCCAACATCCAGAGTGATGGCGAATGGTTTTTGCATGTGAAACTCCTTGTGAGACTGACCGCAGTGCCAGTCAGGATCGGCTCACGCCAATTGCCGGCAATGGACTTGCGGTTTTGCTCAACTGATTAATCCAAAACGGCGAATATTGCGATCAGCCCGCGCCTGCAACCGGCCGATCACTTGCAGATCAGGATGTTTGCCAAACAAGTGGGCAAAGCGTTTTTGCGGCTGCAGGTAGTCCTCGACTGGCAAGCGACGGCGAATTTTGACAACACCGGTCACCTCACCGTGTTCTGCCTCGAACACCGGGAACACCCCCGTTTCCACCGCCAGCCGCGAGAGCCGAATGGTGTCGTGCGACGCTGCGCCCCAGCCCAGCGGACAGGGAACAAAAATGTGGATGTAGCGCGCGCCGTGAATCGTCATGGCCTTTTTGACTTTGTATTCCAGGTCGCGCAAATCAGCCACGGTCGCAGTCGCTACATAGGGAATTTCATGCGCCATGGCAATTTCCGGAACATTTTTTCCCTGCCCGAAAACATTGCCCGGATGCGGTCCGACCGGCATCGTGGTTGCCGTTCGCGCCGCCGGTGGCGTGGCACTTGAGCGCTGCACGCCGGTGTTCATGTAAGCTTCATTGTCGTAACAGATGTAGAGCACGTCGTCGTTGCGCTCAAACATTCCCGACAGACAGCCAAAACCGATGTCGGTGGTGCCACCGTCGCCGCCCTGCGCCACCACCCGCACTTCGTTGCGACCCTTGACCCGCATCGCCGCTGCAATACCGGTGGCGACTGCCGCGGTGTTACCAAACAACGAATGAATCCAGGGCATTTGCCACGACGTTTCCGGGTACGGTGTGGAAAAAACTTCCAGACAACCGGTGGCGTTGGCGGCAATCAGTTGGCCATCGGTGGCCTGCATCGCGGCATCAATGGCATAGCGGGCACCGAGCGCCTCGCCGCAACCCTGACAGGCACGGTGGCCCGAGTTGAGCGAATTGCTGCGCTGCATGTTGGCCTGCACGCTGCGCTGCTCGGGCTCAAGCAGACGGTTACCAACGGTGAAAGTCCCGGTCTGGTAGAACTTGACGAGTGTTTGTTCCATGATGGTTCTCGCTGTGTGCTGCGGTCAGGAAATATGCGAAGCCACGGTGCCAATGTCGCGCAGCACGCCTTCGGCCACCGGACCCGAGCGGCGTTTCTTTTTCTCGCGCGCCAACACCCGGTTGACGATGTCCCAGTCCAGATCCAGAAAGGTCAACAGCTCAAGTTTTTCTTCGATCGCCTGTAGCAGCAGCTTGTGCAGCGAAGCCTTGGTGATGGCGCGCCCGCCCAGCCCGGCCACCACGGTGTAAACCGGTTGCGGCCGATTTTGCACCGCGCTGCGAACGTCGCGCGAAACGATGCCGCCGATACCGACCGCAAAACACTTCTCGATCACCACAATGCGTTTGGCGTGGGCGCTGGCATCGCGGATCGCCTGAATCGGAAACGGCCGGTACGAGGTGATCCCCAGCACACCGATCTTGATGCCGCGTTCGCGCAGCTCATCGACCGTGTCCTTGATGGTTCCGAGCACCGAGCCCAGGGCAATCACGATCGTCTCGGCATCTTCCAGCCGATAGCACTTGATGAGCCCGCCCGAATCACGGCCAAACACGTGCTTGAATTCGTCGGCAATCTGCGGAATCAGATCGAGCGCCTGCATCTGTTTGGCGTGCGCCAGATAGCGCACTTCGGAAAAAGCTTCGGGACCAACCATGGCACCAATGGTCACTGGCGCGTCGGGATCGAGCACCTGGCGCGGCTCGTAACTGGGCAAATAGCGGTCCACCTGCGCCTGCTCCGGCACATCCACGCGCTCGTAGGCGTGCGTCAAAATGAAACCATCCATACACACCATCACCGGCAGGGAAAGCTCTTCGGCAATCCGGAACGCCTGAATGTGCAAGTCCAGTGCTTCCTGGTTGGTTTCGGCAAAAATCTGTAGCCAGCCTGCGTCGCGCATTGACATGCTGTCAGTGTGGTCGTTCCAGATATTGATCGGCGCGCCAATCGAGCGGTTCGCCACCGTCATGACGATCGGCAGCCCCAGGCCAGAAGCGTTGTAAACCGCTTCAGCCATAAACAGCAGCCCCTGGCTAGCGGTGGCGGTATAGGCGCGGGCACCGGCTGCAGAAGCGCCAATGGCGACACTCAGGGCGGCAAATTCTGATTCCACGTTGATGAACTCACACGGCGTAAGTTCACCCGACTTGACCATCTCACCCAGGCCTTCGACGATGTGGGTTTGCGGCGAAATCGGGTAGGCGCAAATCACTTCCGGGCGACTCATCGCCACCGCCAACGCCACGGCGTGCGAACCCTCGCATTGTTTAAGCATGATCAGCCTCCCGCTTCAATTCACGATTCCTGACAAGTTCATAGGCTTCGCCGGCAGCTTGCATATTGCCCTGGGCCACCGTGCCCTTGAATTTGCGCTCGATGGCAGACTGCACCGCCGTCAGCGTGATGACCCCGGTGAGAGCGGCAATGGCACCCAGCAGCGGCACATTGGGTACCGCGCGGCCAACGTGCTTGATCGCCAGTTCCGTGGCCGCCAGCACCAGCAGATGGCTGCTATCGAAGTCCTTAACGAAATCGCCCAGTCCCAGTTCATCAAACGTGTGGGTGGTGTTGATCAGAATGTAGCCGTCCTTTTTGAGCCCGCCGAAAACATCGACCTGGTGCAGCAAGGTCGGGTCCTGGATGATGACCGCGTCGGGCTCCATGACTGGCTCGCGCAAACGGATTTCCTTGTCGTCCATGCGGCAAAAAGCCACCACCGGCGCACCCATGCGTTCCGAGCCGAAGTTGGGGAAGGCCTGCGCGTGCTTGCCGCCCAGAAAAGCCGCAATTGAGAGCATTTCGGCACCGGTGACCACGCCTTGGCCCCCACGCCCGTGAATTCGTACTTGAAACATAGCTGACCTTTCGTATTGCGGCGGCCGAAGCACGCGACTTCAATTTTCGTCTGGCGAAATTATGCACCACCATGTAAATTGATCTTTGCTTTACATCAAGCTTTTCCGACACGGTGCATCAGCTTTGCAGTGCAACATAAACCAGCTGGCGAAACAACAATTGGTAGTCTTCCCTCTGATTGGGCGCTTGCAGCATCAGGCAGGCCAGCAGTTCCCTCTCTGGATCAACAAAAAAAGTGGTGCCAGCCATGCCACCCCAAAAATAACTGCCCACGGCACCCGGCAGTTGCGCCAGCGTCAACTCACGGCGCACCGCAAAACCGAACCCGAAGCCGTGGTCGATCGGCAGCAGGTCGCGCGATCCACCAGCACTGACAGCAATGGCACCGAGCTGGTCACGGCACATCAAATCAACGCTGCGCTCCGACAACAGGCGCTTGCCAGAAAATTCGCCGCGATTGAGCAGCAGTTGCAGGAAACGGGCGTAATCAAGTGCAGTGCCGACCAAGCCGCCACCACCCGACTCCATTGCCACGGCCGCACGCACATCGATCATGCGCATTTGCAAACCGCCTTCCGGATCACGGGCAAAGGGTTCGGCAATTCGACCATGGTCTTGACCAGGAACCCAAAAACCGCTGTCGATCATTCCCAGCGGCCGAAACAGTTGGTCCTGCAAGTAGTGACCCAGGGTCTGACCGGTCACCACTTCGATCACGTGCCCCAGCACGTCGGTGGCGCGGCTGTATTCCCACGTCGATCCTGGCTCAAACCGTAGCGGCAAAGCCGCCAATTGACGCGAGAACAGTGCATTGCTGAGCGAACGCGATCCGATTCTGGCCTGCGCGTACTGGCGCTGCACCGCGCTGCTGCCAAGAAACTCGTAAGTGAAACCGGCCGTGTGACGCAACAAATCCCGAATCGTCACCACTTGCCGCGCCGGGCGCAGCTCCATCGTGGCACCACCTTCCTCAGCGACTTGCAGCGCAGTGAACTCGCTCAGGTAGCTGGCCAAGGAGTCATCGAGCGCCAGTTTGCCCTGCTCGACAAGCATCATGGCGGCGACTGAAACAACCGGTTTGGTCATCGAATAAATGCGGAAAATGGCATCCAGCGGCATCGCCTTACCCTGCGCCGGGTCGAGCACGCCCACGCTGTCGAACAGCACCAGCCGGCCACGCTGGGCAATCAATACCACGGCACCAGGCAAACGTTGGCGCGCCACCTCGGTTTGCAGCACGGACATCAAATGCCGGGTGCCGTTCGAACTTGAGCCGATGCGGCCGGGATTGCCCCCGCTGGGTGGGTGAAACAAGTCGTTCTCCAAAAGTCAGGATTTTCGCGCACAAGCAAGCGTAAACCCCGATGTCGCATTCTGGCAATGCTGCTAAAGTTCGCCCCTCGGATCAGTCGCGGAGCGACCATCGTCGCGCCAGTTGGATTTGATTTATTTAATTGGAGTCACTCAATGAATCTGAACAAACTCAAAATTGCCGCAACCCTGGTCGCTGCCACAGCGGCGCTGGTTGTTGCTCCGGCACAGGCCGGCAAAACGCTCGACAAAATCAAGGCCGCCGGTCAGGTGGTGTGCGGCGTGCACACCGGGCTGGCCGGGTTTTCGGCCGCCGACTCGGCCGGCAAGTGGGCCGGATTAGACGTTGACATCTGCCGCGCCGTTGCCGCTGCCGTGCTCAACGATGCCAACAAAATCAAATACGTTCCGCTGACCGCGCAACAGCGCCTGACCGCTCTGCAGTCGGGTGAAATCGATGTGCTCTCGCGCAACACCACGTTCACGTTGACGCGTGATGCTTCGCTGGGCTTGAACGACACCGTCGTCACCTACTACGATGGCCAGGGTTTCATCGTCCCAAAAAAGAGCAAGATCACCAGCGCCAAACAACTGAAAAACCAGACCGTGTGCGTGCAGTCCGGAACCACCACTGAAAAAAATCTGACCGATTACTCCAAAGCCAACAATCTGAACATCAAGACCGTGGTGTTCGAAAAAGAAGAAGCTGCCACGGCTGCCTACTTCGCTGGTCGCTGCATTTCCTATACTACCGATGCCTCGGGGCTGGCATCCATCCGCAACAAGGTGGCACCCGTGCCAGCGGACCACGTGATTTTGCCCGAGCTGGTTTCCAAAGAACCGCTGGGCCCGATGGTGCGTCGTGGTGATGATGAATGGTTTGCCATCGTCAAGTGGGTCATTTACGGGCTGATCGAAGCCGAAGAATACGGCATCACCCAAGCGCAGGTTGACGGCCTCAAGGCCAACAGCCAGAACCCGGTGGTCAAGCGCATCCTGGGCAATGGCGAAGACACCGGCAAACTGCTGGGTCTGGACAAGGACTGGATGACACGCGCCATCAAAACCACCGGCAATTACGGCGAAATTTTCGAACGCAACGTCGGCCCCAAGTCGGCGCTGGGCTTGCCACGCGGCCTCAACAACCAGTGGAACAAAGGCGGCTTGATGTACGCCTACCCGCTGCGCTGATGCCGGCTTAGCAGTCCTTCGCGATCGCGCCGCCGCCGACCTGCACTCTTGCAGTCATCGGCGGCGGACTTTTCCAAGCTCCACTTGACATGCCCGGCGCAAAATCATCACCGATAAAAACTCCCAGCCTGAAAAAGCACTGGTCCTGGCGCAGCCAGGCGTTCCGGGGGTTGATCTACCAGGTCGTTGCGGTCGCTTTGATCGCACTGGCGGTCTGGTTTCTGGCCTCCAACACGCTCACCAACATGCGCGTGCGCGGCATCCAGAGCGGTTTTGATTTTTTGCAGCAACCGGCCGGTTTTTCTATCGGCGAGAGTCTTTTCCCTTTTGATTCGGCCGAGTCCTACTGGCGCGCTTTTGGTGTCGGTCTGGCCAACACGCTGCGCGTTGCAGTCGTCGCCATTGTCTTGGCAAGCATATTGGGCACCGTGCTCGGCGTCGGACGTTTTTCGCGCAACGCGCTGGTGCGCGGCCTGTGCGCCACTTACGTCGAATGTTTTCGCAATATTCCGGTCCTGCTGCAATTGCTGATGTGGTACCTGTTGCTGACCGAGACGCTGCCGTCGATCCAGCAGGCTTGGAAGCTCGGTCCGTTTTTTCTGAGCAAAGGCGGCTTCAATTACCCCAATCCGGTTTGGGAGAGCGGTCATCTTTGGGCG
>JAVHQY010000097.1:0-3069 GCA_036171375.1 Rhodoferax sp. | reverse complement strand
TCTCGATTGCCAACACCGCCATGAACCAGACCGGTCGCGCGGTGGAATGCATTGCCATCGTGATGGCCGTGTATCTGACCATCTCGCTGCTGACCTCGGGTCTGATGAACGCCTACAACAACCGCGTGGCCATCAAGGAACGCTGACCGCAGCCATTGCCCATGAATGCCGTCAATTACCAACCGATCCCGCCGCGACCCGCGCCGGCCAACACCAGCGGCGCGCTGGCGTGGCTGCGCGCCAACCTGTTTGGCGACTTCAAGACTGGCCTGTCAACGCTCATGCTGGGCGGCTTGCTGCTGTGGTTTGTGCCGCAGTTTCTGCATTGGTCAGTGCTCAATGCAGTCTGGGCACCCAACGTGCAAGCCTGCCGCGCAGCGCAGGAGTCCGGTGCCTGCTGGGGTGTGATCGCCGAGAAATACCGTCTCATCCTGTTTGGTCGCTACCCGTTCGAAGAGCAGTGGCGACCGCTGCTGGCGACGCTGTTGATGATGGCCATGCTGGTGGCGAGCTGCACGCGGGCTTTTTGGAAGCCCTGGCTGGCAGCGCTTTGGGCACTGGTCCTGGTGGTCTTTTTCAGCTTGATGTTTGGCAACCCGCTGGGCTTGACAGCGGTTGCCACCGATCGTTGGGGCGGTTTGCCGCTGACCATTTTGCTCGCCACACTGTCGATCGTGCTGGCTTTCCCGCTGGCCCTGCTGGTGGCGCTTGGGCGACGCGCCAAGCTGCCCGCCATTCGCGTCGCTTGCACGCTGTATGTGGAACTGATTCGTGGTGTGCCGCTGATTTCCGTGCTGTTCATGGCCTCGTTCATGTTCCCGCTGTTCATGCCACCGGGCCTGACCATCGACGTGCTGCTGCGCGTGCTGGTGGGAATCACCTTGTTCAATGCCGCCTACCTGGCCGAGGTCGTTCGCGGCGGCTTGCAGGCGATACCCAAAGGACAGGTTGAAGCAGCGGCCACGCTGGGCCTGTCGTATTGGCAGACGCAGCGCAAAATCGTTTTGCCGCAGGCGCTGGCGATGGTGGTGCCCAGCATCGTCAACAGTTTCATCGCCACTTTCAAGGACACCTCGCTGGTCAGCATCGTGAGCCTGTACGAGCTCACCGGCGCGCTGGACATGGCGATCAACGCTGATGCCAACTGGAAGCCTTTCAAATTGCAAGGCTACATGTTTATTGCCATCATCTATTTTATTTTCTGTTTTTCGATGTCCCGCTACAGTCAGTGGGTAGAAAAACAAGTCAACAAAGGAAAGCAGCGCTGAACCAGCGCACCCACTGTCAGGCAGCAATTTCCATGTCAGAACCCATCATCAAATTTGAAAAACTCAACAAGTGGTACGGCAACCATTTCCACGTGTTGCGCGACATCGACCTCGACGTTGCACCGGGCGAGCGCATTGTGATTTGCGGCCCGTCGGGCTCTGGCAAATCAACGCTGATCCGCTGCATCAACCGGCTCGAGGAACACCAACAGGGACACCTCTGGGTTGACGGCGTTGAAATGACGGACGATGTCAAGGCGACCGACGAAGTGCGCAGAAAAGTTGGCATGGTGTTTCAGCAATTCAACCTGTTCCCGCACCTCACCGTGCTGGAAAACCTGACGCTCTCGCCGATGTGGGTGGGCAAGCTGCCAAAAAAGGAAGCTGAAGCAAAAGCCATGCAGCAGTTGCAACGCGTGCGCATTGCCGAGCAGGCGGGCAAATACCCGCTGCAACTCTCGGGCGGTCAGCAGCAGCGGGTGGCGATTGCGCGCGCGCTGTGCTTGACGCCCAAAATCATGCTGTTTGACGAGCCGACTTCGGCGTTGGACCCGGAAATGATCAAGGAGGTGCTTGACGTGATGGTCGAGCTTGCCAACCAGGGCATCACCATGCTGTGCGTGACGCACGAAATGGGCTTTGCCAAAGCGGTGGCGGACCGGGTCATTTTCATGGACGAAGGGCAGATCGTTGAACAGAACACGCCAGCCGAATTCTTCAGCCATCCGCAAAACGAGCGCAGCAAGGACTTTTTATCAAAAATCCTGGGCCATTGAGAGCCAGTCGGACTCAAATCCAATCGGCTGCGCTAGATCAAACCCGCGCCACAACCCAAAGACCATGACGGACGAAAAGCGGGGTTGGGTAAGTTATGATCCAGCCACCTTTTAGAAACGCAAAGGAAAGTAATGTCTGCCTGGTTCATGTACCTGTTTGTGTCGGTGTTCATCGTTCTTTCGGCCACCGCCCTGTTTTTCTTCGCCCTGACGCGTGGCACCCTGATCATGCGCAGCGTGCTTGGTAACACCGCTCACGAAGCAGCACACGTCTATCCCCTGTACTCCAACATGCGCCTGATCCGGCTGGTGGATTTTCAGCCGGTGATTGCCGCCATTTTGCTGTTTCAGTACGACCGTCTGGTATCAGCCATCACGCGCGGCCTGCGCCACACCGACTTGCGCGGCAAGAAGGTGTTGATCACGTCCTGCGCTTTTGGCAACGTGATTCCGCGTGTCGTCACGGCAGCCGTTGAGTCGGGTGCCAAGCGGGTGTTGATTGCCGACATCATCAAAAATGAGTTGACCCACGCCAACAGCAAACTGCCACAATTTGCCAACAAACTCGAACTGCTGCAGGAAAATGCGACGGCGATGAAGCAGCCCGACGCATCGGTCGATGCCAACGTTATTTTTTTTCTGCTGCATGAACTGCCGCACCACCTCAAAGGCGTGGCGCTGCAAGAAGCGGCGCGCGTGCTGGCACCAGGCGGAAAGCTTTATCTGGCCGAATTTCATCGGCCTGACTTGTGGGTGCTGCGCGCCCTGAGCTGGACTTACTTCAAGGTCTTCGAGCCCTTGGGACTGGCGCTTTGGGACAGCCACGACCCGCTCAAGCAGATGGAAGCCATGGGCGGTTTCACTTGTGAGCGACGCACTGTGTTCTTTGGCAACTTCCAAGTCCTGATCGCCACCAAAAACGCCGCCTGAACGCTTGCCAGCGCAAGGCTTGCCGGGTCTCGCCCCGGCGGGCGAGTTCCCTTTATAGAAACCCGCAAAGCGGGTTTTCTTTGCTTGTCCAAAGG
>JAVHQY010000096.1:0-3366 GCA_036171375.1 Rhodoferax sp. | reverse complement strand
TCCATGCGCCGCAATACCTGGATTGCCACGCTGCGCTCGCAATGACGAAACCGAAGCGTCAGCGCGGGGAATGGAATGCCCTTAGCTCGACCCAACAGGCGAGCGAAGGAAACGGCATGATCCATGTCCTGATCGTTGAAGACAACCAGCCCAGCCGCTACCTGCTCAAGGCGCTGCTCGAAGGCAGCGGCTACCGTGTGACGCAGGCCAGCAACGGGGTCGAGGCGCTGGAACTGGCACGGCGCGAACCGCCTGACATCATTGTCTCGGACGCACTGATGCCCACGATGGACGGCTTTGCACTGTGCCGGGCCTGGATGGCAGACCCTGAACTCAAGCTGATTCCGTTTGTTTTTTATCGAGATTCTGGGCAAATTGCGTGCGCTTGGGGTGCAACTGGCGATTGATGATTTTGGCACGGGCTATTCGTCGCTGGCTTATCTCAAACGCTTTCCGCTGGACATCCTGAAAATTGACAAAAGCTTTGTTGACCATCTTGCCGACAACCGCGACGACCAGGCGATTGCGGCGACCATCATCGCCATGGCGCATACGCTGCGCCTGCAAGCACTGGCCGAGGGTGTCGAGACGCAGGAGCAACTCGAGTATTTGCGTTCACACGGCTGCGACATGTACCAGGGCTATCTCACCAGCCCCCCGGTGCCGGCGGAAAAATTTGAGCAACTCCTGAACCGGCAAAAGGGTCTTGAGTAGTTTCGGGGATTGACCCGCCATCAAAAAAGCCCGCTGCTGCGGGCTTTTTTGATGGCGGGTTGGCACTGCCAACCCGGGCGGTTTACTTCAGGGAAGCAATCCAGCCGGCCAACTTCTTGGCATCGGCTTCGCTGACCTTGGGGCTTGGGGGCATGGCACCGCCATTGCCCTTCATGATCGTGGTCGCCATTTTGGCCGGGTCAATGCCCTTCTTGGCGATGTCTTTGAAGCTCGGGCCTACCTTGGCTTTGTCCACAGCGTGGCAAGTGGTGCACTTGCTGGCTTTGGCCAGGGCTTCGTCGGCCAGAACGGGAGCGGCGACCACAGCGGTGGCAGCCAGTGCAAGAAGAATGCGCTTCATAAAAGTTCCTAAAAGTTAAGTTGACGACAGTGCCTTAACGCGGCTGCAACCATTGCGGCCTACAGGCAGTTCGTATTGACAAAATTATCGCACTTTACTTTTGCGTCACACGAAGCTGACGTGAAAGAGCGGCGGTGTCATTGCGAACGCAGTGAAGCAATCCATGTCTTCCGGCTGCATGGATTGCCATGTCGCCGTCAGCCGCGTGGCTGACAGCGAGGGCCTGCGGCCTCGCAATGACAAAAAAGCCCGCAATCGCGGGCCATTTGTGACCGGCGCAAGGCCGGTGCAGTGAGTGGAATTATTTCAGTCCGGCAATCCACGCGGCCAGCTTCTTGGCATCGGCTTCGGTGACCTTAGGGCTGGGCGGCATGGCACCACCGTTGCCCTTCATGATGACGGTTGCCATCTTGGCCGGGTCGATATTCTTCTTGGCGATGTCTTTGTAGCTCGGGCCAACCTTGGCTTTGTCAACGGCGTGGCAGGTGTTGCACTTGCTGGCTTTGGCCAGGGCTTCGTCGGCCAGGGCCGGAGCAGAGACGGCAACGGCGGCGGCGAGGACTAAGAGAATACGTTTCATCGAGATCTTCCTTTAGGTTGGGTTGGTAAAAAATGGCACTGCGTAACTGTAATAACTGTGGCCAATACTGCATTGAGGTAAATCAACTCTTTGCCAATTTCATGTACGGTTCGAAATTTTTGATGTAATCGTCCATGTGTTCTTCCAGCATGAGGCGGTATTCGCGCACGAAGTAGTCGATGTTTTCGCTGCGATGCGCGCGCATTTCAGCCACCGATCCGTAGCCGGCAGCGGTGAGCGAGGCGTTGAAGCGTGCGGTGGCGTACATCATCGAGGCGCTCACCTTGCCGTGAATCTCTTGTTGCAACTGCTCGTTGGCGAGGTTGATGTGCGCGTTGGCGCGGTCGTAAAAACCTTTGTCGGCATCTTTGGCCATGGGAACTCCAATCGGGTTATCGGGCATCATCGCGGCGACGGCGCGGCATGGGCTGCGTGGCAGCGGGGCTGTCTTGCGTCGGTAACAGTTGGCGCAAGCTGTGCAGTGCCTCAGCCAGCTCGGCTGGCGCGGTGGCCGGTGTCAAGCCCTCTGTGACGACTTCAAGCTGGGCGCGAAACTGCAGCAGGCGTTTGCGTTCTTGCTGGCGCTGGCTGGCCGCCAGACTGATGATCTGATGCTGGCCGGTCAGCGTCGGGTCGGCGCTGAAGTCGAGTGCCTGCGTCTTCTGGATCAAGGCCATGAAGTGGCGCAGCACGGCTTTGACATGGTGTTGCCAGAGCAGGTTGGCCAGCAGCAAGGCGCACAAATTGGTGACAAAAAACCAGCCCAGCAAAACGGTCGCTTCACGCAGCAGCAGCGACAGGATCGACGGGCTGTGATCGAGATGCACGCGGTACAGGTTGTCGTCGATGATCTGAGTCAGATGGCGCCACATCAGCCAGCTCAGGCCGGCCACCAGCGCCACTTCTAGCAGCACCAGCGCGAGCAGCAAAAATGTTTGCAGCCGTTCGCCCACATAGTGTGTTTGGCGCCGGTAGCCATCGCGGCGGCTGCGCGGTTGACGGTTCATAGTGAGTGGCATTGGGTGCAAAGCGCTGAGCGGTTGTTGGACATGACCAACTGGCCATGCAGTTTTTTGTACGGTTGGTGGCAAGAGACGCAACTCAACTTGCCAGCGGGCAGCCAGATGGCTTTGGGCAATTGGGACTTGGCGCGGAATTCGCGATTGCGCGAAAACTCCGGATACGCCACGCCGATCGGGTGGTTGGCGCCGCCACTGTTGTGGCGCACGATGCCGCTGCGCCCGACGCGAACGCCACCGGCATCACTTTGTTGGCTGTGGCAGCCCATGCATTGCAGCGACAAGGAATCAATGCTGGCGTTGGCCTGCGCTGGCATGGCGTTGGAACTTGCGTGCCCCGATTGTTGCAGCGAAGCGCCGCCGTCTTTCATGGCGGCAAAAAAAGCCTTGTCGTGGCACGACAGGCAAAACTCCTTGGCGCGTTTTTGACCGCGCAACAAACCGGCTTGCGAGCCATGCACCTGGTGGCAGGTGCTGCACGTCATGTCGCCTTTCCAGTCCAGCGGAAAATCACTCGCCAAGCGGCTTTGCGGTGTAAACCCGCTGGGGTGACTCATGCGGCGCGAATCCTTGTGGCAAATGCCGCACAGCATTTCCTGCGAGCCGATGAGACGGTTGGCGCGCGTCGCATCGACCGTGTTGCCGCCGACGTGGCAGTTGCTGCAAACCTGATCCATCAAGTGGGCTTTGCC
>JAVHQY010000095.1:0-15516 GCA_036171375.1 Rhodoferax sp. | reverse complement strand
TGGTCGCGCTGGAAGCGCTCGATATTGACCGTCGCCAGGCCCATGCCCTGCATCAAGCTGCGGGCGCGTGCGAGCTTGCCCTGCACCTCTTGCGCGTGGAGCTGAAAATCCTTTTGATGGCGTGCAAACAGAGCCGGGTCATGCGACCGCAACAGGCTGTCTTTCCATTCCTGGGTTTGATCGGCCAGGGCCCCTGCAGCATCAGAGAAGCTCTCTTCCAGCGTGATCAAGGCACTGGTCTGCTGGCGCGCCGTGCTGCCGATTCTTTCTGCGATTTGATAAAACCAGTAGCTGCCCAGGGCGACCGAGAGCAACATGCTGGAGACGACCAGCCACAGCAGCAAGCTGGTGCGTTGTTGCAGACTACGCTTAGGTTTCACAAGCGGCCTCTATCAGTTCGATGAAAAAATCTCTGCTGCCCTCGTATTCCATACATATTTTGCTGCTTGAATTCAATGCTGTTTATTTAAACCGTTCGCCCTGAGCTTAACCTGTACTGAGCTCGTCGAAGGGTCCTCACAGACAAAACGGGCTTCGACTGGCTCAGCCCGAACGGGGTTGTAGCACCTAAATGAACAGCATTGCGGTTAAAGCTCACTGGGTGCCGAAAATCCGGTCACCGGCATCGCCCAGACCGGGCAGGATGTAGCTGTGGCTGTTGAGCTGGCGATCGATGGCGGCGGTATAAATTGGCACATCGGGGTGTGCGCCGCGCAGCGCCCGGATGCCTTCGGGGCAGGTCAGCAGACACAGGAATTTGATCGATTTCGGGTGCGTGGCCTTGATGCGCTCGATGGCCGCAATGGCCGAGTTGCCGGTGGCCAGCATGGGGTCCACCACGATCACGTCGCGCTCCTGCATGTCTTTGGGCATCTTAAAGTAGTACTCGACCGCCTGCTTGGTCTGCGGGTCGCGGTACAAGCCGATGTGGCCGACGCGCGCGCCCGGCACCACCGTGAGCATGCCGTCGAGAATGCCGGTGCCGGCGCGCAATATGGAGGCCAGCACCAGCTTTTTGCCGTCGATCATTTTGGCGCTCATTTTCTCCAGCGGCGTTTCGATTTCAACGTCATGCGTGGGCATGTCGCGCGTGACCTCGTAGGCCATCAACATGCTGAGCTCGTTGAGCAGGGTGCGAAAACTGTAGGTGCTGGCATCCTTGCGGCGCATCAGCGTGAGTTTGTGCTGCACCAGCGGGTGGTTGATGACGTGAACTTGCGGGTCGGAATTCTCGGTGGCTGTCATGGAGCGCTTTCTTCAAAAGTACAATCTTGCTTCATTCGATAGCGTAACAAACTTTCAAGGACTACCCGTGTCAGGACACAGCAAATGGGCCAATATTCAGCACCGCAAGGGTCGTCAGGACGAAAAGCGGGGCAAGATCTGGACGCGCATCATTCGTGAAATCACGGTGGCAGCGCGCGCCGGTGGCGGCGATTTGAGCGCCAATCCGCGCCTGCGCCTGGCGGTGGACCGGGCCAAAGCGGCCAACATGCCGGCCGATCGAATCAAGTACAACATCGATAAAGCCACTGGCAATGCCGAGGGCATCACGTACGAGGAAATCCGCTACGAGGGCTATGGCATCGGCGGCGCGGCGATCCTGGTCGACACCATGACCGACAACAAGGTGCGCACGGTGGCCGAAGTGCGTCACGCGTTTGCCAAACATGGCGGCAATATGGGAACGGCGGGCTCGGTGGCGTTTCAGTTCAAGCACTGCGGCCAGTTGATTTTTGCGCCCGGCACCAGTGAAGACAAAGTGCTGGAAGTGGCGCTGGAAGCCGGTGCCGAGGACGTGGTGACAGACGACGATGGTGCCATTGAAGTCATCACGGCCTACCCTGATTTTGAAACTGTGAAGAACGCCTTGCAGGCGGCGGGTCTGACACCTGAAGTGGCTGACGTGACGATGCGTGCCGAAAACCCGATTGACTTGACCGGTGAGGATGCACAGCGCATGCAGCGGCTGCTTGACGTGCTTGAAGAGCTCGACGACGTGCAGGCGATTTACCACAACGCCGAAATGGACAACGAATGAATGTTTTAGTCATTGGGGGTGGTGGTCGCGAACACGCGCTGGCGTGGAAGTTGGCGCAGTCGCCGCGCGTGGGCAAAGTTTTTGTCGCGCCCGGTAACGCCGGCACGGCGCTCGACAAAAAACTGGAAAATATCAACCCCAGCACCATCATCGAGCTGCGTGATTGGGCGTTGAACCACAAGATTGCGCTCACCGTCGTCGGCCCGGAAGGTCCGCTGGCGGCCGGTGTGGTGGACGACTTTCGCCAGCACGGCTTGCGCATCTTCGGACCGACCCAGGCGGCCGCGCAACTGGAGAGCTCCAAGGCTTACTCCAAAGCGTTCATGCAGCGCCATGCAATTCCCACGGCCGACTACGAGACCTTTACCGATGCGGCTGCGGCGCACGCCTATCTGGAGCAAAAAGGTGCACCGATCGTCGTCAAGGCGGACGGTCTGGCAGCGGGCAAGGGTGTGGTGGTGGCGCAGACGCTGGTCGAAGCCCACGCCGCTGTTGACTTCATGCTGGGCCAGGCGTTTGCCCATGGTGCATCAGCCGCGGAGGGTCAGGCGCGCGTCGTCATTGAGGAATTTTTAAGCGGCGAAGAAGCCAGTTTCATCGTCATGGTGGACGGCAAGAATGTGTTGCCGCTGGTGACCAGCCAGGACCACAAACGCTTGCTGGACGGTGATCTGGGGCCGAATACCGGTGGCATGGGGGCTTACTCGCCAGCGCCGATCGTCACGCCAGACGTGCATGCCCGCGTCATGCGTGAGATCATTTTGCCAACCGTGCGTGGCATGGAAAAAGACGGTATCCCCTACAGCGGTTTCTTGTACGCCGGGTTGATGATTGATGCCCACGGCCACGCCAAAACGCTTGAATTCAATTGCCGTCTGGGCGACCCTGAGACGCAACCGATACTGATGCGCCTCAAGAGCGATTTGCTCGAAGTGTTGCTGGCCGCCACCGAGCCGGGGGCGCACGGGCGGCTCGACAGCGTTGAATTGCAATGGGATCGGCGCAGCGCGCTGGGTGTGGTGTTGGCCGCGCACGGTTATCCAGCGCAGCCGCGCCACGGCGATGTGATCACCGGTGTGCCCAAGGAAGTTGACGATGCCATCGTCTTCCACGGCGGCAGCAGCCTGCGCGGCGATCAGGTTGTGACTTCGGGCGGGCGGGTGCTGTGCGTCACCGTGTTGGCCGACAGCGTGCGTCAGGCGCAGCAACGCGCCTATGAAGTCGCGCTGGCGATTCACTTCGATGGCATGCAATACCGCAAGGACATCGGTCACCGTGCCATCAAGGGCAACGGGACATGAAAACGCCCGACGGCGGGACCGCGCGCGCCGATGGGGTCAGCGGTTATTTGCAGGGCTTGCAAACGCGCATCACGCAGGCGATTGCCCAAATCGACGGTGGTAGCTTCCAGAGCGATGCATGGCAAAAGTTGCCGGGCGAAACGCTACAAGGCAGTGGAGTTACCCAGATACTTGAAAACGGTGCCGTGTTCGAGCGTGCCGGCTGCGGTTTTTCCAGGGTCAGTGGGGCTCGGTTGCCGCCGTCCGCCACGCAGCACCGGCCGGTGCTCTCGGGCGCAGCATTCGAGGCGGCGGGAGTCTCGCTGGTGTTTCACCCACGCAACCCCTACGTGCCGACGGTCCACATGAACGTGCGTATGCTCTCGGCCCGCAACCATGATGCCCAGGAGGTCTGCTGGTTTGGCGGTGGCATGGACCTGACACCCACTTATGGGTTCGATGAAGATGTGGTGCATTTTCACAGCGTTTGCAAGGCCACATTGGCACCCTTTGGCGCGGATAAATATCCCCGCTTCAAGGCTTGGTGCGACGATTATTTTTATCTCAAGCACCGCTGTGAGCCGCGCGGCGTGGGTGGCATTTTCTTTGATGACTTTGATGAACTTGGTTTTGATGCCAACCTGGCGCTGGTGCAGGCGGTGGGCGATTCATTTCTGGGCGCTTATCTGCCACTGGTCGAACGGCGCAAGAACATGCCCTATGGCGAGCGCGAGCGCGCTTTCCAGCTCTACCGGCGTGGTCGCTACGTTGAGTTCAATCTGGTGTGGGACCGGGGCACCCACTTCGGCCTACAGTCGGGCGGGCGCACCGAATCGATTTTGCTGTCGATGCCGCCGCTGGTGAGCTGGTCTTACCAAAACGTGCCGGCCGCGGGCTCGCCCGAGGCCGAGCTCAGCAGCCGGTTTCTCAAGCGCCAGGACTGGGTGTGAACCGCACCGCTTCGGCACCCCGGCGCATCGGTCTGTTGGGGGGCGTTTTTGACCCGCCGCATCTGGCCCACCTGGCGCTGGCGCGCGCTGCGGTAACGGAACTACAGCTCGATGAGTTGCGTGTGGTGCCGACCGGGCAGGCCTGGCATAAAAGCCGCAATCTGAGCGCCGCCGAACATCGCCTGGCGATGGTCCGGTTGACGTTCGGCTCCGCACCCAAGGCGGTGGTGGATGGCTGCGAACTGCGACGCGCTGGCCCGAGCTACACCATCGATACGCTGCGTGAATTCAGGGTGCGGTGGCCGCAGGCCGATTTTTTTTTGATTCTGGGCCAGGATCAAGCGCGCGCGCTGCCGCAGTGGCATTTCTACCCGGATATTTTGCAGTTGGCGACGATTTGCGTGGCAGTCCGCACCGATGCCAAAGGCGTGGACTTGCCACCAGGGCTAGACCCGGCGCTGGGCACACGCCTGCATTGGCTGGCGCTGCCGGCGCTGGCGCTGAGCGCGACCGATATCCGGCAAAGAGTTGCGTCACATTTAAGTATTTCCGATCTGGTTTTTGAGCCGGTTGCGCGTTATATTGCCTACCATCACCTTTACCAAACTACTTGATGACTAATACCACCCTCGCAAAAAAAGACATTCAAAAACTACAGCGAACCATTGTCGATGCGCTGGAAAGCGTCAAAGCGCAGGACATCGGTGTCTTTGATACCGAACAGCTCTCGCCACTGTTTGAGCGCGTGATCATCGCCTCGGGCACTTCCAATCGCCAAACCAAAGCGCTCGCCAGCAGCGTGCGCGATGCCGTGCGGGATGCTGGTTTTGGCAAGCCACGCGTTGAGGGTGAGACCAATGGAGAGTGGATCATTGTCGATTGCGGACGGGCTGTGGTGCACGTCATGCAGCCGAATTTCCGGCAGTATTACAAGCTGGAGGAATTGTGGGGCGAGCGCCCGGTGCGGCTGAAATTTGGCGCTGCCAAGCCGTCATCGCCGCAGCCCATAAAAGCGGTAGCGCCGGCCAAAGCGCCGGCCACGCTCAAGCGCTCTAGTGCTGCGAAAAAAGGCGTGACCGAGGCTTTCCCATCCAAGGCTCAGATCAAGCGAAAACTGCTGGCCAGCGGCGGTCAACCCGTCGCCGGTAAGGCTGTCGCCAGGAAAGTCCCCGTCAAAAAGGTGCCGGTCAAAACACCGGTGAAAAAAGCCGTGGTCCGGAAAACCGTGGTGCGCAAAACCTGAGTGACTGGTCGTGCACTTGTTGTTGGTGGCGGTGGGGCAACGCATGCCGAAGTGGGCACAGCTGGCCTGCGACGACTACCTCAAACGCTTTCCCGCCGAACTCAAAGTTGAGCTTAAAGCCGTCAAGACCGAGCCGCGCGGCTCCAAATCGCTTGCAACGCTGCTCGGCGCTGAGCGCACGCGCATCGAAGCGGCGCTGCCTAAAACCTGTCACCGGGTGGTGCTCGACGAGCGAGGCAGTGCCATCGGCACGGCGGCACTGGCGGACAAATTGCGTCACTGGCAGTTGCAAGGAGACTCGGTGGCGCTGATCCTGGGCGGCCCCGATGGGCTCGAAGACGCTTTCAAACGTAGCGCCCATGAGCGCCTTCGCCTGTCGGACTTGACGCTGCCTCACGCGCTGGCCCGGGTACTTCTGGTCGAGCAGTTGTACCGCGCTTGGTCGATCAACGCCAACCACCCCTATCACCGTGTCTGAGTTCATTTATCTCGCGTCAAAGAGCCCGCGTCGCCAGCAATTGCTTGAGCAACTCGGTGTTCGTTTTGAATTGCTGCTGAGCGCTGTCGGCGAGGACAGCGAAGCGCTGGAAGCGGTTCGCCCCAACGAAGCGCCGCTGCGTTACGTCAAACGCGTCACACAGCTCAAGCTTGATGCAGCGTTGCAGCGTCTCAAGGCATCGGGCTTGCCGCTGGCACCGGTGCTGTGCTCGGACACGACGGTGGCCTTGGGGCGCAAGATTTATGGCAAGCCGGTTGATGCCGCCGATGCCAGGCGGATGTTGACGGAACTCTCCAGCACGACGCACCGCGTCTTGACAGCGGTCGCCCTGGGCACTGCGCGCCGACGTGTTCAGGTGCTGAGTGAGTCGCACGTCACATTTGCTGCGCTGAGCCCACGCCAGATTCAATCCTATGTTGCTTCGGGCGAGCCATTTGGCAAAGCCGGTGCCTACGCGGTGCAGGGCAGGGCAGCGGCGTTTATCAAGCATCTGTCGGGTAGTTATTCTGGCATCATGGGGCTGCCGATGTTTGAAGCGGCGCAAATTTTAAAAGCTTTCGCGGTTGGCGAAAATACGCCCTTCACTTGAATTCCAAAGGCCATGCAAGAAGAAATATTGATCAATTGGTCGCCGCAGGAAACCCGCGTTGCGGTGGTGGAAAGCGGCGCACTGCAAGAGTTGCACGTCGAGCGCGCGCTCGAGCGTGGCCGGGTCGGCAATGTCTATCTGGGCAAAGTAGCGCGGGTGTTGCCGGGGATGCAGTCGGCGTTTATCGACATCGGACTGGAACGTGCGGCTTTTTTGCATGTCGCCGACGTTTGGCATCGACAGCCCGACGGCGAAATGCCCAGCGTGGTTCGCAGCACGCAGGCTTTGGTGCCGATTGAAAAACAGGTGTTTGAGGGGCAGACCCTGATGGTGCAGGTCATCAAGGACCCGATTGGCAGCAAGGGGGCCAGGCTCTCGACGCAAATCAGTATTGCCGGGCGCATGTTGGTGTTCTTGCCGCAAGATGACCACGTCGGCGTGTCGCAGAAAATTGTGCTCGAGCAGCGCGAGGAGCTGCGCACCCGCTTGCAGCATTTGACCGGTGCCGAAGGCGGCGGTTTCATTTTGCGCACCAATGGTGAGGACGCTTCGGATCAGGAATTGGCCGAAGATGTGGCTTACCTGCGCAAAGCCTGGGCGCGCATTGAGCAAGCAGCGCTGCGCTTGCCGCCGATGTCTTTGTTGCACCAGGATTTGAGTTTGTTGCAACGTGTGCTGCGCGATCTGGTGGGTGATGAGACGCGCGCCATCATGGTTGACTCGAATGAGCAATTTGAGGCACTCAACGCTTTTGGCCACGAATTCATGCCGGCCGCGGTGCAGAAATTGCAACACTACAAGGGTGAGCGTCCGATTTTTGACTTGTATTCAATCGAAGAAGAGATTGCCAAGGCGCTGGGACGGCGCGTTGATCTCAAGTCAGGTGGCTACCTGGTGGTGGACCAGACCGAGGCGCTCACCACGGTGGATGTCAATACCGGGGCTTTTGTTGGCACGCGCAATTTTGATGACACGATTTTCAAGACCAACCTCGAAGCATCGCAGGCGATTGCGCGCCAATTGCGCCTGCGCAATCTGGGCGGCATCATCATCGTTGATTTCATCGACATGGTGCGGCTTGACCATCGTGAAGCGGTGCTGGCCGAGTTTCGCAAACAGCTCGCGCGCGACCGGGTCAAGACCATGGCCGGAGAATTTTCCCAGCTCGGCCTGGTCGAGATGACGCGCAAACGCACCCGCGAGTCGCTGGCGCACCGCTTGTGCGAACCCTGTCCAGAGTGTGCCGGCAAAGGCAGCGTCAAAACGGTTCGCACGGTGGCCTACAACATTTTCCGGGAAATCTTGCGCGAAGCGCGCCAGTTTAACCCGCGTGAATTCCGGGTGGTGGCGGCACCAAAAGTGATTGAACTTTTTCTCGACGAGGAAAGTCAGCACCTGGCCAGCTTGAGCGGTTTCATCGGCAAACCAGTTTCCTTGCAAAGTGAAAGCGCAATGGGCCAGGAACAATACGACATTGTGCTGCTGTAGTGCAGTGCTGTCAGCGTTCAAGTATTGCTGGTGTGCAGACCGAGCTGGTACAGCCGGGCGTACTGGCCACCACGGCGCAGCAGTTCGGTGTGGTTGCCGATTTCGATGATCTGGCCTGCTTCCATGACCACGATGCGGTCGGCGTGGTGCACGGTGGAGAGGCGGTGCGCGATCACCAGCGTGGTCCGGTTTTTCATCAGGTGCTCCAGCGCATCCTGTACCGCCCGCTCAGACTCGGAATCGAGCGCCGAAGTGGCCTCGTCGAGAATCAGCACCGGCGCATCCTTGTACAGCGCGCGGGCAATGGCCAGTCGCTGGCGTTGCCCACCCGAGAGCTGCGTTGCGTTATGACCGACTTCAGTGTCGATGCCGTTGGGCAAGTCTTGCACGAACTGGGTCAAATTGGCGCAACGCAGGCAGTCTTCAACCCGGGCGCGGTCGGGCGTTTGGCCCAGCGCCACGTTGGCAGCGATGCTGTCATTGATCATCACCACTTGTTGGCCAACATAGGAAAACTGTGCACGCAGTGCTGACAACGACCACTCATGGATGTCGTGGCCGTCGAGCAAAACCTGTCCGGCACTGAGATCGACCAGGCGCGGCAGCAGATTGACCAGAGTCGTTTTGCCCGAACCGGAAGAGCCCACCAGCGCCACCGTCTCGCCGGCCCGCACCGACAAATTGAGTTCCCTGATGGCGGGCTCTGTCGCCTGTGGATACTTTACCGTGGCCTGGTGAAATTCGATGTCGCCATCGGCTCTTTGCTTGTCGAATGCGCCACCGGACTCGCTCGGTGTGGCGGTGATCAGGTTCAGTCCGCGCTCCACCGCCACCAGCCCACGCGTGATCGGACTGGAGACTTCCGACAGTTGGCGGATTGGCGCAATGGTCATCAGCATGGCGGTGATGAAAGCGACGAAACCGCCGACCGAGGTGCCACTGTGCGCGCTTTGCACCAGCGCCACCGAAATCACCGCGGACAGTGCCACGGCGGCGAGCATCTGGGTTAGTGGTGTCATGGCAGCACCGGCGACGGTGGATTTCATCGCCAGCCGGCGCAGCGATTCGCTGAGCAGATTGAAGCGCTGTGCTTGCGAGTGCTGCGCGGCGTACAAGCGGATGTCGCGTTGTGCCAGCACGTTTTCTTCCACCACATACGCCAGGTTGTCGGTGGCTTCTTGGTTGGCCCTGGCCAGCCGGTGCAGCCGACGCGTGAGAACCCGCATGACAGCCACCACCGCCGGAAACACGGTGGCAACGATCAAGGTCAGTTTCCAGTTCAGGTAAAACAGGTAGCCGACCAGTGCCAGTGCCGTCAAACCGTTGCGGGTCAGGCTCAGCAGTGCGTTGATCAGCATCACCGATCCGCTCTGGATTTCATACACCGCGGTGTTGGCCAGCGCGCTGGCGCTTTGTTGCTGAAACAGGTCCAGGTGTGCCAGCAGAATTTTTTCGAACATGGCACGGCGCATGCCGAGCAGGCCGTGCTGGGTGATTTTGGTCAGACTGATTTGTGCGACATAGCCGGCCAGACTGCGCACACCAAACAGCAGCAAAAGCGCCACCGGAACCATCCAGATGGCCAGCGCACCCTGTTGAAAACCGCGGTCGAGCAGCGGTTTGAGCAGGGCCGGAATGAGCGGCTCGGTGGCCGCACCGACGACGGCACCAGCCAACATGATGACCCAGGTGCCCGGTTGCCCACCGAAATAGGGACGCAGTTGGCGCAGGCGCTGCAAAATGCTCACGGCCACGTTGTCGGCACCGGATTGCATGGGAGGAAGGGGAAAAAACTTCACGCTGCGACCTTCGGTTTGCGGTTTTGTTCCAGCGCGGTTTGCACGCCATGGTTGGTGGTATTCTGCTGTAGTCCCAGCGCCATCAACAGCCCCAGCAGCAGACAGAAGTAATCGCCGATCAGGCCGTCGAACAAAATCGAGTTGAACAGACACGATAGCGCCAGTGCGGCCACCACGCATTGGGTGGCGTGCGCAATGGGCGCTTTGAATTTTCGACTGTCGCGCATCAGGCAAGCCAGCAGTAACAGTAGCAGCAGCGTTCCCGTCACGCCCAGTTCAACCGTCCACAGCAGGTATTCCTGGTGTGGATTGCGGATCTGCGCGGAACCAAAAGTCAGCGCTGCGGTGGAGCCTTCAAAGCGGCTGACGGTGTTGGCCCAACTGCCCACCCCATAACCGCGTGCGGGTTGGGCCTCAATCGCCTGCAACGATCGGTGCCAGGCGTTGAGTCGCCAACCAGCCGAATTGTTGATCCAGCCGGTGGCGCTTTCGTCGCGGCCTTCAACGATATAGTTTCTGGTTTCCTGAATCAGGGTTGACAGGTTTTGCTGCACCCGTGTCGATCCAAAATACAGGCTGGTGAGCAGCAGCAACGGCAGCACCACCAGCACCGGCAGGCGTGAGCGCTTGGGCATGGCCCACATCACCGTCAGCGACACCAGCATGATTGCCACCAGGTAGCCGGTGCGCCCGATCAGCAGCGCAAAAACATTGAGCAGCGCCAGCGCGGCAAACCCAACACCAAGCCAGCGTGGCCAAAGTCGCAGCGTGCGCAGATGCCAGAACACTGCGGCGCTGGTAGCGAAAACGATCGACTGGCTGAGATAGTTGGAAAAAACCACCACCTCGTTGCCGCGTCCGCTGGCAGTTGCCCAGGCCAGCGGAACACCCAGGGCAAGCAGCCACGAACTCAGCAACAAAAAGGTCTGGCCCGCCGCAAAGGCCAGCATCCCAAGACGCACTTCAGAGCGGCTGCGGATCAGGCTCATCAGCAGCACGATGACCAGCAATCGGCCATGTTTGTTAAACGCCGCCAAAGCCGACTCCATGCCCGCCTGAGTCCATAGCAGGCTGAGCGCAAACGAGAATACGACGGCAAGCACGGCCCACGGTGTCCACATGCCCTGCGCTGTAAAACACGCCTTGTGCTGGTGTTGCAGGGTCAGCGAAAAAACCAAAATAAAAATGAACAACAGCAGTTTGGTGATGCTGACCCAGGCAATCGGCAGGCCTGTTGCGAGGCCGACAAGGGCAATCAGAGCCGACCGCAAACTGATCACCTGAGGCTGGAGGGGGCTGCCGCGCTTGCCAAACATCCGGCTATTATGACGGCAACTTGCTAAACTTCGCCGCCAGCCCTATGCGCCTTTCTGTCATCGTCATTACCTTCAACGAGGCCGCCAATATCGCTGCCTGTCTGGAGTCGGTGTCGTTTGCGGACGAGGTGGTGGTGCTGGATTGCGGCAGCACCGATGCCACCGTTGCCATCGCGCGCAGCTTGGGTGCCAAGGTGCACGTCAGCGCCAACTGGCCGGGGTTTGGCATCCAGAAAAACCGGGCACTGGCGTTGGCACAATGTTCCTGGGTGCTGTCACTGGATGCGGATGAGCGGGTGAGCGACGCGCTGGCGCGCCAGATCCAGCGGGCGATCGAGGACGATCAGGCCATCGCTTACGAAATACCCCGCCTGACGCAGTTCTGCGGTCGCTGGATCCGTCACTGTGGCTGGACCCCGGATTATGTTTTGCGCTTGTTCAAAAGCGACGCAGGCCATTTCAGCGACGATCTGGTGCATGAGCGTGTGCTGCTGGCACCGGGCACCGTGAAACGTTTGAGTTACGCCCTGTTGCACTACAGTTACCCGACGCCAGCCGACTACTGGCGCAAACTCGAACAGTACAGTCAGGCCTGGGCCCAGCAGCGCTTTGCAGCGGGGCAAAAAACTTCCATGACCCGGGCCGGCGTGTCAGCGGTGTTAGCATTCCTGCGCAGTTATTTTTTTCGTTTTGGTTTTCTTGATGGTGCCATGGGCTTTGCAGTGTGTACCATGCAGGCCCAGGCAGCGTTTGGAAAATATTTTTCGCTGTATTGTTTGAATCTCACTTTGACCTCTGATCACACCAATGACCCCGCAAGTTATCCGCCGGTTTGCTGAGCTGCTTCGTTTCACGCTGCTTGGTCTGCTGTTGGCCAGTCTGTCGGCGCAGGCGCAGTTTCGCGTCGAGGTCTCCGGCATCGGCCTGACCCAGTTGCCAATTGCCGTTGCCAGCTTCCGTGACCGCGAGGCGGCACCGCAAAAAATCGCCGCCATCGTGCAGGCCGACCTTGAGCGCAGTGGCCAGTTTCGCGCGGTCGATGCCGGGGTGCCGACGCTCGATGAGCTCAGTCGGCCGGAATTTGGCGGCTGGCGGCAGCGCGGGGCCGATTCGCTGCTGACTGGCAGTGTCAGCCGCTTGGCTGACGGTCGCTGGGATGTACGTTTTCGTCTTTGGGACGTGGTGCGTGGGCAGGATCTGGGCGGTCACAGTTTTGCCGTCGCCCGCTCTGACTTGCGCATGGCGGCACACCGCATCGCTGATTTTGTTTATGAAAAACTCACCGGCGACAAAGGTGTTTTTTCAACCCGCATCAGCTATGTGACGGAGGTTGGCCAGCGCTATCAGTTGTGGGTGGCAGATGCCGACGGTGAAAACGCCAAATCAGCACTGAGTAGCGCGCAGCCCATCATTTCTCCGGCCTGGTCGCCCGACGGCGGGCGTTTGGCCTACGTTTCGTTTGAATCGCGCAAGCCGGTGGTGTATGTGCACGAAGTCGCTACCGGCAAACGCCGCCTGGTTGCCAATTTTCGTGGTTCCAACAGTGCACCGGCCTGGTCGCCCGATGGCCACACCTTGGCCGTGACGCTTAGCCGCAGCGGTGGCTCGCAGTTGTATGCCATTGCCGCCGGCGGCGGTGAACCGAGGCGCTTGGCGCAGTCCAGCAGTATCGACACCGAGCCGGTTTATGCGCCCGACGGCCAGACGATTTATTTTGTCAGCGACCGTGGTGGCGCACCGCAAATTTACAAAATGTCGGCCACTGGTGGCAACGCACAGCGCGTCACCTTTACCGGCAGTTACAACATTTCACCAACCGTCAGTCCCGATGGTAAATGGCTGGCCTACATTTCCCGGGTTGCCGGGGCGTTCAAATTGCAAGTGATGGATTTGGCATCCGGCTCGGTGACGGGGACTACCGAGACGAGCACCGACGAGAGCCCCAGCTTTGCGCCCAACGCACGCATGATCATTTACGCCACCCGGCTGCAGGGCCGGGACGTTTTGATGACCACCACGCTCGATGGCAGAGTCAAAGGGCGACTGAATGGACCGACTGGCGACATTCGGGAGCCGGATTGGGGCCCATTTGAAAAACAGTTGATTTTTAAGGAGTAATTTTGATGAAGCGTTTGTTGTTGACTTTGGCGGTAACGGTACTGATGGCGGGTTGCGCCTCAGAGGTAAAGCTTGACGATGTTCCGGTGCAGGACAAGGCGGCCACGTCGGTTTTGCCCGCTGCTGCAGACGGGGCCGGGGTTGCCGCTGGCGGTGTGTCGTCGGTGGACCTTGGCAAGTCGGCGCAGCCCGGTGTCGGCCCCGGCGGAGCCAGCATCGTCTATTTTGATTACGACAGCTACATCGTCAAGCCAGAGTTTCTTTCCGTGATTGAGACCCATGCCCGCTTCATCAAGGCCGGCAAGGCACACAAGGTGGCGATCGAAGGTCACACCGACGACCGCGGCGGCCGTGAATACAACTTGGCACTCGGTCAGAAACGCGCTGAGGCGGTGCGCGCGGCGTTGGAGCATCTTGGCGTGACTGGCTCGCAACTCGAAGCGGTGAGCTTTGGCAAGGAAAAGCCGGCAGTGGCCGGATCGGATGAAGCGGCGATGGCAAAGAACCGTCGCGCTGAAATCACTTACCGCTAGGACGGTTGACGATGCAATTTGCCAAGCCTTTGCGCCGCCTGGTCGCGCTGCTGCTGTTGGGCCTGGGTGCTGTCAGCGCCAGCGCCGGACTGTTTGACGACGAAGAAGCACGGCGCGCCATCCTTGACCTGCGCCAGCGCGTCGATGCCGTGCGCGCCAGCGCTGAACAGGGTGCCAGCCGCAGCAGTGAGGACAATGCGACGCTGCGGCGTAGCCTGCTTGACCTGCAAAACCAGATTGAAACCCTGCGCAACGAACTGGCAATGCTGCGCGGTCTCAACGAACAACTTTCGCGCGATGTCGCCGAAGTGCAGCGCCACCAGAAGGACATTGCACAGGGGGTTGATGAACGCTTGCGTCAATTTGAACCATTGAAAGTGAGCATCGATGGTCGCGAATTCATGGCCGAGCCGGCAGAAAAACGCGAGTTCGAGTCCGCCTTGGCCGTTTTCAGAAAGAGCGATTTCGTTGCCGCGCAAACTGCTTTTGTCGATTTTCTCAAGCACTATCCGAAAACGGGTTATGCCTCGTCGGCGCTGTTCTGGTTGGGCAATGCGCAGTATGCGACACGCAATTACAAAGAGGCCATCATCAACTTTCGCTCTTTGATCGGGCGTGAACCGGATCATTTGCGCGCGCCAGAGGCGGTTTTGTCGATCGCCAATTGCCAGCTTGAACTCAAGGACACACGGGCCGCGCGCAAGACACTCGACGATCTGATCAAGGCCTACCCGCAGTCCGAAGCGGCAGTCGTCGCCAAGGAAAGATTGGTGCGAATCAAATAGTGTCAACTGACCGTCGCTTTGGTGGCCTGGCGCGCCTCTACGGTGTCGTTGGGGCACAGCGCATCGCTACCGCCCACGTAGCGGTGGTCGGTGTCGGCGGCGTTGGTTCCTGGGCTGCGGAAGCGCTGGCGCGCAGCGGTGTTGGGCAGTTGACGCTGATCGATCTGGACCATGTTTCGGAGTCCAATATCAATCGTCAGGTTCAGGCCATCGATGCGACATTGGGGCAGGCCAAAGTGTTGGCCATGCGGGATCGCATTCATGCCATCAATCCAGCTTGCCACGTCAATTGCATTGAAGAATTTGTGGCAGCCGACAACTGGCCCGGATTGCTGCCAGTGGGTGTCAGTGCTGTCATCGATGCCTGTGACCAGGTGCGGGCGAAAGTAGTGCTGGCGGACTGGGCTGTTGCCAGTCAGACGTGGTTCATCTGCGTCGGTGCGGCCGGTGGCAAACGCCACGCGCATGGCGTCGACATCGACGATCTGGCCAGTGTCACGCACGATCCGCTGTTGGCGCAAGTGCGACAACGTTTGCGCCGGCAGCACCCAACCACCAGGCCGGGAAAAAAAATGGGCATCCACTGTGTCTTCAGCCGTGAGCCAGTGCAGGTGCCCGATGCCTCCTGTGCTGCTGCCAGCGACGGCAGTCTCAATTGTCACGGCTACGGTTCAGTGGTGAGCGTGACAGCGACTTTTGGCCACTGCGCGGCGGGCTGGCTGCTCGACAAAATCTGCGCGGCTGACTAAAGAACCGATAGTTTTGCCGATACAATCAGCGGCTTTGCAGGGTGGTCAAAACATGATTCACCCGGCATCAGTGGGATGTTAGCTCAGTTGGTAGAGCAGCGGACTTTTAATCCGTTTGTCGTGGGT